>JANNMS010000156.1:0-12281 GCA_031398055.1 Saprospirales bacterium | reverse complement strand
CCTGCATTTTCTGTCGCGTATGCAGGTCAAAGACCTGCCAACAGAACGTATCGGGTCGCAGACCCTCACGAGCCTTAAAATGAAAATTTCAACATGAAATCTCACATCATTCCTTCCCTGAAACTCACGTTTTTCAGCATCGCCGTCTTCGCGGTGATGTACCCGGCAGTGATTTGGGGCATCGCCCAACTCGCCCCGGCGCACGGAAAAGTCGAGTTTTTGGAAAAAAACGGCCAGAAAATCGGCGCGACCCGCATCGGCCAAAAATTCGATGCGCCCCAGTTTTTCTGGTCGCGCCCGTCGGCGGTCAATTACAACGCGGCTGGTTCGGCAGGCTCGAACAAAGGCCCGACCAACCCCGATTATTTGAAAGACGTGGAAAAACGCGTGGCCGATTTCGCGGCGGCGCATCCATATTTACGGCGTTCGAAAATCCCTGCGGAAATGGTCACGGCTTCGGGCAGCGGCCTCGACCCGGATATTTCGCCGCAGGCGGCGCGAATTCAGGTGAAACGGGTGGCCGCCGAGCGAAAAATTGACGCGGCGCGGCTCGCGCAACTCGTTGAAAATCAGATTGAAAAACCCGTTTTCGGCTGGTTCGGCGTTCCGAAAGTGAACGTGCTTCGGCTGAATTTGGCTTTGGATAATTTGAAATGAAAACCTATTTTTTAAAAAACTCTTCTCTTTTTTAAATGAAAAATTTTCTGTTTTTGACATTTCTTGGCCTCGCTGCCAACCTTTTCGGCCAAGACACCACGGCAACCGTTCAATTTTCAGGCTACGCCGAAACGTTTTATGCCTACGATTTCAACCAGCCGACGGACAACCGTCGCCCCGGATTTTTGTACAGCCACAACCGCCAAAACGAGTTCAACCTCAATTTGGGATTTTTGAAAGCGGCCTATTCTTCCAAAAAAACGCGGGCAAACCTCGCGCTCGCCACCGGAACTTACATCGCCGACAATTACGCCGCCGAGCCGCAGGTTTTGAAAAACATTTTGGAGGCAAACGTCGGCCTGAAACTGGGCGAAAAAACGTGGCTTGACGCGGGCATTTTGCCCTCGCACATCGGTTTTGAAAGCGCCATTTCCAAAGATTGCTGGACTTTGACGCGCAGTATTTTGGCCGAAAACTCGCCATATTTTGAGGCGGGCGCGAAACTCACTTTTTCCCCAAATGAAAAATGGACGCTCGCCGCGCTGGTCTTGAACGGCTGGCAGCGCATCGCCCGCGTGAACTCGTCGCCCGCGTTCGGCAGCCAGATTTTGTGGAAGCCGAACGCCAAAACCACCTTGAATTGGTCAACTTACGTTGGCAACGAACGCCCCGATTCGGCACGGCAATGGCGTGTTTTCAACAATTTTTACGGCATTTTCCAATTTTCGGAAAAGGTCGGTTTGACCGCAGGTTTTGATATCGGCACTGAAAAATCGTTGGTCGAGGGGCAAAATATCTGGTTCAGCCCAATTGCTATTTTGAAAATAAATTTGAACCAAAAATGGGCCATCGCAGGCCGCGTCGAAAATTACACGGACGACGACGGGGTCATCATCGCGCCCAATTTTGCGGTCACCGGCGGCTCGGTGAACCTCGATTTTTTGGCTGCGCCAAATGCCATGCTGCGGTTTGAACTGCGGTATTTGGGCAGCGACGAATTCATTTTTTTGGGGAAAAACGATTTGCGGAACGGCACTTTTTACGGGACGACTTCGCTGGCCGTGAGTTTTTGATTTTTCACCACAAAGGCACATCAGAAAACATAAGTCAAAGTAAATCAAAGTCTTATGTTTCCTAATGTGCCTTTGTGGTAAAAAAACTGTCTGGTAAAATGGAAAAATCCGCCGAACACTTCCTCGAACTCATCCGCCGTGAAAAACGCGGAAAGTTCAAAATCTACATCGGAATGTCCGCCGGGGTCGGCAAAACGTACCGGATGTTGCAGGAGGCGCACGCGCTTTTGGCCAGCGGCGTACACCTCAAAATCGGCTACGTCGAGACGCACGGACGCGCCGAAACGGAGGCGTTGGTTGCGGGTTTGCCCATCGTGCCGCGCCGCTCGATTTTTTACAAAGGCAAAAAAGTGGAAGAAATGGACCTCGCGGAAATCCTGAAAAACCCGCCCGAACTCGTCATCGTGGACGAACTGGCGCACTCGAACGCGCCCGGCGGCAAAAACGAAAAACGCTGGCAGGACGTGCAAGACCTCCTCGAAGCCGGGATTTCGGTCATTTCTGCGGTGAACATCCAGCATTTGGAAAGCCTGAAGCGCGACGTGCAGCAAATTTCGGGCATCGAAGTCAGCGAGCGCGTGCCCGATGCCGTTCTGAATTTGGCCGACGAGGTCGTGAACATTGACCTGACCGCCGACGAATTGATCACGCGATTGAAACAAGGGAAAATTTACACGCCCGACAAAGTGGAAATCGCGCTCCGCAATTTTTTCCAGCCCGAAAGAATCCTGCAACTCCGCGAACTCGCCCTGCGCGAGGTGATGTCGCAGGTCGAGCGGAAAATTGACCTCGAACTGCCCGCGCAAGCCACGAAATATCACCCGGAAAGGTTTTTGGCCTGCATCTCCTCGAACCACAAAACTGCCGAAAACGTCATCCGAAAAACCGCCCGGCTCGCGGGTTATTACAACTCGAAATGGTACGTCCTTTTTGTCGAAACGCCCGCCGAAAGTGCCGACAAAATCGCGCTCGCCACGCAGCGGCATTTGATAAATAATTTCAAAATGGCGACCGAACTCGGTGCGGAAGTCCTCCAAATCAAAAGCGAAAACATCGCCTCGGCCATCATCGAAACGGCTGAAAAATATCAGGCGACGACGATTTGCCTCGGCAAACCGCATTTGAGTTTGTTCCAAATCATTTTGAGCACGGGGATTTTTAATCAACTTTTGAAGAAGTTGACGGCCTCGGATATTGACCTCGTGATTCTTTCTTGAACTTCCGGGAGGCTATGGCGGGGACGCCAACAACTTTCTGAAAGCCACTTATTTTTTAAAAATCAAAAACCAAGCAACCGCCCCGCCACCACTTTTCCATTCAAAATAAACTGGAAAAAACACACCCCGCCCGCCGGGATTGCAGCCGCCGGGATTTCGATTTTGTTCTCGCCGCGCAGCACCGAAATCGGTTTTTCAAAAACTGTTTTCCCGGTCAAGTCGCTGACAATCAATCGAGTATCTTCCAAAATTTTGGAATCAAAAAACAACAACGTGCCCGCCGCGCCCGCCGGATTTGGGTAAATTTTTAGTCCCGAAAAATCATTTTCCACGTCTCCGGTTTTCGAAACAATGCTCAGTGCGAGCGTCGCCAGGCGCGTGTCGCCGACCTCGCCGACCGTCGCCAGCGGGTGCAGTTTTTCAGGTTTCAAAGCCAGGAAATCTTTAGCAAAACCAGCAACTTTTGCTTTTGCTTTTATTTTGAAAAGGTCGCCCGGCACGACCGTCGAGCCGTTCAAATTGATGCCGAGCAGCGTAATTTTTTTGCCCGAAACTTCAAATTGCACGGCAAAATCAGTGCTTTCCACGCCCAAAATTTCCAGTTTCGCCGGGTCAAATTCCAGTTCAAATTGAAAAGCCCCAATCGCCTGCCCCGCAATCTGCGAAGCAAACCCGACCGTTTTCGTCTCGCCCGCCGCAAACTGCTGATTGCCCATCCCGAGCCGCGCGGTTTCTGTAAAATTTGGGGAAAAATTGTCCAACTGCGGATCGGCATCGCCATCCACGTCGCCTTTTTTGTAAAAAACCAGGTCCATCGAGTCGTTTTGAAAAGTCGCGAGTTCGGCCAAACTCAGGTTTTGGCAGCAGGCCGGATTGTTGAACGGGTTGGGAATCATCAACGAAAAATCCCAATAACCGGGCAACGAATGCCACGAAAACTGGCCGTTGTCCGGCAGCCCCAGCAGTTTTTTCTGGATCAAAACAAGGTCAAAAGTGGTCATGCTGAAACTGTTGTTGATGTCGCTGGCCAAAATCGGGAACGGCGAACCGAACGGTTTTATGCCCAAAATATGAAGCCGCAGTTCCCACACATCGTTCATCGTGATACCGTTCAGCCCGGTCTCGTCTTTCAAACCTTCAAAATGGTAGGTCGAACCGGAATTTTGAAGGCCCGTCGGGACGGTAATTTCGATGCAATCCGCCCCCGTCGCCGGGAAAACCATCGAAGCCACCGGAAACGACGGGTTTTTGATCTGCATTTCCACAAAATCCACTTTGACCGCCGCGCCGGTGCTCCACATTTTTGGACAAACGGTAAATTGAATCGGGGACTGCGCCACGGTTTTTTGCCCAAAAACGAGCAGGAAAAAAGCAATCGGAAAAAGGAAAAAACTTTTCATTTTTTTAAAATTTTTACTGATGAATAAATGGATTTGCCGTGGCTTTTGTCATTCAGGAGGAATCCGACCCAACCCAGTTTTGCCATGATTTTTGGCGAAAAACAACTATACCAAGACGAAACTGGGTTGGGACGGATTCCTCCTGAATGACAAAACCACGGCAAAAAAATTGACAAAACAAAAGTGCAACCGCCCCGCCCCGCCCCACAAGTTTTTGGAAGACAACATTTTTGTAATTTTGTCGGAAAAAATCTGAACTTAAAATATGCTTTTGAGCAAAGCCATCCAGTTTTTTTTGACTTTTTCAGCCGAGGAACGCCGGGTGCTGAAAAAATTTGTCCACTCGCCTGTCCACAACCCAAATCGCTCGTTGTCAATATTTTACGACTTTTTGGACAGCAAAAAAACGCTTTCAAAAAGTGTCTTGAAAAAGGAAAAAGTGTTCGCGGCGGTTTTTCCCGGGCAGGTTTTTGACGATGTTTTGCTGCGGCGTTTGTTGTCGGATTTTTTTAGAATTTTAGAAGACTTTGCGGTGTGGTTCCGGCAGCAAAACGAGGGTTCGCGGCGGCATCTTTTGTTGGCAAAATATTGCCGGGAGCGGCAATTGCCCGATTTGGCAAAAAATTATCTCGGCGCCGCGGATGCCGAAATCGCGCGTTCGACGGTTCAAAATGCGTGGTTTCACCTCGAAAAATATGCGGCGCAGGAAGAACGGTTCCGGCAGCGGGTCGGGCGGACGGAGTTTTTGAACATCGAGGAAATGTCGGACGAGTTGTCGGATTTTTTTGCGGCGGAAATGTTGCGGATTGCCTGCGCGGCGGCGAGCCATCAGGCGGTTTACAAAACGGCGTATTCGTTGCCATTTTTGGCGGCGATTTTGGCGGATTTTGAGTCGGGCGAGGCCGAAAAAACGCCGCGCCAGCCGCTCGTCCGGTTGTACCACACAAGTTATTTGTGTTTGACCGACGCGGCGCGGGTGGACAAATTTCTGGAATTGAAACAACTTTTGACGGCGGCGGCGGACTGGCTGGACGCGCAGGAACTGGGCGAGGTTTTTATTTATGCCATCAATTTTTGCATCCGGCGGCTGAACATGGGCGACTCGGATTTTTTCCGGGAGGTTTTTGATCTGTACAAAATCGGGCTGGCGCGCGGCGTGTTTTTGGACTCGCCTGAGGCGAGTGGGCAGTTGAGCCGTTTTACTTTTAAAAACATCGTTTCGGCGGCTTTGAAATTGGGCGAGCGGGCGTGGGTTTTGGATTTTATCGAAAAAAACAGGCCGCTGCTGGCCGAAAATTTCCGGGAACCGTACGCCAATTTTTGCCTCGCCCGCTATTTTTACGACTGCCGGGACTTTGAAAAAGCGCAGCCGCTGTTGCAAAATTTGCAATCGGACGACCTGTTTTTGGAACTCGACGGTCGGGTTTTGCTGATGAAAATCTGGTTCGAAATGGGCGAATGGCGGGTGCTCGCGGCTTTTTTCAAAACTTTCGGGCAGTTTTTGAGCCGGAAAAAGATGCTTGCCTATCATCTCGAAAATTACAAAAACATCCTGCATTTTACCCAAAAACTGGTGGCGCAGCGGTCGGGGCAAAAAATTTTGACGACGGAGGAAATGCAAATTTTGCGGTCTGAAATTGAAAACGCGCGGCCGCTGACGGAGAAAGATTGGTTGTTGGGTATCTTCTTTTCCTTACCGCTTTGAATTTCAAGAAGAGGCAGAGATCGAGCAAAACCGATCGTTCAAACCGTGCAGCGGTGTCATATTAATTTCACCGGATCCTCCTGGACTTCTCAAACAGCTTCCTAAAATCAAATCAACCATTGCAATTGCTTCGACTGGTTTTCATTTTTAAATATTGCCAATATTTTTTCGGCATGTTGGTTGGGGCACTGGCAATCTGTCAAAAAGGCTGAAAACTCTGCCTCCTCGGTGCTGGTTGGAATAGAGCCAGTTTTTAGACTGGCAAAATCGGTCGAACGGGGAAGCGGAACCAGCAATTCGATAAAAGAAATCGGCTCGGATGTGTTCGAAGTTAAAGTCTGTCCAATGCCTTTGAAAAGGCGGGTGCCGTCCATTTCCATGTTTCCGATTCGAAAAAAGGACAGTCCGAAGTACGGAATCCTGCCTTTCCAAGCGGTTTGAAAAATCAAGTTTTCGTTCAAAAATTGAATCGCGCCGTAGTAGGAACTGGTTTTTGGGCGGGAACTGATTTTTTCAAACCTACCTTCTTCAAAAATTTTGAGTGGATGGATGAGTATTTTTTCCCCATCGTCGCGGAGTCGAAAACTGAAATAGCACCTGCTCAAATTTTTTCTTGCAATTTCCTGTCTTCCGATATCTGAGCGCGGGAGCAGTATGTTTTTTTGCAAAAGCCTATAAGATTCGACCATGTTGTCTTCCTCTCCGCAAAAATAATCGAAAAGGGTCGGGTGATTTTTGAGCAAGTGCTGGACGTCGTTGAGTTGCAGCAGGTTGTAATTTTTTGGGATTACTTTGTCAAAATCCTTGTCTGTTTTCGTGATTTTCATGCGGCCAGCGGTCGGTCTGTTGTTGCGTGGGCTTTTTCCACCGTAAATCGCTTGATAATTGAAACCTTCCTTTGGGTCGGTTCGCCGACGGATGGTGATGAGAAAATCCACCATCTGTTCGTGGTTGGGCTCTGGGAAAGTGCCGATGGCCATGTCGGTTGCTTTTGGATGGATCCGAAACCGACCTTCGGGATTCAAACCGTCCCCTTCCACTTTGAGCCTTGCGATGCCGTTGCCTTCGATTTTCATGTAAATTTTCTGCGCCAGGGATTGGTTATCGGTATCAAAATAACTCATGCAAAAAACCTCGTAAACGCCCGTCCATGAGTCAAGTGTGGCGACGCTGCTGTTCAAATTTGGGTTCAAAAATTTGTAGGCATCATCCAAATAATTATCGTTGGCATTTCCCATCAAAAAATGCAGCAAGCCCGCCTCGCTGCCCGAAAAGAGTCGCCGAAGTTCGTCTTCCGTTTTGAATTTTTTTAAATTTTCATTCGAAAATGTAGTCTCCGCGCCTTCCCACCTTGCCCAAATCCGCCCGGCTGCGGCTTGGTTTCGAAACCTGACGACTGAAAAATAACCTTTTGCCAGTTGGGGATGGTTGTTCAAAAATTCAAAATCGAATGCACCGGAAAGCATCGGAAACCGGTTGTTTTTTATGTCCAACGAGAAAAAATACCGCTGGTCAAAAACGTGCCGGACGTAGCCATTGAACCTGTCTTGGGTCTGGCTGGTTCGAAAAGTGATGGTTGAATTCCGCCGGATGACCAATTCCATTTCGCAAACTGCCGCCTCTACTTTTGAAAAATAATAACCTCTCCACCGGCCTTTGACTTGGTGGATGAACTTGCTGTCGAGGTCCAAATCGCCCACGACTTCGTTTTTGGAGGTTCTGACAGTCAGGTTACTCGTTTGCCCGTGCAGGGCGATTTGGTATTTTGGCTCCACCATGTGCCCAATTTTGCCTTCTGCCCAACTGAAATTTTCATATTTTTCAAAAACAACTTGACCCGAAAGAATTTGGTCGAGGAAGATCGAAAAGGTGCCGCGCAGGATATGGATTTCGCTGTTCGCACCCTCAAAACGATTCAAAACCAAGCTCCCGCACTGAACAGTTTTGTTGGAATCCGGCTGCACGTACTCGAGGCCGATGGTCATCACATGACTGGTCGGATACTGGATTTTTCCGCTAAAAATTTTGGGTTTTTCTGCACTATCGTCTTCAAACCAACGCAATTCAGCGTTTTTCCAGTTTTGATCAAATTGGAGCAGGAGGTTCCAGTTCATGTTGTTTTGATCGGAGGTATGCTTGTTTGGGCGAGAGTCGGCGCAGCCCAAAAATGCAAATTTAAAACCTGACTTAAAACCAAAGTCCCCCAACTGGTTTTGGGTCGCACCTCTTTTTGTTTGTGAAAAAATTTTAATTTCCTTGGTTTCCGGGTTTTCCCCAACCTCCAAATGAAACTCCTGTTTTAGTTTTTCAATCCAGTCATTCGTTGTTTTTCGATTGAATTTTTCCGACGTGTTTGTACAATTTAAGAGGCGCGAAAACCGGGCTTCGCTCATGCCGTAGTAATCTGCGAGTGCCTTTTGTGTTTCAAAGCGGGTGTTTTTCTGAATAAATTCCGCAATTTTCAGCAAGACATCTTTGACGGAGAAATTCGAAAGGAGAGGTGCCGATTTTTTCATAACTGCCTTATTTTTAATCGTTAAGAAATTGGGTCAAAAATTAGAAATTGCCCGCAAGTTGCTAAAAAAAATTAGCAACTTGCGGGCAATTTAATTTTTTAACATGATTTATTTCAATTACGCTTAAGATACCCCCTACTTTGTAAGCGTAAAACGCACACGAAGCCAAATGAATCGCGCAAGTTTCCACCCACTTTTTGTTTAAACTGTCATCTGGATATGAAAAAAATCTACCGTCATTGTCTTGATCTACCCTCGTTTACATGGTGTTGCCGTCAGAAAAATAACACAAACCTCCGTTTACTCCCTGTATGTTCTGAATTACCCGAACTTTTCCCAGTCTGAATTTATCTTTTAAATGTGCCCGCACTGAGTCTCCCAATCTTTCTTTTCCACCTTAAAAAAAATGCGGACATGAATGACGACAACAATTTGCGACTGCCGACAGATGCCGAATCGTTTGAACCCATCAACCCCATCCGACTGCAACGAGGAGAGCGGCTGGAAATCACACGAAAAGGC
This sequence comes from Saprospirales bacterium, assembly GCA_031398055.1. Taxonomy (GTDB): domain Bacteria; phylum Bacteroidota; class Bacteroidia; order Chitinophagales; family Saprospiraceae; genus M3007. The sequence continues at coordinate 3,191 of JANNMS010000156.1, read as the reverse complement.
AACAAAACCATTTATGAAATTGTGGACGCGCAACCCACTGGTTGTGCCCACAATTTTTTTGGGATTCTGTTGGTGACTGCTTTGGCAATTTTCTTCATCAAAGCGCAGCTCAAAACCGAGTCCGACGCCTCGGCTGCTCGCAGCGAAAAGAAGCCAACACAGGAACTACCGCTGCCAAAATCTTGGTAAAATTTGCTCAAAGTATTTCTCGAAACCAACTGATTTTGGAAAAAAGGGCTTGCGGTTTTGCCGCAAGCCCTAAATTTTTTTAGGTTTAGGAAGTCGAAATATATTTCGACCTCCTAACCACGCCGCCAGGCGGCGGCATCTTTATAAAATCTTTATGCCATAGTTATGGTCAATTTTACCCGAAATGATACTTTTGACCCTCAATTTGGTGATTCATGCGGCCAGAAACCAATCAAACAATCACCAGTAAACCAACTTTATGGGTACTCACTCGAACGGTTTGAACGGTAAAAAAATAACGGCAGCCTCACTTTTGATTGCGCTCGGCATCATTTACGGCGATATCGGCACCTCCCCGCTTTACGTTTTGAAAGCCATCATTGAAAAACGCGAAATTTCGGAACTGCTGGTTTACGGAGGCGTTTCCTGCGTTTTTTGGACGCTCGTTTTCCAGACCACTTTCAAATATATCACGCTCACTTTGCAGGCCGACAACCACGGCGAGGGCGGCATTTTTTCACTTTATGCCCTCGTCCGGCGGTTTGGAAAAGGGAAATTGGTGTTTTTCACCATCATCGGCGCGTCCACTTTGATGGCGGATGGCATCATCACGCCGCCGATTTCGGTGGCCTCGGCGATCGAAGGTTTGGAAACGGTGGTGCCGCATTTGCCCACTGAAATTATCGTCATCGTCATTTTGACGGCCATTTTCTTTTTCCAAAGGTTCGGGACGCACAAAGTTGGGGCAGTTTACGGGCCGATGATGGCGGTTTGGTTTTCGATGCTGTTGATTTTGGGACTCGTGCAAATTGCCCACCACCCCGACATCGTGAAAGCACTGAACCCGATGTACGCCGTGCAACTTTTGACAAAATATCCGGGCGGTTTTTGGCTTTTGGGCGCGGTGTTTTTGTGCACGACCGGAGCGGAGGCTTTGTATTCCGACCTCGGCCACTGCGGTCGGGAAAACATCCGGCTGACCTGGGCTTTTGTCAAAATCAGTCTGGTAATCAACTATTTAGGCCAAGCGGCGTGGCTGATGCACCAGGACAATCCGCTGCTCGACGGGCGCAACCCGTTTTTCGAAATCATGCCGCGGTGGTTTTTGTTGCCGGGCATTTTCATCGCGGCATCGGCGGCAATCATCGCTTCCCAAGCCTTGATTTCGGGGACTTACACTTTGATTTCGGAGGCGATGTCGCTCAATTTTTGGCCGCGCGTCGCCGTTCGCCAACCTTCGGAATTGAAAGGCCAGATTTACATTCCTTCCGTAAATACTTTGCTTTGGGCGGGCTGCATCGGGGTGGTTTTGTATTTTCAAACATCGACAAATATGGAAGCTGCCTACGGTTTTGCAATCACGGTCACCATGTTGATGACCACCGTTTTGCTGTCGTATTATTTGTTGTTTATCAAAAAATGGAACCCCTTTTTGGTCGGGGCGATTTTGCTGGTTTTTGGCACCATCGAAATCAGTTTTTTGATTGCCAATTTGCAAAAATTCAACCACGGCGGTTCGTTCGCCGTGTTTTTGGCCGGGGCGTTTTTTGCGGTGATGTACATTTGGTATTTTGCCCGGAAAATCAACAACCGTTTTGTCAATTTTGTCGAACTGAAAAACTACACCACCCTGCTCGACCACCTGAGCGAGGACGACGAAATCCCGAAATTTTCGACCCACCTGATTTACCTGACCAAAGCCAACAACCAGGCGCACATCGAAGAAAAAATCGTCAATTCCATTTTTTCAAAAAAGCCGAAACGCGCCGATGTTTACTGGTTTTTGCACCTCAACCGCACCGACTCGCCGTACACTTTGGAATATCAGGTCAATGAACTTTTGAACGACAAAGTGATCCGGGTGGACATCAACCTCGGTTTCCGGGTGCAGCCGCGCACGGAACTGTATTTCAAAAAAATCGTGCAAGACCTCGTGAAACGGCGCGAACTCAACCTGCACATCCGTCCGGACGGCTCGACGCGGTACAACCCTGAACCAGATTTTAAATTTGTCGTTTTGGAAAAATTCTTGTCCGTCGAAAATGAATTTTCGCTCGGCGATGGCGTGCTTTTGAACGGGTATTTTTTGTTGAAAAAACTGGGCACGTCCGACGAAAAAGCCTTCGGTTTGGACAAAAGTGATATCGTGATTGAAGATGTGCCTTTGATTTATCAGCCTGCGGAGAATATTCAGTTGAAAAGAAAGGGTGAAAAAGGGTGAAAAACTTGGCTCTTTTTACCAATTTAAAAAAAAGCCATCCCGACAAATTGTCGGGATGGCTTTTAAATTTTATGGGAAAAAGGACTGTTTTTAAAAGGAAAACGGGTTCAGGCCTTTTCTCCGCGACCGAGCATCCAGCCGATCACCCCGCCGACGATGGCCGAAACCACACCACTGACCACGGCATCGGCAACGAGTTTGGTGGGGTCCGTGAAATTGGATTTGTACATGGCCAGCATCCCAAAATTGACGCTCAGCGAGACCAGCACCGCGATGGTCGCGCCCGCCACCGCGCCCGATGCAAAAGTGCGGATGCCTGCCCACCGTGAAAAAATGTAAGCAAACAAAACACCCCAAGCCAAACAACTGAGCAGCATGGAAACCAGGCCAAACTCCTCTGGTGGCCTTTGGATGAGTGCTTCCACTTCGGCAGCATGTTTGAAAAAATTGGCCAAAGCCACTCCCCAAACTGCCCACCCGAGCAGGAAATAAACCACGCCGCCCACCGCGGCTGCAAGCAACATTTTACCGACGTTCATTTTAATTCTGATTTTAGTGAAAAAATAAAGTTGATTATTGGGCAAATGTAATTGGTGAGCAAAATATTCAAGAAGTTTTTTTGAAAAAACTCTTCACCACGTTTTAAGTAGTCAAAATGAATTTTTCGGGTGTTTGGAAAATGCGGCAGAGCCGCTAAATATTTGTAACCATCGGAATAAGATTTTCCCAGAGGTGCGTAGCCCCGAAATATTCCGGTGCTACGCACCTCAATTGAATTTTC
>JANNMS010000147.1:0-6834 GCA_031398055.1 Saprospirales bacterium | reverse complement strand
GCTGCCAAAATGCCATGCCTACGGCATTTTTAATAAAACGCACTTCGATTTTCTACCTAAATGCCAACCCTACGGGTTTTTGAAATTTTAATGCGTTTGACCTGGGCTGATAAAAAGTTTTTACAACAAACAATTATCAGCCCCACAACCTGAATAAACCTTTTTCAAAGGTTTGCTCAGTACAGTTTTGATAAAATAAAAAAACACTGAAACTTTAAATTAAAAGTTATGAAATCAGCAACAAAAATCATCCTGCTCCTCTGTTTTGGTTTGACCGCAACTTCTTGCGTGACCAAAAAAAAGTTCACCAATTTGCAATCCCAAATGGCTGTGAAAACCAAAGAATTGGATATCGCCAACCGGGATTTGGGCAAGTGCGGTGTCAGTTTGAACGATTTTATGGCCAAACTTTCGACCTGTGAAAACGAAAAAGAGAAATTGAAAGGCGATTTTATTGGCTTGCAAAACAACCTCACTGACCGGCAAAATCAAATCAATGATTTGAAAGCCCAGCGCGACAAAACGCAATCGCAGGTGGGCGATTTGACCAATCTTTCAAAATCTGCAAACGACAACATCGGTCAAACGCTTGCCCAATTGGAAAAAAAGGAAAAGTACATCCACTATTTACAGGCCGCAAAAACGAAGGCCGATTCCATCAATTTGGCCTTGTCCGTCAACCTGAAAGGCGTTTTGCGGGAGAACCTCGACGATAAAGATGTGGAAATCAAAGTGGACAAACAGGTCGTTTTTATCAATCTTTCCGATAAAATGTTGTTCCAAACGGGTAGTTCAAATTTGACGCCGCGGGCCAACGAAGTATTGGGAAAAATTGCAAAAATCGTCGAATCGCGCCCCGATCTGGAAGTCATGGTCGAAGGTTACACCGACAACAAACCGATAAAAACGGCTTGCGTGGACGACAACTGGGATTTGAGCGTGAAACGTGCGACCTCCGTCGTGCGGGTTTTGCAGACGGTTTACAAAGTCAATCCGAACCGTTTGATTGCCGCCGGTCGCGGCGAGTACAATACTTTGGCGACCAACGATTCCGATGCCGGGCGCGCCACGAACCGCCGGACGCGGATCATCATTTTACCTAAAATGGATCAGTTTTACGACCTGTTGAACCCGAACAACGTGCCGAAATAGTAGTTACTGGAAATTAGTTATTGGTTATTAGCCAGTTAAATCATTGGTTTTCAGGAATTTATCTCAACAAATAACCAATAACTAATTTCCAGCAACCACTTATCAGGTTGCTTTTTGACAAACAACAACAGACAATCAATTTTCCAATCAATTAAAAAATCATAAAAAATGACCAATCACTCAAATGGAACTTCGATGAATGGCACTGAAACACGAGGCAAAAAACACGATTCGGAGGAAGCCCAAGGTTTGTACGACCTGTTTGTAGATGAACTAAAAGACATTTATTGGGCAGAAAAAGCACTCACGAAAGCGATCCCGAAAATGATCGAGAATGCGACTTCCGATGAATTGATCGAAGCACTTTCAGGGCATCTTGAAGTTACAAAAGGACAGGTAACCCGGCTGGAACAGGTGTTTTCTGCTATCAACGAACCGGCAGAAGGCAAAACCTGCCACGCGATGGTTGGCCTGATCAAAGAAGCAGAATCAATCATGGAAGGTGCTAAAAAAGGGGTCGTCCGAGATGCAGGGATTATTTCTGCGGCTCAAAAAGTGGAGCACTACGAAATAGCAAGTTATGGAACACTTTGCGCTTTTGCCCGGAAATTGGAGGAATACAAAGTGGCCGAACTATTGGAACAAACATTATTGGAAGAGAAAGCGTCCGATTTGAAATTGACGGAAATTGCCGAAACTTCCGTCAACGCCGAAGCCTGTGCGATGTAAAAAATAGCATTTTTTCAATTGGGATGCTGACCCATCCTAGTCAAATGTATTTGCAGCGGAAGAGGATCAAACCTGTTTCGCTGCTTTTTTTTATCGGTTTGAATTTGACAGAGTAGACTAAAAATTTGAACTGGAATTTCTCTTTTGGGTATCCGTCTTGAGTTTTTTTGACACATAGCCAACATAGGTTTTTTCACATAGAAACACGCAAAAACTAGGTGTTTCTATGTGAAAAAACCTATGTTGGCTATGTGTCAAAAAACGATTGTCAAACCTTTTTTTCGTCTGTGGTCAAAACCAAATGCGCCGCCACGACTTCCTTTTTTTCAATAAAAACGGCGAATTGGCTGGGGCGGATTTTCCCGCCATATTCATTGGCATAAACTTTCGTGAACTCCGCGCCGAAGTACAAAATCATGGCAGAATAATAAATCCAAAGTATGATTAAAACCACCGCCCCCGCCGCGCCGTAGGCCGAAACCGTGCTCGAACGGCTGAGATAAATACCGATGAGCGATTTGCCGATTAAAAACAAAACGGCGGTAAAAAATGCGCCAATCAAAACATCGCACCAATGCAATTCCGCGTCGGGCAGCACTTTGAAAATGACGGCAAAAAGTACCATCACCGCAGCCAACGTGATCAAATTGCTGATGACAAATGCCAGCCAAACGAACGAGCCAATATGTGCGACAATCCACCCGTCTAAAATGCTCAAAACCGCACTCAAAACCAGCGAAACCATCAACAAAAAACCGATTCCGACGACCATCGAAAAAGAAATCAGCCGGGTGGTGAGGTAGCGCACCCAGCCGCGTTTTGGCTTGGCTTTGATGCTCCAAATCGTATTGATGGAATCTTGGATTTCAATAAAAACGCCCGTCGCGCCGAGGAAAAAAGTGAGGATGCCGACAGCAGTGACCCACGGGGTGTCGCCCGAAATGTTGACGTTTTGGATCATTTCCTGCAATTGGATCGCGCCCACTTTGCCCAGCAAACCTTCAAATTGTAAATAAAGATAGCCCGCAGCCGCCTCTTTTCCGAGCAAAATACCGCCGATCGCAATGACGATCAGCAGCATCGGTGCCATCGAAAAAAGTGTAAAATAGGAAAGCGACGCGCTCAGTTTCGTGCCGTTGTCGGCACTGAATTCGAGGGCGGCGAGGCGCAGCAAACGACCGAGCGCGACAGTCCTGCGCCAAAAATTTTGGGGAGAAAGGCCGGAAAGCAATGGAATTTTCATTTTAAATGAGGTTTAGAAGGTTTAGGATTGGTTTAGAAGGTTTAGGTCTTAAACCCCATAAACCTTTCTAAACCTTCTAAACCTTTCTTAATTGCACTGCCCGAGCAAGGTATAAATCAGGAAAAAAATCAAGATGGTGCTGATGCAGCCGCCACCCAATTTTTTCGCGCCGTAACCGGCAATCAATCCTCTGAAAATGTTATTCATATCGTTTTATTTTTAGTAAATTTTAATCAGACAAAAGTGCTGCTTTGGTGTTTTAATGTTTTTACAGAATTCTATAAAAAACTTACATGATTCACACTTTTTGGATAGTCGGGCGTGTAAATTGTGTAAAATTTTTCAGGAATTTTGCAACGCCCGAAATCATTTGGCAACAGACTTTTACCACTTAATTTTTGACGAAAAAAACATGACAATCGCCTTTTACTCCGCCAAATCTTACGATAAAACGTATTTCGATAAATTCAACACTGCGCACAAAATCAAGTATTTGGATGTGCCGCTCGACGAACAAACCATTGGTTTGGCCGCCGGAAACGACGCGGTTTGCCTTTTTGTAAATGACCATGCAAATGCCAAAATCATAGAAAAACTGGCCGAAATAGGCATCAAATTGATTGCCTTGCGCTGCGCCGGTTTCAACAATATTGATTTGGAAGCGGCCAAAAAACACAAAATCCCGGTCGTCCGGGTGCCCGCATATTCACCGCACGCCATCGCCGAGCACGCCGTCGCATTGATTTTGACTTTGAACCGGAAAACACACAAAGCCTACAACCGGGTGCGGGACGGCAATTTTTCATTGGAAAGATTGACCGGTTTTGATTTGTTTGGAAAGACGGTGGGCGTGGTCGGCACGGGCAAAATCGGGGCGGTTTTTTGTGAAATCATGCTCGGTTTTGGCTGCAAAATTTGCGCGTTCGATGTGGCCGAAAACGAATCGCTCCGAGCAAAAGGCGTTCAATATTTATCCATAAAAGACCTGCTCGCGGCCTCGGACATCGTTTCGCTGCACTGCCCGCTGAACGACGCGACGCGGCATTTGATCGATTCCAAAAACCTGAAATTGATGAAAACCGGGGCGATGCTGATCAACACCGGCCGGGGGGCGCTGATCGATTCGCGGGCGGTGATTGCTGCTTTAAAATCGGGAAAATTGGGCCATCTCGGCCTCGATGTTTACGAACAGGAAGAAAACCTGTTTTCAAAAGACCTTTCCGACACCATTATTTTGGATGAATTGATTTTGCGTTTGATGACTTTTCCGAACGTTTTGATCACCGCGCACCAGGCATATTTGACGGAAGAAGCACTTTCGGAAATCGCCCGGGTGACGATCGAAAACATCGACTCGTTTTTGAAAGGTGGGGTTTTGGAAAATCAAATCAAGATTTAAAAATCAAACGTGAACTGGAAATTCGCCAAACCACGCCCCTACCCCACCTGCGATTTCAGTTCGTTCACTGCCCGCCGCGCCCGTTTGATCGCCTCGTCGTGGAGCACTTGCACTTCTTTAAAATCTTCGGGGTGCATCTTTTCAATTTGCCGGATGATGGCATCCCGGAGCGGTCGGTGGTTGCGCCAATCGTCCAAAATCAAGGTGTTCAAATTCAGGCCGGTGGCGGTTTCGAGCAAGCCCCGCGTCAAGTTTTCGGACAAAATCGCCTGCACGGCGCGGTCGGCCAAGTCCGGGTGTTTTGGGGTCAGCGAACGCACCACGTCGTTGGCCGCCGTCCGCCGGGAATCCAACAAAGATTCGAGCGAAACTTCCCATTTTGACAGCGTTTCGGTGGTTTTTGCTTTGAGTTCGGTGGCTTTTTGGCGGTTTTCGGCAGCCTGATTTTTGCGCACCTGCTTGCCGCTCGTCCAACCCTCCTCCACCGCTCGGATAAAAAAGCCGCCAATATTTTCCTTTATTTTCCCCTGTTTCAGGTTGTCGAGGGTGCATTCTAGTCCGGTGCGGACCTTGTTTTCGTCGTTGTCAACAAAAATTTCGCGCAATTTTGTCTCCGTAATCCCCCACCCTCTCGCCTGCTCGACCACCTCTTTAAAAAACGGACTTTCGAGTACAGCAGACTTTGCGTTCAGCGTCATTTTTCCCGTCGGCAGTTCCCGGATGCCCATTTCTCCCCGGCGCGCAGCATTTGGATGGATGAAAAATGTCAGACCAACCACTCGTTTTCCCTCTTTTTTTTCTTCGAAAGTGAAAGAAATATCGGTCTCGGCCAGCAGGTCGGCCTGTGCTTTGAGGATTACTTTGTCCTTAAAATGGCCATACAATTTGTATTCGTCGGGCAAAATACCGAGGATCAGTTTCAAATTTTCGATGTCAAAAGACCGTTTCCCGATTTTTTCGTACTGTTTGAGCAATTCATAAATCCGGATCGAATAAACGCTCGTCAGTTTCAGCACATTCCGGATATCGTAAACCAAGTATTTTTGCCGCAGTTCGAGCAGGTACGGTTTCAGTTTTGGGTGGATGGTCACCTTCAAATAATTCGCCTTTTCATTGTCCTTAAAAGTTTGCACGGAAGAAAGCATCCAGGTTTGCAGTTCCGAAAGTTTGCCGTCCATCATTTCATCGATGACCACCTTTTTTTGCATCAAACCTTCTGCCCCAGTCTTGATAAGTTGGTAAATGTTGCCGCCCTTTTTCAAATCAAACTCTTTTATAAATTCTGTCAAATAGATTTTATATTCATGAAAATCTGTGTCGGAAGAATCTATCAAAGTCAATATTTTTGTAAATACCCTGATTTGCCAAATGTCGTAACGATACCGCGCCTCCACCAACTCGTTGGCTTTTCGGATCAGACGGCTCGGGGTTTCCGATGTTCTTGCGGCTCTTTTTTTCATTTTGGAGGATGAATTTTTACCCAAAGGTAAATATCACATCCAATTTATCATTTACTTTTTTACATCGTGATATTAAAAAACGGGTTTTTTAGCACGAGAATTTGGAGGTCGAAACTTTGCCGATGACTTTGAATTTTCTCCAAATTTTGGTGTAAAAATGGTGATAGTTGAATCTCGGAAATTGCGCTGGGACGTGGGCAAACAACCGGTTTTGGTGTAAAAATGGTGATAATAACCGCCGAAATGGTGTAAAAATGGTGATAGAAAGGTTTTTCATTTGGTGTAAAAATGGTGATAGGAGATTCGTTTTTAGCGTAAAAATGGTGATAATAGCCACCGGAATGGCGTAAAAATGGTGATAGTTTGGTGTAAAAATGGTGATAGAAAACAAGCGTTTAGGGTAAAAATGGTGATAGTTTGGTGTAAAAATGGTGATAGCAACCCCTTCTTATCCATTGAAAATCAATGCTTTATGACCGCCTAAAACAATATACATTTTTTAAAAAGAATTACAACAACAGGCGACAGTTTTACAAGGATTTGTGGTGGTTGTTTTCTTTTTAAAAAAGCATGCTCAGTTTTTACTCAAAGCGCCTTTTGAAACACAGTTTTGTCGTGGGTTTTGTCATTCAGGAGGAATCTGTCTCCATCCAGTTTTATCTTGGTTTTGTAATACCAATATTTTCGAAATTATTTAAAGCGTAGTCATTGGATCAGGTCAAACGCATTAAAATCCATTCCCGAAGGGAATCTATGTTTATAGAAATTGAAATGGACATGCACGAGAAATCCCGAAGGGATTTTATGTAAAAACTCGCGCCTGAAAACATAAAATCCCTTCGGGATTTGAG
>JANNMS010000106.1:0-26979 GCA_031398055.1 Saprospirales bacterium | reverse complement strand
GCAGCAACATTCACGGATAAAATGCCATGCCTACGGCATTTCCCTGCTTGATTAACCTTGTTTTCTACTAAAATGCCAACCCTACGGGTTTTTGAAATTTTAATGCGTTTGACCTGTTTGGCGACTCTATTTTCCTTGACCACGATGGAAATGCTATGTTTTCCGACCCGCAACCGTTGACCTCGCCCGGTGTCGGCTACATTTTATATAAATGTCCGCCGACGATTTTTGGGTCGGACATGGCGGCGATAAATTCAGACTCTTGCATTTTTCGGTTTGGAAATCCCTCGAATTCCAATCCATTTGTTGCCACCGGAAATGCCGAGGGTGATATCTGGTTTCGAAATTTCGGGGCAATGCAAGGGGCTTTGAACCAAGGAAAACCGATTCAACTTTGGTTCGCACCGACGACTTTGGATGATTTCGACAATGTGGCTTGGGAATTTTCCGGCGGGTCGGGATGCATAAATGTCAATGTCGGCGCGTCGTTTTCGATCGTTTTTTTGAATGAAATTGCGGCAAATTTGGTCAACACGAACGCGGGCGTGGGTTGTTTTGGTCAATTTCGACTGCGCGGTGGGCTGCCCGAATTTGATGCAACGACGAATTATTCCGTTGAAATTTCGCTGGCCAGCGACCCCTCGGTCAAAGGTTTTGTCCACACCCAGCCGAAACAATTGGGGCATCTCGGCATGCTCAATTTTTCGGTGCCGCAACCTGGAATTTACAATGTGCAGGTCGAGGACGGGAAAAGTTGCGGTTCGATTTTTCAGGTAAATATGTCGGCTTGCGATGCGGCGGAAAATGTAAAATTGACCACTTCGGATTTGAAAGTGCAGCCCGGCGACACGATTTGCGCGCCCGTTCGGGTTCAAAATTTTAAGGATGTTTTGACTTTTCTTTTCAATTTGACTTGGGATGGCGGTGTTTTGGAATACGCTGGTTTCAAAAATGTCAACCAAAATCTGGTCGGTTTTTCACCCAACGACATCGTCGTGCAACAAAACACATTGACTTTCGACCACTTTTTGCCCACCCAACCTTTCAATTTTTTGGACGGTGAAATTTTGTTTTCGCCCTGTTTTTTGGCCGTCGGCGACTCGAATCAATGTTCTGGTTTGGATTTTCAAAACGTCCCGGCGTTCACTGAATTTACAAATTCAACGGGTTTGCCGATTGGTTTTTCTTTTGAAACGGGCATGATTTGCCTCGAAAATAATGTGATTTCAACCTTTCAACCAAAATCAAACGCTGCTGAAATTTCGATTTTCCCAAACCCTCTCGCCTCAGACGAGACTGAAATTTCAATTTTTTCAAAAGATTTTGATTTGGAAAATGTGTCGGTTTTTGATGCCGCCGGTCGGGAAATCCGGGCAGTTAATTTTTCAGAAAAAACGAAAACGGGCAAGGTTGATGTGGCCGATTTGCCGGGTGGGTTTTATTTTTTGAAAATAAAAACGCGAGGTGGAGTGGTCGTTCGGAAAGTGGCGATTGGTTTTTGAAAATTTTATTTTTTGTCATTCAGTAGGAATCCATCCCAACCCAGTTTTCGCCAGTTTTTACGCTCAAAACTGGGTTGGGACGGATTCCTCCTGAATGACAAAAAATAAAATTTCTACAATCTCTGGTACATTATCAAAGCATTTGTCAGCCCATTTTTTGAATGGCGGAAGCCGTCTGGGATTTCTCCGATGATTTCAAAACCCATTTTTTGCCAGAGCCGCACGGCTTTTTCGTTGCTTTTTACCACGAAATTGAATTGGATGGCTGCGAAACAGAGCCGTTTTGCTTCGACCAGAGAAAATTCGCACATCATTTTTCCAATGCCCTGCCCGCCCGCCGTCGGCGAAACCATGTAGCCCGCGTTCCCGACGTGCGAACCGAGGCCGGGCTGGTTTTCTTTCAAAAAAAAATGTGCCGACGATTTCGCCGTTTTCGACGGCGACGAAGGTGTGTTTTTCCGCGCTGCACCAATATTCGAGCATCATTTTTTTCGGAGTTTTTGGGTCAAAAACGTAGGTGTCGCCTGTTGAAATGACTTCGCGGATGATTTCCCAAATGCCGTCGTGGTCGGCGGCGGTGGCTTTTCTGATTTTTATCATTGCTTTTTTTTTGAAAAATTGGGTCAATTAGCATTTCAAATTCTTGGTTCGAAAAGGTGCATAGCACCTTTTCGAACCAGCAATTTGAAATGCTAATTAAGCCTAAAAATTTTACAAAACTCCAACCTGCCCAGCCAATTCCAGCCCCGCATTTCTGCCCGTTCCTTCAAAAATGCGCCGCCCATTTTGCAAAAATTCGACCTCGACCGTGGCCTGCATACTTTCATTGATTTTTCCCAACATCGCCCCGGCGAGCGGCGAAACGAGCACGCCGGTCGGGCCTTTTTTTGCGAGCATCCGCAATTCTGATTTGGGATTTTTGAAAATAAGCAGCACCTCGTTTTCCCGGATTTCGAGGTGTTTTTTGGCTCCGGTGTACGTTGCGAAACGGTGCAGCCGCCCGTCGAACCAAAAACCGCCCAAAAAACCGATAAAATAACTGCCGAGCCACGGAATGTGCGCCACCGAAGCCAACAGCGAAACGCGGTCGTCGGGAGAAACGCGGTCGTTGAGCGAAGTCGAAACCCGGTCGTTGAGCGAAGTCGAAACGCCAAAATGATTGGTTTGCATCCAAACGTAGGCTTTTGGAAAGGAGCGACCCCAGTCCTTTTCGAGGTACCCGCGACCGCCAGAAAAGTCGATTTTTTGCCCGGTAGCGTCCGTCAATTGGCCTTCCAAAACATGGTCGAGGCTGACGACGCCATGAAAACATTCCATAAACGGAACAAATCCGTACCAACCCATGATGCCCGGCGCGCCCAACATTTTTGGCCAGGGCGTGGTGTTTTTGAAAGAAATTTCACCTGAAAAATCGGGCAGCGCGAGGCGCATTTTTTCTGCGGAAAAAAAGTTTTCACCCAAATTCAGTTCAAACCGGCGGTCGGACGGCTGGAATTTTTCGGTCGGGAAATTTTCATATTTGGCCACGCATTTTTTTCCGTCCAAAATTTGGATGAATGCGTGCGGCGGCGAACCGTCGGCAGGGAACGAAATTCCGGGGATGAATGCCAGCACGTGTTTTTCATCGGGCGAGACGATTTTGTAATACCAGCCTTCGAAAAAACGACGGGTTTTTCCCCAGCCGTGAAACATGGCGGGGTTCCAGACGGCGCGTTGGTTGCGGATGAAATTTTTCATTGGATTGATTTTGTGGTGGTAAAAACGAGGGGCGAAGATGCGAAGGTGAAAAAATTTAATTCGGAATGCCTTGATTTTGAACGTACTCCCGGAAAATATTTGAAAACATTTCTTTCGTTCGGACAAATTGAAGTTACTTTTGCCGCCGCTAAACCTGATGGATAGGCGACTATGCCGGTCGTCCCGGAAATCAGAAATTGGCGTTCATTTTCAAAATTTTTTCAAAAAAATGGCAGTCTATTACAGTCCAGAAAAAGTGTCGAGCATCGTAACAGAATACGGTGGCGACGCGAAAAACACGGGAAATGTGGAAGTCCAAGTGGCTTTGCTCACGTACCGTATCGAACAATTGTCGGCGCACCTACGCCTATTCAAACAAGACCACTCCACCCGCCGCGCGTTGTTGGCGATGGTTGGTCAGCGCAAAAGTCTACTTTCGTATTATATGAAAAAAGACATTTTTAAATACCGGGCATTGATCGAAAGATTGGGTCTGCGTAAATAATTTTTTTTTAAAAGGTTTAGGAGGTTTAGAAAGTTTAGAAGGTTTAAACCTTTTAAACACACTAAACTTTCTAAACCTATTTTTTTAACCGCTTCGGAAGCGAAGCGAGCAGCCGGAAAATATCGCAAAACGCACGCCCGGCGTTTGATTTAGCAAAAAAACGGGGATTTGGTTCCCCCACACAAAGAGGAACTATGAACGATAAACTATGAACGATAAACTATGAACTATGAACTATGAACTATGAACCATAAATTTAGTGAAGTTCATAGTTCATAGTTCATAGTTCATAGTTCATAGTTCATAGTTCATAGTTCATAGTTCATAGTTCATAGTTCCTCTTTGTGTGATTTGTTTCGGTTTTTTTTGCACCTCTTTTGCTTGGCAGATTAGTTGAAAAGTGAACCAGAAAAACGAATAAGACCAATTTGGATTTCAAACCATTGTAAACCAGCGGTTTGTAAAAGTTCATCGTTCATCGTTCATCGTTTTTTCCCACCGCTTGCTGAGCCGAAAAAGCACAACCTCTTTATTTTATGGGTTTACAAGTCCCGTTGCGTACCTCGTTCAACCTGCCGGATGGACGAGAAATCACGCTTGAAACTGGCAAATTGGCCACTTTGGCCGACGGCAGTGCCGTGTTGAAAATGGGCGGCACGATGCTGCTCGCCACTTTTGTTTCGGCAAAAAAAGCAAAAGAAGGCCAACCTTTTTTCCCACTTTCGGTGGATTATCAGGAAAAATTTGCGGCAGCCGGACGGATTCCGGGCAACTTTTTCCGCCGCGAAAGCAAACTTTCGGATTACGAGGTTTTGATCAGCCGATTGATTGACCGGGCTTTGCGCCCGCTGTTTCCGGATGGTTACATGAACGAAACGCAGTTGATGATTTCGTTGATTTCCGCCGACAAAGACGTGATGCCCGATGCCCTCGCGGGTTTGGTGGCTTCGGCGGCGGTCGCGGTTTCGGATGTTCCGGTCGAGGCGTTGTTCGCGGAATGTCGTGTGGCGCGGATTAATGGAAAATTTGTTATCAATCCCGGACGAGCGGATTTGGCAAAAGCCGATTTGCAATTTATCGTCGCGGCGACGAAAAACGATATTACGATGGTCGAAGGCGAGGCCAACGAATGTCAAGAAGAAGATTTGGTCGAGGCGATGAAATTTGCCCACGAAACCATCAAAGACATGATTGCCGCGCAGGAACGCCTGGCAGAAATGGTCGGCGCAAAAGCATTGAAAAAACGCGAAGTCGCGCCGTTGCCAGAAAACGAGGACTTGAAAAAACGCATCGAAAGCGCGATTTCTGAGCCGATCCGCACGATTGCGAGTTCGCCGACGGACAAAACGACGCGTCGTGATTTTATCGAAAATTTGAAAGAGACGACCCTCGCCGCCATCAAATCTGAAAATGACGAAGATTTTTGGAAAACATGGAAAGAAACGGCTGACCGCTATTTTGAAAAAATCAAAAAATCTGTCATCCGCGACGTGGTTTTGACCGACGGAAAACGGTTGGATGGCCGGAAATTGCACGAAGTCCGCCCGATTTGGAGCGAGGTGGATTATTTGCCATCGGCGCACGGCTCAGCACTTTTCAACCGTGGCGAGACGCAATCGTTGACTTCCCTGACGCTCGGCACGAAACAAGACCAGCAAATGATCGACAATGCGATGGATAAATATGATGACAAATTTATTTTGCATTACAATTTTCCAGCGTTTTCGGTCGGCGAGGCACGGCCAAGCCGTGGCCCCGGTCGGCGCGAAATCGGGCACGCGAATTTGGCCGCCCGCTCGATTCGGAAGGTGATGCCCAAGGATTTTCCGTACACGGTTCGGATTGTTTCCGATATTTTGGAATCGAACGGTTCGAGTTCGATGGCGACGGTTTGCGCCGGTTCGTTGGCTTTGATGGATGGTGGCGTGCCGCTCCGCGCGCCGGTTGCCGGAATTGCGATGGGCTGCATCGCCGACGACAAAGGCCGCGTGGCAATTTTGACCGATATTTTGGGCGACGAAGATGCGCTGGGCGATATGGATTTTAAATTGACCGGCACGGAAAAAGGCATCGTCGGCGCGCAAATGGACATCAAAATTGATGGCATGCCTTATGAAATGCTGACAAAAGCATTGATGCAGGCCAAAGACGGGCGGCTTCATATTTTGGCAAAAATGGCCGAAACACTGGCCAGACCGAACGCGGATTTGAAACCGCATGCGCCACGGGTCATCGAATTTCGGATTCCAAAAACGCTTATCGGTGCGGTCATCGGACCGGGCGGAAAAATTATCCAAGAAATTCAGGCAAGTTCCGGGACGACGATCAGCATCACCGAAGACGAGGTGGGCGGTATCGTTTCGATTTTTGGCCCGGACAAAAATGCGTTGGACACGGCTTACGCACGGGTGAACGACATCGTTTTCATGCCGGAAGTGGGCGCGATTTACGAAGGCGAAGTAGAGGAATTGGTTGATTTTGGCGCGTTTATCAAGTTTAAAGGCAAAACTGGTTTGATGCACGTTTCCGAAATCGCGCACCATCGGATCGGTGATGCTTCCGAAGTTTTTCAAGTGGGCGACCCCGTGAAATTCAAACTTTTGGACGTGGATCAAAAAACCGGAAAAATGAAACTTTCGCTCCGGGCAATCACGCCAAAACCAGACGGTTCGATGCCAACCAACGAAGAAAACGACGCTCGTGCAAATCGTGGCGGCGGTGGTGGCGATCGTGGCGGTGGCGACCGAGGTGGTCGTGGCGGCGGCGGCGGTTTCCGCGATGGCGGTGGTCGTGACGATCGTGGCGGCGGCGGCGGACGCGGCGGAGATGACCGTCGTGGTGGCGGTGGTGGTGGTTTCCGCGACGGCGGCGGTCGTGGCAGATAAAATTTACAGAAATGAAAAGGTGTTTTTTTTGAAAAATGTCTTTTCTGAAAATAGAAAAAATCCGGCTGGGGCAACCGAGCCGGATTTTTTTATTTTAAAAAAAAGACGATTGTAAAATTGGACAAAGGCGTTTTTCTGCCGCTAATTTGTGGGGTAAAACCATTTTTTCACCACTTTCAAAATTTTTAAAAATTATGAAAAAACTATTTTTCACCTCGATTTTCACCTTTTTGCTGAGCAGTTTTTGGATGGCAGCCCAAACCGAAAGCGGTTCCATGATGATTGGAGGAACTGGCGGAATCAATTTTGGGGACGAAAGGTCAAATCTTCAACTCAACCCGGCGGTTGGATTTTTTGTGGCCGACCAAATTGCCGTGGGCGGGATGCTCAATCTCAGGTATTCAAAAGTAGGGGAGGCCAAAGTGACCAATTTTGGGATTGCGCCGTTCGGTCGGTACTATTTTACGGATGAAATGCCTGTGAAATTTTTTGGCCAGGCCTTGATTGGCTTCAATTCCATAAAACCAAAAGGTGTGGATGCCACCAATTTTACCGTTTTTGGGCTGGGTGTTGGGATGGATTATTTTTTCAATAACCGGGTGGCTTTTGAGTTGATTGCCGGCTGGAATGGTTCGAAAACGAAGGATGTTGATATGTTGAACACATTTGGAATTGCTTTTGGGGTGCAAAGTTTTATTGGCGGGGCAGGCGACAAATGATTTTGATTAAATTGTCGGGTAAAAAGCAATCCGGCTGAGTTGTCTCAGCCGGATTTTTTTTGTCTAATCCAATCCCTTAATTTTCGGCTGGGCAAAGTTTTCTATGTTGATTTTTTCTATTGATAAAAAACTGATGCTCAAAAAAGTAAGCGTGTTTTGACTTAGTTTTTTTGTTGAAATACAAATTAGTTAGTTTCGTGATGGTATGAAATTGGGTAGATAGTTTGGACTGACATATTTTTAATCAAGATTTTCCCGTGAACGGATTATGAAAAGAACTTTAAACGTAATGATTGCCGACGACCATCCGATTTATGTGGAAGGTCTGCGGAGTGTTTTGGCAACGGAAGCCGCTGATTTCACCTATAATGTAATAGGTATCGCACGGACGGGGACGGAGGTTCTCAAAATGTTGCGGAGTGCGCCGCCGGAGTTGTTGCTGCTGGATTTGAATTTGCCGGAGGCCGATGGCTTGAAAATTTTGCCGCAGGCGAGGAAGGAATTTCCGGAAATGCGGATCGTGGTGCTGACCGTTTATGAAGATCCGAAATTGGTGAAAGCCGCTTTCAAAGGTGGGACGGATGGCTACATTTTGAAAACGAGCGGGCGCGACGAACTTTTCAAAGGTGTCCGGGAAGTGATGGCTGGCAACACTTTTATGGGTCGCGGGGTGGAAGTGACCGACCCGACGATGCGCTCGTCTGGGGTGGGCAAAAATGTTTACGAAGACAAATTTGCCAAGAAAAACAACCTGACCCGGCGCGAAATGGAAGTGTTGCGGCACATCGGCGCGGCATTGAACAACAAGGATATTTCGGAAAAACTGTACATTTCAGACCAGACGGTGAGTGTGCATCGCAAAAATATCATGCGGAAAATGGGGGTGAACAGCACGGCGAGTTTGATAAAAATTGCCTACGACAACAACTTGGTTTGAGCGCAGAGAATTCCTGTTTTTTTAAAAAATAGGATTTCTGTCAGATGAAAAATACCCGCATCGCTGTAAACATGCATGGCGTTTTGAGGGGTATTTTTGCAGGAAATTTTTTTTTGCACAAGATTTTGGAAGGGCTTAGTGTTGGTTGAATGAAAAGTTTATTCCTACCTTTGACCTCACCTTTTTTTTAATCCGAGACTGTTTCTTTAATCCAAGACTTACCTCGTTCGTCCCATGAACTACGACAGGTTGAGCAATGCCGATTTTCAACAAATTTTCGGTGCGTCCTCATTTCTCAAAATGAAGGATTTCTGTCTGTAATTCATTAATCATTTTCCGGAAAGAAAATTGACGAGCCAAGGAGGTATCACTCTTGCTGATTTCGTCGCACAGTCGTGAGCCGTGCGACAAAAACGGTTTCCCAATGGTTTATTTCTTACTTCAACATTGTTTAATTAAACAACCAATTTCTAATCTCATGAAGAAAGCGAACTCAAATTCATTCGCAAACATGTTGGGCTGGATTGTTGCTGTTGTGCTGACGCTAGGTTTGAGCGTCCGTTCGACTGCCCAGTGTACACTGGTGTGCAACAACTTGGTTCAGTTATCGCTGGACGACGACTGCGATGTAGAGTTGCTGCCGGATATGATTCTGGAGGGCGATTCGCCTCCTGGATGTCCGAACGGTAACCTGCAAGTGCAAATCAAAGTCGGCAACACTTGGCAGCCTGCCGCTGGCAATGCACACGTTGATGCAGACAACATCAATCAAACACTTCAAGTCCGCGTGCGTGACTTGAACTCCGGCCAATCTTGCTGGGGCTACATCCACGTAGAGGACAAACTTGCTCCTGTACTGGATTGCAACGACATCACAATTCCTTGTGCTGTTTCTGATTACACGCCACAGTTTTTGCGTGCAACTGACAACCCTGCCACCTTCTTTTGTGAAGGTTTGGGTTTGGCGGATGCATTCCCGAATCAGTTGCCAAACAGCGTTTTGTCTTTTCAAGGCAACAACACTTGGTTGGTTTCTGCGGGTGCTTTAGACAATTGCTCGACTGCAACTTTGTCCTATTCCGACACTTGGTTTGATTTGCCTTGCGGTCTGACCAATGGTCAAGACCGGAGCGGTTATATCAGGCGGATTTGGACGGCAGTTGATGCAAGCGGCAACTTTGGTACTTGCACCCAGTTCATTTATTTGCAACGGAAACACATCGTGGATGTGAATTTCCCTGCTGATGTAACTTTGGATTGCGAAAATGCAGATGATAGTGCTAATTTTTCGGTAACTGGCGCACCGTACATCGTGTACACTGCTCCGGGCGGTGGCACTTGCAATTTGCCATTTTATCCAGAAGTAACGGCTTGCGAGATGAACGTGACTTACACGGACCAAATCCTGCCGATTTGCGATGGATCTTACAAAATCCTTCGTACTTGGGTGGTTTATGACTGGTGTTTGCCAAC
This sequence comes from Saprospirales bacterium, assembly GCA_031398055.1. GTDB lineage: Bacteria > Bacteroidota > Bacteroidia > Chitinophagales > Saprospiraceae > M3007. Next base: position 17,221 of record JANNMS010000106.1, on the reverse strand, counting down.
TTCTCCGTTCCCGCCGTTGACCAACCCGGTTTATTACATTCAGTTGATCAAAGTGCTTGACACGAGCGGCCCAGAAATTTTGAGCCCAGTGGATCTTTGCGGTTCGACAATTGATGTGAGCGTTGGCCCATTCGATTGCTTGGCTGAGTACAATTTGCCGGACGTCGTTGTCACTGACAACTGTTCGCGTTTGAAATCAATCGTAGCAGGTTGGAATGTTGATGGCGTTCATCACTCAACGACTGGTTTTTTCTCAACTTTCCCAGGCAACAATTTCTGGAACCCAGATACTTTGGGTGTTGTGGGTGTTGCTTCTGGTTTGCCGATTGGCCTTCACGTTGTAACTTACACCATCACAGATGATTGCGGTAATTCTACAACTTGCACTTTCCGCCTTCGGGTTGAAGACCAAATCCCGCCAACTGCGGTGTGCATCGAGTACACTCAAGTTTCGGTTGGTGCTTCTGGAATGGCTTTGGTAAATGCCACTTCTTTCAACAATGGTTCTTATGACAATTGCAATCCGGTTTACTTCAAAGCACGCCGGATGAACACAAATGGTTGTCAACCATCTAACCAATTTCACGATCAAGTGAAATTTTGCTGCGAAGACATTGGCGATACCATTTTGGTGGTACTCCGTGTTTATGATGTGACCGTTGAGCCAGGCGATGTTTCTCTTGGCTACAAAGACGATTATGTCAACGAATGCATGGTGCAGGTTTATGTAGATGACAAACTCAAACCAGTTTGTTATGCTCCTGCCAATGTAACTGTTACTTGCGAAGCATTTGACCCAAGCCTTTGGGCTTACGGCACGGCAACTGCGGTTGACAATTGCTGCTTGGACAGAATCGACGAAAGCCGCAACTTGGCCAACTTCGATACGCTTTGCAACAGAGGTACCATCACTCGGACGTTCCGTGCATTTGACTGCATCGGCAACTCTTCGACTTGCACCCAGCGTATCGTTGTAACTTACAATCAATATTACAACATTGAATTCCCAGGCGACAAAGTCGTTTTCCAATGCGATGGCACAACCACTTTTGGCGAGCCACGGATTGACAAAAAAGACTGCGAATTGATAGCGATTTCTTACACAGACGAGATTTACAACGTCGTCCCTGATGCTTGTTTCAAAATCGAGCGGACTTGGAAAATCATCAATTGGTGTACCTACAATCCGAACGATCCTTGCATTTATGTTCCAAATCCGAACCCGAATGCATTGCCGAACCATCCGACCAACTTGGCCAGCGTAATTGTATCTGCTCCGGGCACACCTGCTCCGTGGACAGCCACAATCCGCGCCATCGTTCCGGGTGCGATTCCAACAGATTATTCATCTTTCTGGGACAAAGACGCCAATTGCTATGAATATAAGCAAATTATCAAAGTAATTGACAACCAAGATCCATCTATCACAGATATGTTGGACGATTGCGATTTGACGGCAAACGATCCAAATTTCTGGAATTCGATGAGCTGGTGGGATCCGATCCACGATAGCCACGACTTGTGCGAGGCTCCTGTCAACATCATGGTGACTGGTTATGATTCTTGCGTTGGCAAGAACTTGACGGCTTATGCTTTGATTTTCTTGGATCTGGACGGCGACGGTTACATGGAAACAGTGTTGAATACCAACACTTTCCCAACTTTGCCTCCTGGTTTCATCAACTACAACAATGCAGCGAACCCATCTTACACGGGTGGTACCTCATTGCAATTTGATTTCCGTCCAGTTCAACCAACCTTGCGCTACCGTTTTGCATTGCGCGTTCAAGATTTGGCAAATGGCACCCGCAAGTTCTCTGTAATGTGGACTGACCGTACCAATCCAAACAACAACAACAACAATGATTGGACTTTGCCACAAATTCCATTGGGCAAACACAAAATCAAATGGGTTGTATCTGACATGTGCGGTAACGAATCAACAACCGATCGCCAGTGGGATTTGCACGATTGCAAACCACCGACCGTTGTTTGCTTGAACGGTTTGTCTGCCAACATCATGCCTACGGGAATGATCACGATCTGGGGTTCTGACTTCTTGCAATATGGCGAAGACAACTGCACACCTGCCGACCAATTGGTTTACTCGATCCGTAAATCTGGTACTGGCACTGGTTTCCCAGTTGACGCAAATGGCAATCCGATTCCGGGCGTGACTTTCACCTGCTCCGAAGTTGGTACGCAGTTCGTTGAATTGTGGGCAAAAGACAAGCGTGGAAACGCTGCTTATTGCGAAACTTTCATCCAAATTCAAGATCCATTCAACAATTGCTCTGGTGTTACCAAAGCATCTGTTGCCGGTGATTTGAAAACGGAATCAGCAAATGGTTTGGAAGAAGCAGGTGTTCAGGTGACTGGTACACACACTGTTATCCCTAATTTCGACATGAACGTGATGTCCGACAATGCCGGCCACTACGGTTTCTCGAATGCCGTTCCTGTTCACGGTGATTTCACAATCACCCCAACGAAAGACGACAACCCGCTCAACGGTGTAACTACCTATGACTTGTTGTTGATGTCTCGCCACATTTTGGGTGTCACTCCTTTGACTTCGCCTTACCAGCAAATCGCTGCTGACGTGAACAAATCAGGTAGCATCACAACCAACGACATCGTTGAACTCCGCAAATTGATTTTGGGCATCTACACAGAATTGCCACAAAACACTTCTTGGAGATTTGTCGACAAATCTTTCTCGTTCCCGAACTTGAACAACCCGTTCTCTACCACTTTCCCAGAGAACAAATCGGTTGCTAATTTCTTGGGCGACATGATGGGCGAAAATTTCGTTTCTATCAAAGTCGGCGACATCAACGGCAATGCAGTTGCAAACAGCGCAATGTCTGCTGATGACCGCACGAACGGAACGATTTTCTTCGATGCAAATGATGCTTCTGTAAAAGCAGGCGAAGAAGTTGTTGTCAACTTCAAAGCTGCCGACAAAATGGAAGGCTACCAATTCACAATGAATTTGAAAGGTTTGGAAATCGTGGATGTGCTTCCGGGTGCAAACATGAACATCAACAACTTCGCAGTTTTCGCCAAAGAAGGCATGATGACTGCTGCTGTTGATGCAAACGCTGGCGAATTCGCAGTGAAATTCCGCGCTACCCAAGCAGGCGAACTCAGCAAAATGATCTCGGCTACCAGCCGTATCACCAAAGCAGAAGGTTACGCAGCCGATGGCAGCCGCAATGAAATCGCTTTCCGTTTCAACGGTCAGAACGGTTCGGTGGTCGCAGGTGCAGGTTTCGATTTGTTGCAAAACACGCCGAACCCAGTGGCCAGCACAACCAAAATCACGTTCAACTTGCCGGAAGCAGCCAACGCTACGTTGACTATCAGCAATGTGGAAGGTCGCGTCATCAAAACGATCAGCAACAATTTTGCAAAAGGCATCAACACGGTTTCTTTGAACCGCGCTGAACTTGAAGCAGGTGTGTTGTTCTATCAATTGGATGCGAACGGAAACACGGCTACCAAAAAGATGATCGTTGTTGAATAATTTCTGAAAAGAGATTTTTCGATAAAATCAAAATAACGAGCGGGTGGGGGATTTCCCCCACCCGCTTTTTTTTTGATGCCATCTTTGATTTAATTGGTTGGCTAAATTTTTTTTAATCGAGAATGGTAATGTTTCCCGAAAACAACCTTGACTTGCCATCGGCAAATTGGATGTGGGCAAACCATGTAAAAACCCCCGGATTTACGGTTTTCATTTTTACTTTTCCATCCCACCCTGCCGCCGGGTCGTTGGTAAAGAAATTGAATTTTTGGAAAACAATCGAGCCCCAGCGGTCAAAAACCAACAATTCCTCGACTTGAACCGGGCTTTTTGTTTGGAGAAAAAACAAATCATTGGGGAAGGAGGCACCCGAGCGAAGCACATTGGCTGCAAAAAAAATGAAATCTGGCTGCAAAAAAATATTTGACTTTGAAGCACAACCGATGGAGTCAAAAACATGAAGTTCGAGGTGTTTTTCCGTCAAAATTTGTTCGTTTATCTCGGGGCATCCTTTGCAAAGGGTATCGCCTGTTGAACTCAGCCAAAGAAATTGATATGGCTCTTTGCCGCTCACTTCTGGTTTTAAATTGATGGTCTCGCCAAATTGGACTTTTTGAACAGTTGGAATTTGAACAGCCAAATCGGACGGTTCCACCAAAAAAGTAGCCATAAATGTGTCGCAATCCGTTGTTGCGATGGCCTGATATTTTCCGGGAGCATCAATTTTCAAAACCGAATCGGTTTGTCCACCCAACCATAAAATTTCCAGCCCATTTACAGATGGAAATGGGTTGAGCAAAAACATTGAATCCTTGCACAAAAACAGGGTGTCGAAATTTTCAAAGGCGGGCAGTTCTAAAATTTGGATGGGAGTCGGGTCATTTTCATCAACAGTGGCAGGGTTGTCGGATACGATTTCTGTCCGTTGGTCATTTCCGGCTTTCAAATCAAGGCCGCCAAGTTTTGCCTGATTTGGAAAAACGCCGACCAAATCTGGCGGGGTGCGAACCAAAACCTTTATCGTGTCAATTCCCCTCGGCAAATTCATATTCTCTATCCGTAAAATATTGGAGCCAAGCCCGCTGATTTGGCCTCCAAAAGGGTTTTTAAAAACGGATTTTACCAAAAAACCGGCGGGAAAAGTGTCAGTAAAAGATACGTTTTTTTGCTCCTTTAAAGTCAGGCAAGAAACTGGAAAACAATAAGTTACGTCGGTGCAGCCGTAAGTTTTTTCTGGGTGGACAGTTTCTTGAAGTGAAACGGTATATGGGCAGGAACAGGCATCCCATTCGCTTGACAAATTGTTTGGATTTAATGAATTGTGTAAGGCAACCAGCCCAGTGAGGGTGTCTATTTTCAGAAGTTTTCCTTGTTGATTGATGCCAAAAAGTGTTCCCCACTGGTTAAAAAATAAAGCCCCGATGTTGGCATCTAGGTTTGATTTATTTGAAATGTAATTCATAGAATTTGCCTGGCCAGTATTGGTGTCAACCAAATTCAATTTTCCAAGACTGCCAAATTGAAAGCATCTGCCTGAATTTGGTTCAAATGCAATATCCCCACCTGCAATTAGCGGCCTATCAATTTGCGGTATTTGTATTTTTGAAACTTTGTGGGTCGTATCTGATAAATCAATTCTGAAAATATACTGGCTCGTATTTGAATTGCCGATTTCAAATGGAATGTACACGAAATCACCAGTCTTCGGTGAATAATCACCAGACGACGGAAAAATGAGGGGTTGAGTAAAAATAGAATCTACCAAAATTGTTGCTTTCCCATCTTGCCCAATTCTGCACAAGGATTGGTATGTATAAAAATCGGCCATTCCATAAATATAGTTATCGGCAGCGCAGTAGCCGATTGCGTCAATGTCGAATTCGTTGTTGAAAGGCAGGGTGGTCATTTGCCCTGTTTTCCCGGTTACATTTCCTTCATAAATCTGGCCGCCAAAAACGGCAAAAAACTGTCCATTGCAAGTAAATGGCTTGGACTGGGCATTGGCAATGCAAAAAGCAAGCAGAAAAATCGGGATTGAAAAAATCTTCGTGGGCATGGCAAAAGGACTTTTTATTGGTTCAAATTGATGGTGCAAACCGCCTAAAAACAAGTTGCCTAAAAATAAAAAAATATTTTTGTTTTAATATTTCTTGGAAGTTTATTTGTTTTTTTTTCTTTATGCCGAATTACAATTCAACGTACCATTTTTTACTAACTTTTTAAACATGATTTTTTATGAAAAAGACAATTTTTATCCTCTTCATTTTTTCTTTCATGGTCAATTTGGCATTTGGCCAAAGTGCTTCGGCCACCCACACGAGCTGCAACAGCATAAAGGTGGTTGTCACTCCCGGTGTTGTTAGCGATCTATATTATCCCGGTGAATGTGTTTGTTGCGATAGTGGACATCCAAAAGCTTGTGGCGAGTCCTGCACCTTCGACCATGTATTGGCTTATGGCCATGTTTATGGTGCGATGTACACGCTCCAAGAAAAAATTAGCGGTATCTATTATAATGTGGGCGACCCAATTGATTCCGATTTTCCAACAAAGACTTATGGAAACCTGCCAACAGGTAGGGTATTTCGGGTTCGGGTTTTGCTGCGCGGCACCGACGGAACTCCGGTTTATGGATATGATAATCCTTGTTTTCCGACACCGATTGGTCGGATGTACGTTTGGGGTTCAGGAACAACGGTTTACACCCCGGATATCGAAATTGGTGTGCCCGTTCCGGCCGGGGCTCTTTTTGATGGTTCTGGCACGCCTGCAAACAATGTGTTTTGTACAAATGACATCACCAATTTCTTGCTTTTTAGCGGGGCAACGTCTTTCGCAGAAGTGAACTGGTGGGTGGACATTTGCAAAATTGGAACAGGTGGAAGTGGCTGTTCACAATGGAATTACACCAACTGGCAGACCGGACAGGTTGGGTTTGTCGATTTGCTCAACCAAGTTTGGCGGCTCGGCCATCCTGATTGGAGTTTTACGCCCGGGCAGTACAGAATGACCCTGGCTTTGGCTCAAAACCCGTGCGAAGATTGGGTTTCCATGTCCATTCCATTTACGGTTGTGAATGGTGGATGCAGAAGAGCTGCGCAGCAATCCCCCCCAATTTTGGTTTTTCCAAACCCGGCAAACAACACGATTCAATTTCACGGGTTGGAAATGTGGAAGAGTGAAGATTTATTTTTCAAAATTTTGGATATCAATGGCCGAACGGTCACGGAAGATTACTTGCCTTCGCGGGCTCTGCCAATTGATGTCAGCAGTTTGAACGATGGGCTTTATGTCATTCAAATAAAGGGTGGGGAGAATTTTTCCACTCAAAAATTTTCGGTGGTTCATTGATGGCCACCATGGATAACTGAATTGTAATTCAAAACCTTTTATGCCACCAAGACCTAAAAATTCTTGGTGGCATTTTCATTGTTTGCCCTGCATGGGCAATAAAACTGTTTTAAAAACCTCTTTTGAGTAAAATATTCCCGCTGATTCTCCAATTTTTTCGGCAAGGCAACCGGAATCTTTTGACAACTTTCGGACAGGAGATTTTGAAAACCTGATTTTTATTTAAAAATATTTTCTACTTTTGGCCTGCTTTTTGACTTTATGGCAATCAGTATTTCATTTAATCCATCTCGTTGAAAAACGACTTTTCAAGTTTATTTTTCTTTTAATCCACGTTTTGGACACTCACTTATTTATTAATCCAAATCCGATTCGTCCCATGAATCAGCGTTTACGCACATCTTACTTCATTGCATTTTTATGCCTTTTAGGTTGTGGTTCGAGCAATTTATTTGCCCAAATCAGCCTGAAAATCCCAGCAATTTCCAATGCCTCGGTCGGGCAGATTCTCAAACTTCCCGTCACCGTCAACAACTTCGACAGCGTTGTCGCTGCCCAGTTTGTTTTGCGTTGGGATCCGACCGTTCTCCAATTTCAGAGCGTCGACAAATTCAACCTGCCCGATTTCAGTCCCGATAAAATTGGCTCGACCAACGCTTTGGACAGCGGTTTTATCCGAGTCGTCTGGACATATTATACGTCTGCCGGAACGACTTTGCCCGACGGCGCGGCCATTTGTTTTATCAATTTGAAAGTCATCGGCCCCATCAATTCCGGCACGTCCATCCTTTTCACCGAACTGCCGCCTCTTACCTATTTTGAATTTACAAAAGCAAATGGGGCTATTTTAAATACCAAAAACGTCGAAGTTTTCAACGGTTTTGTGGCCATCGGATATTCGATTACCGATGTCAATTCGCCCACCGAAAATTTACAATTGGACGTTTTTCCCAACCCATTTTCCGAAAAAATCAATGTGAATTTCACGATGCCGACGGCAGATTTTGCCACCGTCCGCCTCGTCGATATTTCTGGAAAAATCCTTTTTGAAAAAAAAGACTACTTCCAATCTGGTACGAATGGCATAGTAATTGACTTTCATGCAATACCCCCACGATCGCAGTATTTTTTAATCGTTTCTACCCAATTAGTTAAGCACGCAATCCCAATGATGAACTATGAACGATGAACTATAAACTATAAACTCTTCAATTTCCAGAATTTCTGGTTGGTTCAAGGTTCATAGTTCATAGTTTATAGTTCATAGTTCAAGAAAAGTTATTTTCTCATCATCATCCCAACCGTTTTCCAATGTTAAAAATGACACCGATTACGAAACTTCTCGCAGCAGTTTTTTTGCTTTGCGTGAGTCAGTTGTGTGGTCAACCGCTGACGACATCTTTTTCCCCAGCGACCTTGCAAGCACCCGTCGGCGCGACCGTTGACTTGCAATTGAAGGTGACCGATTTCACCAAAATTTTGACCTGCCAATTTCCCATCACTTTCAACGCCGCCGTTTTGCAATATCAATCGGCGGACGGTTTCGGCCTGCCGAGCATGGGCAATGCGAATGTGAGTTATCAATCCTCGCCCGTCCCAAAAATTGGCGTGAGTTACGAAGCACACCCGATCAATTTTCCGACGGGCGTGACCGTACCAGCAGGAACTTCCATTTTGACGCTCCATTTTAAAGTCATTGCGAATGGCATGGCGACGGTCAATTTGGCTCCCGGCATCCAACCCGTCATTGACGTGGTGCGCGACCCGGGCAATTCCGTCACCGTAAATTATCAAAACGGCGGGGCAGTCGTCACCGGCGGCACGGGCAACCCGCCGCCGCCGCCGGTGGTGGGTTTTGCCATCGTGGTCGGCACGAACGGGGTGGTGGATTCTGTACCCCAGAACCAAAATTTTTGCACCCCGATTTCGGTCAACGATTTTGACGACATCGAGAGCATGCAGTTCAACATGCACTTCGATCCGGCCAAATTGGCCTTCACGGGCGTCCAAAATTTCGGCCTTTTCGGGCTGGACGCTTCCCAGATTATCGTCAATTCGGGCACCGGGCTGGTGACTTTTGGCTGGGCAAGCCCCGGCGAACTCATCAACGGGCAGTATGATTTTGGCGTGACCTTGCCGGACGGAGCGGTAATTTTTGAAATGTGCTTCAACGCATTAGGCACACCAAACACCACCACCCAAATCACGGTGGACGGAAACGGCCTGCAATACGGTGCCGAAGCCATCAAAACCGGCATGGGAAATGTCTGGACAGCCCAGTCCGGCCACGCGGGGACATTTTTTTTTATACCGGTGGTAGACCCCGCTGCGCTCACCATCACGATTGACACGGCGACGGTTTTGGCAGGAGAGATAAAATGTCTCGACGTGAAAGTGAAAAATTTCACTTCGATTGACCAAGTACAGTTGCCGATTCAGTGGGACAACACGAAATTGGAATTTCAAAATGTAATTATTCCAGCAGCACCCAATAATTTGCTGGGTTTGAGCCAAAATAGCACGATTTCTTGGCCACCGACTACGCCAACCGGGCGCATCAAATTGACTTGGTACGATACTTCGCCAAACGGATTGGGTTTGACGGTGCCCGACGGCACAGTGATTTTTTCAATTTGTTTTAAAGGACTCGCGCCTGTTGGCACGACTGTTCCAGTTGAAATAAAGCAATTTACGGAAGCGAGCGGCAATGTTTTTGTCGTGGAATGTTTCAAAAACGGGTCGAGCGTTCCGATAAATCCAAATTTGAATCACGGTTATTTGCGTATCGTTTCGGTGCCGCCGTGCGCAGTTTCGGCCAATTTGGACACCAAAACCGACCCAAAATGCTTCAACGGAAGCACCGGGGCCATCAATGTTACCACGAGCGGTTCGGGAACTTTGTCATATTCTTGGACGGGACCGAATTCATTTTCGGCATCCACCAAAAACATCAGCACTTTGAAAGCAGGCACGTACAATTTGACCGTGACTTCGACGGCAGGTTGCACGACCACGCTTGCCGTAACTTTAAATAATCCACCTGCTTTGACGGCCAGCGGCACGGGAACTTCGGTGAGTTGTTTTGGAAAAAGCGACGGCTCAATTATTTTGACTACCGGTGGTGGCACAGGCGGATTGACTTATGCTTGGGCTGGGCCTGGCGGAAACTTGCCCAGCGTGATTGCCCAAAATCCGACGGGTTTGGTGGCTGGAAATTACACGACGACCGTCACCGATGCCAATCAATGTACCCTCGTTTCCAGTTTGATTTTGGTGCCGACGCCGGGGCCGATCAATATCAATAATTTGACTATCACCCAAATTCCGTGTTTTGGCGGAACGGGTAGTATCAATTTCACGAACGACGGCGGCACACCTTCCTATTCTTATGCTTGGTCTGGGCCGGGTGCAGGCATTCCGAACGCCCCGCCACCACAAACCAATTTGATTGCTGGAATTTACCAAGTGACGATTACGGACAGCAAAGGCTGCACAAAAGTTTCGCAAACGATGCCCTTGACCGCACCGCCATCTTTGGTTGTTCAACAAGATGCCGTGACGAATGTCAAATGTTTTGGCGACAACAACGGCGCGATTTCAATTACGATTATCGGCGGAACACCACCCTTGAAGTCAATTGTGTGGAAAAACGCCAGCGGCCAACAAGTTTCATCACAGGAAGACCCTTCTGGTTTGCCTGCCGGAACTTACAATGTTACTGTAATTGACAAAAATGACTGCACCGCGACTTTGTTTCAATCAATAACCATCGCCACGCCGTCCAGTGCTTTGATTGTGCCTACCCCGACAACGACAAATGTTACTTGCCCCGGCGGAAATGACGGTTCAATTAATTTAAATATTTCTGGCGGCTGGGTTGGATACAGTGTGGTTTGGAGTCCGCAAATCAGCCCAGTTGCAAATCCGACCGGCCTTTCGGCAAATACTTACACCGCCACAATTACCGATGCGCAGGGTTGCACGACCACACAATCGGCTAAAATTGAAGCACCGTCTGCAATCACTTTGCAAAATACGACCATCACCCACCTCGATTGTTTCAACTCAGGCGATGGTGCAATAACAATAGTTGTAGGTGGAGGAACCCAACCATTTAAAAGTATCACTTGGTCACCGGGCGGCCTTGCCGGTTCGACCATTTCAAATTTGGCTGCTGGTTTTTACACGCCAAGTATCACGGATTTAAATCAATGCACCCAAGTTTTCCCGGCAATTCCAGTAAATGCCCCCGACCCCGTCAATGCTTCCGGCGTGGTGATGGATGCATCGGGCGCAACGAATGGCACGATAACTTTGTCACCAACTGGCGGCACTGCCGGCTACACTTTTAATTGGTCAAATGGGTCAACTTCCAACCCGTTGAACGCCCCCGCCGGAGATTACACCGTGACCATCACGGATTCGAAACTTTGCCAATTGACTCAATCTTACACCATCAAACAAACTTTCATCGCGTTTTTGCCAACCATCACGAATCCCGGAACGCCAACCTGCGTCGGTGCTTCCACCGGATGTTTTACCGTCAATTTGCCGTCAGGCACGATTGCTTTGCAAAAACCGGTAAAAATTGATTGGTCTGGCACGGCGTCCGGAACAAAGACGAGCGGCGACGATGCCACTCCGATTTGTGATTTGGCGGGTGGAAATTATTCATTTACAATCACCGCAGCCAACGGGCAGAGCCTCACACTTTCAAATCAAACCATTCCAAATCATCAGCCCGTCACCCACAATTCTGGTTTTAACCATCCAAATGAAGATTTTACAAATGGAAATATTGACTTGACCGGGATTTTTGGCAGCACTTATACTTACAACTGGAATTGGTTTGAAAATGGAAATTTGCAAACTGCGACTTCGCAAGATTTGGTTGACCTCGATTCTGGAACTTACAAAGTCACCATCACTGATGTCCTAACGGGCTGCACGACGACCGATATGTTTGTTTTGAATCGGAAATGGCAACCCCTTCTGCCCATTCCAGGTTCTCTGGATATAAAACACCCAACTTGCAAGGATTCGAAAGATGGCCATATCAAAGTGGCATATTTTGGTGGCAACCCACCATTTCACTACAAATGGACAGCCAGCAACGCCCAAGTTTTGGGAGATACCAGTAAAATCACGAACCTGCCTGCCGCAACTTACAGCCTCACTGTCACCGATGAAAATGGCACGACGGTCTCCGGTTCATGGACTTTAAAACCCATTTCAACCATCACCGGCCTCGCCACCGTCTCCCCCGGACCAAACGGCTACGACGTTTCCGGCCCGACAAGTTGCGACGGCGAAGTCAAAGCCACCGCCACCGGACAGTCCGGCACACTCAATTTTACTTGGAACGACGGGGCGAAAACTGCCACCAACTCAGCACTTTGCAAAGGTGATTGGTGGGTCATCGTGGCCGACGCGGTCGGTTGCTCGGATACTTTGAATGGGACTTTGATTGCACCGCCAGCTGTTGTTTTTGGGATAAATATTTCAAATTACAATGGTTTCAGTGTCCGTTGCCATGGCGGAAATGATGGCGAAGCAGCGGTCGTCGTCAGCGGCGGTGTGCCACCGTACCAATGTGTTTGGTCAACGGGTTTTACCCAAACCATCGCGTCGGCTTCGGGAATCACCCGGCAGGAAGCACTCGCGGCGGGGACGTACAGCCTCACCGTGACCGATGCGAACGACATCAAATCTGTTCAAGAAATAGTACTGACCGAGCCAGATCCGTTCGTCGTGGACACTTTGCAAAACTTGCCCAGCACATTTACGGAATGCAACGGAACGTTCATTTTTACAGCAAATGGCGCAGAACCCATCAAATTTGACTGGGTTTCGCAAATTTCCGCTGGAAAATCTGACTCTGTCCCCGACCTCTGTGCCAACGAAAAAGTATCTGTGCTGGCCACCGATGCCAACGGTTGCCGTTCAACTTGGGAAGGCAGAATGGGTTATCCCGGCGACGGTTGCCTGATTTTCCGCCCCGTCCTGACGCCCGGACAAACGGAAGGCAAAAACGACGACCTGTTCGTCACCTGCATCGAAGCCATCGCGGACAATTCTTTGGAAATCTACAACCGCTGGGGTCAGTTGGTTTACGAAACCGAGAATTACGACAACGATTCGAAAGTCTGGAAGGGCACGAATTCGAAAGATCAGCCGCTGCCGGAAGGTGTCTATTATTACATTTTGACTTACAAAGACAGCCGCGACACCCCGCAGCAGGTGAAAGGTTATGTCAATCTGCTCCGATAAATTAGGAATTGAGAATTAGGAATTAGGAATTGCCCACGGCATTCCTGATTCCTAAATTCCAAACCGATTTTATTTCCAATTTTTTTTATTCCAATTTTTTAATTTTCAACCGATTACAACAATGAAAAATTTCATTTTTACAATATTTTTGGCCATCACTTTTTGCTCCACAGCAAATGCACAGGAGCAAGCCATTTATTCCCAGTACCACCTTTTCCCGATTTTGGTGAACCCCGGCTACACCGGTTTCAACAATCAGCATGAATTTTTATTCAACGCCCGCCGAAATTGGACCGGTTTTCCCGGCACGCCGCTGACCTACACTTTGATGTACCACGGCCCGCTTTCCGACAAACTGTCGCTCGGTGGTGGTATTTTTTCCGAAAAAATCGGCTCGATGTCCACCCAACGATTTCAGTTGAATTATGCTTTTCGTTTTCAGGTGCAGGCCATGAAAATTGGGTTGGGACTTTCGACCGAATTTTTGAACCGCAGCATCGACAACAATTTGCTCAGCCACCCGCTGATTGATTTGAACGACCAAGTTTTGGAAGATGCCGCCGAAGGCCAGAAGATTTTTGATGCCTCGGTTGGGATTCATGGTTTGTACGACGAGCGTTTTTTCATCGGTCTCTCGATGCCCAACACGATTCGTGCGCGCCTTGACGTGGCTCCGACGGCGGTCGCAGAAGAACCGGGTTCGCTTTTTCAATACTACATTTTCCAGATGGGCTACGTTTTTCAAGTGCCCAACCAAAACATAAAAGTCATTCCGTCGATGGCTTTGCGCAAAGTCCGCAACGTGCCATATCAAGTTGATTTCAACGTGCAGGCACGTCTTTTGGATGAAAAATTGATTGCCGGACTTACTTTCAGACCCTCCGCAGGCGGCGCAGCCTCCTTTTTGATCGGGACAAAATTTAAAACAGTACAACTCTGCTATTCCTACGACGTGGGTTTTACCCAATTCCAGCAGTACAATGGCGGATCGCACGAAATCAGTGCAGGATTTTCTTTTGAAAGAAAACAGAAGAAAATTGACGAATCGAGACTTTGAATGGTTACTGGGGAATTGGTTATTGGGCAATTGGTTATTTGAAAATTGGTTGGGTAAACCCAATAACCAATTTCCCAATAACCAATTTCCCAATAACCAGTAACCAATAACTTAAAAATATAGATGTCTTTAACAATTGGTTTTTGGGATGGCCTCTCTTCAAGATGTTGAAGGGGGGCTTTTTTTTTGAAATTTTTCGAACAAAAAATACACGAGCCTCGAAATGCGCACCGGTATTTTTCTTTTGGTATCTTTCGTCAGCAACTCGCCAATTTGGAATAGTTGGCGTATTAATTGAAGGTTTAAAGTATCGTCTCCGCGAAAGGTATTTTTCATGTTTTTTAAGATCGAATGAAGCAATCCCGCTTTTGGAATTGGATAGATAAGTGGTTCATTTCCAGCAAAATAAGGTCGTCTGGGTACAATTTGGACAAAGGTCGCATCCTTGCCCTGGTGCACCTGTTTTTGATGCTGATTGTCCTGCTCACCTTTTTATTGAGTTGGGTGGCCACTCCTGAAAACGCGATGGATTTGGCCACTTCACTGGCCTTGGTGGTTTCGCTCCCCGTTATTTTTAAGGTTTTTGGCAATTTGAATTTCTCTGGCAATCTGTTGGCGGTTGGTTTTTGTGCTGTTTTGGTGCCGATGATTTATGAAACGGGCGGCCTATTTTCCGACAACGTGCTTTGGATGTTGATGTGCCCCATCGTGGTGATGCTTTTTTCGAGCAAAAACGCGGTGCTCGTTTGGCTGGCGGGGCTTTTGGGATTTATATATTTTTTGTTTTTGGAACATAAAAAATTGGTGAACGCGGCCACATCCTTGGCCGAGCAGCACGAGCCGGTTTATTATTTTATCAGTATTTCGATGCTGTTTTGCGTGGTAGTTTTGGTGGTTTATATTTTCAAAACGGGCGAGGAACGCATCATCCGCGACCTCCAAAAAAACCAGGCAAACCTCGAAACCCGTCAACGCGAACTGACCGCAGCGAACCTCCAACTTCGCCAAATGGGCGAACAATTGCAATCCTCGAACCGAGATTTGGAGTCGTTTGCCTACGCTGCGAGTCATGATTTGAAAGAACCGCTGCGGATGATTGGGTCGTACACCTCGCTTTTGCACCGCCGTTTGAAAGACACTTTGTCCGAGGACAATCTCGAAATGATGGGTTTTGTGCAGCAAGGAGTGAAGCAAATGCAACGGCTTTTGGAGGATGTTTTGGAATATTCGCGGGTGGGGCGCGGCATGGACAAAATGAAACAGGTGGATTTGGACGACGTGATGTTTTACATTCGAAACAGCCTCCGCTTGCAATTGCAAGAAACGGGCGCGGAGATTTTGATTGAAAAAGAATTGCCAGCGGTTCATGCTCGCTATTCTGAAATGGTGCAGTTGTTTCAAAATTTGATTGCGAATGCCGTAAAATTTAGGAAAAAAGACGTGCTGCCAGTCGTCCGGATTTCGTGGGTGGAACGTGAAGGGTACTTCCATTTTTTCTTGGCGGACAACGGCATCGGCATCGAGGCCAATTTTCAGGAGAAAGTTTTCAACCTTTTTGAACGGCTGAACTCGCGGCAGGATTACGATGGTTCGGGCATCGGGCTGGCGACTTGCAAAAAAATCGTGGAGAATTTCGGCGGCTCCATCGGCCTCGAAAGCACGCACGGCGAGGGTACGACTTTTCATTTTTCATTGCCAAAATCAGTGGAGGCGATGGAAAAAGCACTCGAAACGGTGGAACAGTTGGAACACAGATTGGACTGATTTTGGAGGTCGGAATTTATTCCGACCCTGCACAGAGTCGGAATAAATTCCGACCTCCAATTCCTGTGTTCAAACCATCAACCGCAACCAAACCCGATACCGGTCTTCCAAATCTTCAATTTTCAATTCATGCCGTTTTGGGTAAAGCAATTCCAGCCGACGTTGGATGTTTTTTAAGCCAATTCCCCCGTTCAATTGCGTTGCTGCGGTTTTCGGGCGCGAATTTTCGATGAAAAAAACCAGCATGTTTCCCTCCATTTTGAACCGCATTTCGAGGCTGATTTCCCCACGATTGTTCACCCCATGTTTCAAAGCATTTTCAACAAAAGGCAAAAAAATCAGCGGTGCGACGGCGATTTGCGCCAAATTTCCATCCACATCTATTTTAAAATCGGGCCGATTGAGGCGCAGGGCTTCCAAATTGAGGTAATTTCGAAGGTTTTCAATTTCATGGTGGAGTAAAACCTGCTCTTTTTCGCCTTCATATAATTGGTACCGCAGCACGTTCGAAAGTTGGATGACGGTCGGCGTGACCCGCTCCGGTCGCGTTTCGGAAAGCACCGTGATATTATTTAAGGTGTTGAAAAGAAAATGCGGGTTGACTTGGCTTTTCAAATACGCGAGTTCGGTTTTGAGGTTCGTGTTTTGCATTTCCCGAAACCGGATGGTGTTGTACAAATATTCGAGCATGACCCGCAGGCCGGTGGTCAAAAGAAAAACTTGAACACCGTCCAGAAAATCCAACTGAAAAAATGCGGTGAACGGCGACATCTGAATGGCCTCAAAATCGGGCGGGTTCAGACCAAAATTGAGGGCGGAATACGCCAAAATCAGGAGCAGCCCGGCGAAGGCAAATTGCCAAACTTTTTTCCGCAACAACAACATCGGAATCAGGACGAACAAATTGAGGTACACCAAAAACAGGTCGGGCAGCAAGTGCGCCCGGACGAATTCCCAGAGGCCATAACCCAAATCGTCGATCATTCCCAACCACGAAAACAGGAATTCGGAATAACGGTAAATCCAAAAAGCGAGGTGCCGCGCCCACCAATTTCGAGGTTCTAAAAACCAGCCGAACCGGGATAAATATTCTTTTTCCATCCAATTTTTTTTGTAACACTTGCCACATAGATTCACAGAGGAGTTTTGACATAGAAAACAAAAAGTTTTTTTCAAAAAAAAATAAACGACCTTATTTTTTTTATGTTTAAAAAACAATGTGTATATATGTGGGAAGTGTTAAAAAAAAA
>JANNMS010000264.1:0-11861 GCA_031398055.1 Saprospirales bacterium | reverse complement strand
GCCGCTGAAAACATAAAATCCCTTCGGGATTTGTGCCAAAAATGCCCTGTATTTCTATAAATATAGATTCCCTTCGGGAATTTTAGGTCAAATCATTCTGTGGGTAATGGACAGGGTTTAAAACCCTTCCGGCGTTCAATTACTGAACCTGTTGGCCAACTAAAAAAACGCTTTATTTGCAGTCAAAATACGACTGCGATGCGGACATTTTTGTGCACATTTTTTGGGCTGCTGTTTTTTTGTTTTTTTCTGAAAATGCCCATTTTGGCTTTTCAAAATCCGGGCGACGGGGTTGAAAACCAATCAGTTGCGCGGCAGGAAATTGCGCGGGGCATTGATTCGGCGCAGGCCAACGGTGGCCAAACGGGCATCCAGTTTTTGCTCGACCGCCTGCCCGTTTGGGAAAAAAAACTGCCTGCCCGCGACACCTCGTTGGGTAACGTTTACCACAAAATCGGGGTGTTTTTTTACATCGAAAGCCAATATGCCGGAGCCCTGAAATGGCTGAACCGGGCACTTTTGGTCCGCGAAAACCATCCCTCGACCCCGCCCGCCGCACTTTTGAACACCTTGAACGGCCTGACGCAGACCAATTTGTTGCTCTTCGAATTTGTGGAAGCCGAGAAATTGATCGAAAAACAGGTTGCCATTTTCAAGTCAAAAAACCTCGACGACCCCGAAACCGAAGCCAATTTGTACCTCGCCGACGGCCAATTGGCTTTTCAGCGCGAAGATTTTCCGCGATGCACCGAAAAACTCCGACTGGCCGCTTCGATTTTTAAAAACCACCTGCCCGGACATCCGAACCATGGCTTGGTGCAAAATCTTTTGGGCATCGCGGCGGACAAACTCGGCGACCCGGCCACTGCGCTCGGGCACTACCGAAATGCGATCCGGATTTTTCAAAAAAACGGTTTTCAGGGCGACGAGGCACGCGGTTTTCATAACATGGGCATTGCGTTCCAGGTGTTGGGCAAACCAGATTCTGCCCTGTTTTTTTTGCACAAATCGTTGGCTGTCAATATTTTGGGAAAAGACAGCATCGAAATCGCCCGCAACTTTATCGAACTCGCCAAGGTCCACCGCAGCCAGAAACACCACCTCCAATCCTTGGATTTTGCCCAAAAAAGCCACGCGCTGCGGGCCCAAAAACTGGCCGCGTGGCATCCCGATGTCATCGAATCGGCAGTTTTTTTGGGGCAAACGATGCTCCTGGATTTGCGGGAAACGGAGGCCCTGCAACTTTTTGACCAAGCGATTTTGGCATCCGCGCGGTCGCCGCTGCCCGGTCAAATGGTTGCGCCGCTCGCCGAAAAATCTCGTTTTTTTGCAAAAAAAGGCCGAGCCGACCTCGGTTTTGCCCAACAGGCAAACGGTTTTTATCAAAAACTGGATTCTTTGGTACATTCCGTGCGGTCGAAATACCGGGACGAGGCGACGAAACTGGTTTTTTCGCAATCCGTCCGCGATATCTATGAAAATGCCATCGGAAACGCCCTGAACCTGTACCAAAAAACGGGCGACGTGGCGCATTTTGAATCGGCACTGGCATTTTGCGAACGCAGCAAATCGGCCATTTTGCGCGAGCAATTGCAGAAAAAAACGGCGCAGGGCTTCGCAGACCTGCCCGATTCGGTTTTGTGGCGCGAGCAACAGTTGCAGTTCCGGGTGTCGGCCTGCGTCGGAAGTTTGCTGGCCGCCGGGGCTGCGCCGGACTCCCAAAAACTGGAACTGAACCGCCAGGTCGAAACCGCAAAATCGGAGCAGGAAACTTTTGGGGAGACCTTGGACAAACGATTCCCGAAATATTTTGAACTGAAATACGCGACGGTCAAAAGTTTGACAATCAACGATTTGCAAAAAAAACTGACCGACGGGGCGGTGCTTTTGGAGTATTTTTTGGGCGACAGCAGCGTGTTTGTTTTTTCGGTTTCAAAAACCAATTTTCAGTTCCGGGAAGAAAAAAACCGCGCCGAAATTGTCCAAAATATCCACGCGGTGCTCGGAAACATCGCTGCCGAAAATGATTCCTCGTCGTTGAAATTTTGCGCGGCTGCCCATTTTTTGTACGAAAAACTGGTGGCCGCGCCGCTCGGTTTTTTGGAAAATGCGGGACAAAAATTTTCACAAAAACCGAGCGGAAATTTTTCCGAAAATTTAAAAATCGAACGCCTCCGGATCGTGCCGGACGGCGTGCTGGCCCTCGTGCCGTTCGATGCGCTTTTGACGGAAAAAAGCAGCGGGCTGGATTTCGGCGCACCGTTTTTGATAAAAAAATATGCCATCAGTTTGATGCACAGCAACCGGGTGCTGCTGGAAAAACCGCCCGAAAAACAGTGGTTCGGGCGGCCAAAAAGTGCCGTTTTTGCGATTGATTACGCGGACGACCCGCGAATTTTTGAGGACAAATCGCACCCGGTCGCTGGTTTTTCGCCCGCTGTTTTGCCATTTTCGGGCCAAGAAATGGCGGCTGTCCAATCCCAACTTGGCGGAAAAACATACCAAAACCGGGCGGCGACGGCCACGGATTTTTTGTGGGAACTGGAAAATTCGGAGATTTTGCACGTCTGTTCGCACGGCCTCTCGGACGCAAAAAACCCGCTGCTTTCTGGCCTGCTTTTCAGCAAGGGCAACCCGTCCGACACCTCGGAAAACCTGCTGACGGTGGCCAAAATTTATGGCCGGGCGGCCAAAACGCGGTTCGTTTTTTTGTCGTCGTGCAACACCGGGAGCGGCCAAGTCATTGAAAGCGAGGGGATTATGAGTTTTTCGCGGGCCTTGTCGTCCGCCGGGGTTTCGGGTCAGGTCATGTCGCTTTGGGAAATTTCGGACCGTTCGATGAGCCAGATTGCGGAGTCGTTTTATCGGCACCTGAAAACGGGGGACGCAAAAGATGAGGCACTTCGCCAAGCAAAACTGGGCTACCTCGCCTCGTGCCCGACGGTCGTTGGGCAACACCCGTTTTTTTGGGCGGGCACGGTCAATTTGGGTTCGGTCGAGCCGCTTTTTGTCCCATTTTATTGGAAATGGGCGGCGGTGGCGGCGGTGTTTTTGGCGATGGCCTTCGGGGCGGGGAAACGTTTTTTTAAAAGTATGTTTAAATTTTCAAAATCTTAGCGCGGTGCCGCTCGCGCTGGGCTATTGCCCGATGTCGTTTACCAAGTATTCAAAGCCCTCAAAACGGGTACCCAAAACTGAAATTCCAGTTCAGATTTTCCTGCCGCCAATCCTTTTTTCCAAAATGCAAATCGCCCGCCACCCAACGTTCCCCAGCGGGCAAAAACGGTTTCGACAGCGGAAAAGCAACGTCCAAACGCAGCACGAAAAACCCCAAATTGACCCGCAAACCCACGCCCGTCCCGACGGCCAATTCTTTGTAAAAACGGTTCAATTTGAACTTCGAAGCCTCGGTTGCATCCGCCCCCGAGGTCAGCCAAATGTTCCCGGCATCCACAAAAAACGCGAGTTCCGGGAACCGCCCAATCGGCATCCGATATTCTAAACTGCTCTCTATCAACACATTGCCCGTATAATTTCCAGTTTTCAGACCGCCGACCGTTTCATCACGGGCAGAGCCGCCTGGCCCGATGGTGCGCGGTGCGAACGCCCGGACGCTCGATGCCCCGCCGACCACAAACCGATCCAACAAAGCGATATTCCCGTTTCGCCGCAGCGGAATTCCTGCCCCGGCGGCGGCTCGAAAGGCAAGCACGTTCCGCCCGTGTGTTTTTTGGTATTGACGATAATCGGATTCGATAAAAAAGTTGAGCGGACTGGCCAAAGGGTAGTCGGCGGGCAGGAATTTGTTGAAAGCGTAACCGCTCGCTTGGCCTGCAAAACGTTGCCGAAAATACTGCGTGAACCGCCGCGACGGCTCCAAACGTTGGTCAATCGTGAAAGTATAATTCGGTTTGTATTCCAAAAAAGTCAAAAGCGAAACGGCCGTTCCAGTCGTGTCGCTCGGTATTTCTTCAATCAATTTTTGGCGGATTTGGCGGTTGTTGAGGGTCGAAAATTGCAGGCCGAGGCTCAACGGATTCCAGGCGTGCACCACCGAGCCGCGCCGATTTTTCCGCCACAAATATCCAGCCTCCGCCTCGACGCGCTGAAAACTCAGCCTAAATTGCCCCAAATCGGCCAAATCATACTGAAACCAGTTGGTTTCGTGGCGCAAATTGAATTGCGTACTGTTGAACGCCCGCGTCTTTTTTTCTTTCAAAAACAAAAAACGCGGCAGCGTCAGCCGCGCCGAAACATCGCTGACCAAAAAATATTCGAAGTCAAAATTGGTCTTGCTCGTCCGTAAATACGCCCCATTCAATGAAAACCGCAACGCCTCTGCGCCCCGAAAAATATTGCGGTGCGAGTACGCCGCGCCCGTCCGCAAACCATAATAAAAACTCGGCGAAAACACGCCCGACAAAGTCGCCTCGACCCGCTCCGGTCGGTACGGCGTGAGGTAAATCCGGGCATCCAAAAGCGAATCCGACCGCGGCGAAACCTCGAAACGGATGTTGATAAATTTGAACAAATTCAAGTTCAACAGCCGGTAAATCGTCGTTTCGTAATTTCGGTTCGAGTAAAACCTGCCGCAGCGCAGGAAAATCTGCCGGGTCAAAACCTCCGGTTTTGTCGACAAATTTTGATAAACAAACTGGATGCAATCAAAACGCAACGTGTCCATCCGCCGCCCCGACGAATCCGATTGTTTTGCCAAATCAAAATCCGGGAAAACAGTGATGCTGGCGAGTCGGAATTGCTGGCGTTCGCGCGGGGTCACGTCTTTTTTTATCCGCAAAGTCAAGTTCAAATTGCCGGGCGGGTGCAACGTGTCGGCCTCAAAAACCAAATGGTCGGGCGAAAAAAAGTACCAGCCGCGGTTCCGCAGCGTGTCCGAAATCCGTTGCCGCTCGGCCACCAAATCTTCCAAATGGTAGGGTTGGCCGGGTTGCACCACCGATTTTGACCGCATCGCCGCGATGGTTTTCATCAAAATACTGGTCGAATCGGGCGGAAAATCCACTTTGTCCACCATTTCGCGGGGACTGCGCACCTGCACTTCGTGAAAAATTTTGACGGTGTACTTGCCCGTTTTTTCGGTCGAATTGATTTTTGTTTTGAAAAAACCATCGTTTGCCGCGCGTTCGGCGAGCAGTTCGCGCTGCCGGTTTTCGATTTTTGGTTCAAAAAAAACGGGCGGCTCGCCAAAACGGTTGGCCACGAAATTGCCAAAACTCTTTGGCCGACGGTTTTGAAACGTGTTGAAAATGGAAAGTTTGGGGCGCATCCAAAGTAGTTTTTTGTTCGGGCGCGGCAGGATGACGGCTTTTTTCAGGTCGGTTTTGAGGATTTTGGTGTCCCAATCTTTTTCGGGTTTGATGATTTTGACTTTCGCGCCAGCGTATAAATGTTCG
Organism: Saprospirales bacterium; assembly: GCA_031398055.1. Lineage (GTDB taxonomy): Bacteria > Bacteroidota > Bacteroidia > Chitinophagales > Saprospiraceae > M3007. The sequence continues at coordinate 6,447 of JANNMS010000264.1, read as the reverse complement.
CTTTTTTGGAGACGGGCAGTGCCGGTGCAGCCGACGAAAAACGCGGCGGCGAAGGTTAAAAAGGCAAGGATTTTAAAAGAAAACGACTGTTTTAATTTTGAATTTTTCATAAAAGACAATTGCCGTTGTTGGAAAAGACACTAACAACGGAAAAAGATTCTATTTTTTATCCACTTCATAGTGTAGCATGATATTCCCACAATCAAAAGTTTTTGAATCCAAAAGTTTCAATTTTGCTTTTGCTTCTTCTCTTTTAAATAGCGTGTTTCCGTTGCCGAGAAAAACGGGGTTTACCAAAAATTGATATTCATCTATCAAACCCAATTTAGTCAGTTGAGATACGATGCTGCCGCTGCCAAAAATCACGATGTCCTTGCCAGCCTGTTGTTTCAGTTTTTTTATTTCCGCCGGGACAATGTCCTTCATCACGATTGAATTGTTCCATTCCGCTTTTTTCAGGGTCTTTGAAAAAACGACTTTTCGGGAGTCGTTCATAAAGTCAATAAGTTCTTTTGGGTTTGGGTCGGATGGATTTGGTTTTGGCCAATAAGCCGCAAACATTTCGTAAGTAACCTGACCCAATACAATCGTATCAAAAGACCTAAATGTTTTCAATAGATATTTCCATGTTTCCTCGTCAGAAACAAACCAATCGGTTTTATTATCTGAATCTGAAAAATAGCCATCAAGCGATAGCCATTCTATTGCTGTTATCTTTTTCATTTTTTAGGTTTAAAATTTTGCTGTTGTTGGCATCCTCGCCAACAAGTTGTTTTTACCGAAAACTCAATGCTGTAAACGCTCTATTAAGTGCCTTTTTTATTGCGTAAAAGGACGACAACACCGGCCGCGAGCAAGACAATGCCAACAATGGGCGACCAGCCAACAAAGTGGTTTTTGTCTTTGTTTATCTCAATCGGACCCAAGTCAACCACTTTTTCAGTCGTTACATAATTAAACCCTGTGTAGGCCATCATGATGATGCCCAATACGATGAGAACGAAACCTACTGATTTAGTTTGCATATTTTTATTGTTTTAAAAAGTAACACGGGTTAAAATCCGTGAATGCAGAAAAATAATTTGTTATAAATACTTTCCGATTTGCTGAATGGTTAAAAACCTGAGTTGCGTTAATTACGGTTTTTCTAATTCCCCGGCCTCGCTGAGCGCAATGGCAATCGCTTGTTTTGGGTTCGTGACGATGGGGCCGTCCTTGCTGCCGGAGTGCAGTTCGCCTTCTTTGAACTCGTGCATGACGATTGCAACCTTCTTTTTTTGAGCAAGGGTAGGCTTCTTGTTCGATGCTTTTTTTTGCTTTTTCATTATTCTTTGATTTTATGGTGAAAACGAATTTACACCAATCAAAGGTGGGCGGGCTGCAATTGGGCAACGTTACACAATCTTGGGGAAGAATTACATAATTCACACCTCACTTTTTCCCCCCAAACTCCTTGCTCAAAATCAGCCCCGCCCCCGAATTCCGCAAATTCGCCGACGTCGCGTTCAAAAGTTCAAACCCTTTTTCCGAAAAAACGGTCATTTTCAGTTCCCCATTTCGCGTCAAAGCGTACTCGACCGAGGCATTTTCCAAAGCGGTTTGCGTGTCGCCGCCCGAGCCGTCGACCGCCGTGCCGCCTGAAATTTTGAAAGTCAAACGGTCTTCAAAAAATGATTTTTGCAGGCTCAATTGGTAGTTCGTCGTGCCTTCGGATTGGCTGGAAGTGTTGTCCGTCGTCGCCAAATCAATATCAATAAAGTTCAAATATTGGTCGGCCAGCGCGTTGATTTGGCCGGACAAAAATTCCGTCAGACCCGTTTGCAAAGGATTCCCGCCGCTGCCCGTGGGGAGGTTTCCGACCGATTCGCCGATAAAATTTTTCAGCAAAAGCACCCCAAAAACTTGCCGCGACAACAGGTTTTTGTCCTCGTTCACATTGCCCAAAGCACTTTGGACGAGGTCGGATTGCTGGTTCCCGAAGTTCGCGCCAAGGCTTTCCTGTTTTTCCGCCGACGGGTAAATAAACTGAAAATTGATGTCCGGCTGCGTCGCCGAACCGCTCAAAGTGGTCTGCAAAAAGAACACCTGCGGCTTGCGATAATTGGCCTGTTCTTCCGTCGAAGCAGTAGATAACTGGTTGACAACCAATGGAAAAGGCGATGCTTTGAACTGGTACCGCGCCTTCAAATCCAGTTCCGGACGCGTCGCGTCGCCCGTCCAAGTAATCGTGCTGCCGGTCGTCACCTCGAAACTCCGTTTCACCACCGATTGGTACGAATAATTGTAAACGCCGCGCACCAGTTCGACCTGCCCGGACAAAGTCATATTGCCATTTGAAAGCATATCGAACTGCAACCTGCCGTTCGCTTTTCCCCGAAAATCGTCGCCGGTCACCGGATTTATGACGCTGGCGATGGTCAAATTTGTATCAATTTCGACGCTCGCGCTCAACGTGAACGGCTCGGAATTGACCGGCGCATCGTAAATCGGCGGGCGCACATTTTGGCGCGGCGGCTGCAAAAAATACACGATTCCCTCGTGCTGCAACGACTGCGTCGCCACATCATAAATATAGGTAAATGTGGATTCTTTGGCCGTTTTCACTGTGATTTGCACGTCCGGCTGGGCCAAATCGCCGCGCACCGTGCCGTCCAACGAGACGTACAATTCCCCAAAATAAACCGGGTTTTGCTGTTTGGTCGAGTTCAAAACCTGCCAGCGGTCGGCGTGCAGTTTCAGGTTTGCCTCGATTTTTTGCCAATCGGTCGTGGCCAGTTTTCCATTGATTTCCAAAGTTTTCCCGAACGGGTCGGTCAGTTTCAGGCCGTCCAAATTGATGCCCGTTGCCGAAAATTCGAGCGGCGTTTCGCTCAATCCGTACCGCACGTTCGTCGCGACGGGCGTGAAAAATGTCTCGTGAAATTGCATTTTTCCCCGAACCTGCGGCGCGGCGGCCGTGCCACTGATTTTCAAATTTGCCTCCGCCCAGCCGTCCAAATCGCTCAAAATATCGGCCACGAAAATGTCAAAATTTCCAAAATTCAAACGGGCGATGTCGACCGCGAAATCAAGCCCGGTTTTGCTCGACGCGCCGTTTATTTTGATGGATTGGCCGTCGCCCGTCATCTCGAAATTTTTGATTTCGACCACGCCGGCCGTGATTTTGACCTGGTTTTCTGAATTTACCGCCCATTCTTTGAAATCAATAACTTGTCGCGGCACGAGTTTTACGAGCGTTTCTTTTTTGTTATTATCTAAAAATGCTTGCAAAACGAGCAAAAACCGCTCGCGCCCGTCGTCGCTGCTGGCCTTGAAAGAAACGTCCGCGACGTTGGCCAAAAACCGTCCGTGCAGCACCGCATTTTCGATAAAATCTTTTTCCCCACGTTTCACCAACGGCGAAGTCATCGAAAACATGGCCGCCGAATCGCCCGCGAACGACCGCAAATTCATCGAATCCACCGCCCAATCTTGGTAAACCATCCGCGGCATTTGGATTTCCAAATTGAAAAAATTCCGCGCGGCCACCAATTTTCCTTCCAAATTCATCGGTTCGAGTTCCGTCAAACCGGGCACGAGGCCAGTGGTCAAAACATCGGTTTTTTTCAATTGCATTTTCACGGAAATCGAGTCCGTGCCGACCCGCGCCACGTAATCCGTGCGGTCGACCACAAAATATTTTTCAAAAATATCGGCAAAAGTTTGCGGCAAATCGGTCAGCGAAAAATAGCCGCTCACTTCCGTTTCGAGCCAATCCGAGGCGAGGGAAATTTGGTTTTTTTGGTTGTCAAATTTTAAATCCAAAACCAAATCGCCGGGGCGAACGTGTACCGTATCGTATTGTAAATCAAGGTTTTGAATGGAAATTTTGGCCGTCAAAGTATCCAAATCCAGCCCCGCCGAACTCGACAAAATATGCCCGCAAATGTTCGTCGGGCGGCGCGACCAACCAAATTCGCGCAGGTCGAGGCAGTTCAAATTGACGTCCAATTCGAGCAGCGGCAGGTTGGTCGTGAAATCGCCAACAACCCGCGCGCGCACCGCCGCCCGCTCGTCGGGCGACTCAAAACCGCCCGAAAATTTCCGGCCATCCATCGCAAAATCGAGCGCGATTTCGCGCAAAATCAGGTTTTCGTAAATCAGGGAATCGAATTTTCCGGCCAAATTGAGACGGGAAGTTTTGAAAAAATCGAAACCCGTGCCGTTGATTTTGGCCGTCAGGCCGACCGTTTTGATGCCTTGAAAATTGGAATCGACGGCCAATCGGTTGACCATCAAATTTTGGGCGACGACCGCCATTTGAAAAGTGCTGTCGCGGAGGTTTCCATCCAAAAATATTTTCCCAAAACTGCCCAAAACGAGTTCGGTTTTTGCCGTCGCGTCCTGCACCGTGCCGCTTGCTTTTCCATTCAATTTTATGAAATCGGGCAGACGCAAATCATTGGTTATCAACGAATCAGCGACGTAACCCAAAATTTCTTGTCTCGAAAAATTGCCGTCGAAAACCACGTCGAAACCGAGATTTTCGGGCGTCCGCACATTTTTCAAAAGCCCTGAAAAATCCAAATTACTTGAAATTCCGCCGCGTTCGGCAATAAATTTCAAATCGGTTTGCAGCGCGGAAAACGTACCGCGCAACGTGCCGGTCGCTTGCAAACTGTCGGGAAATTGGAGGTCGTTTTTTTCAAAAATGGCGAAAAAACTGCGGGGCGCGTCCAGTTTTTTTATCTGTAAATCCATCGCCAATTTGTCCGGGTCGTTGGCATTTTTCAAATTTCCGGCAACCTCAAATTGGAGGTCGGAATTTATTCCGACTTGCGTGGCCGGAATAAATTCCGGCCTCCCGACCTCGCCGCGCAGGTTCAAATCAAGGCTCGCCATGTTGCCCGAAACCTCGCCCGAAGTGCTCAAAAACGCGGGCAGCGGCTGCGCCAAAATGCTATCGATGTGCGTTTCACCGAGCGACATAAACCGAACGAGGTCGCTGCGATTGGTTTCTAAACGATTGATTTTCAGGTGCATACCGATTTTTTCGGGTTCGGTGATTTGCTGGACGGAACCTGTAAAATTGGCAACCGTCCCGCTGCCCGCCCGGAATTTGATGTTTTCGGTTTGCAGATTTTCGAGCCAGCCGGAGAGGTTTCCGGACATTTCGAACGGCATATTTTGGAGCTGGGAAATGGCCTGGATTTCCGGCGGCGGCATGAAAATCAGCAAATCGCCGACGATGCCTTTTGCCGCGCGGATGTTGATTTTCATCCGGTCGAACGTGGCTTTTTCATTTTGAAAAAGCAAAACGTCGCCGTCAAAATGGGTGCGGTTGAGGTCGGCGAGGGCGTTTTTGATTTCGATATTTTTGGGCGTGACTCGTGCCGTGGTGCGCAGCGAATGGATTTGCAAACCACTTTTGTCGGAGCCGGAAACGGCATCGGCCTGCACGAAAATCGTATCGTTTTGGAAAAAAAACGTGGGCAAATCGGCGTTGAGATTTTCAAAATCAAGGTCGCCGCCGTTGAAATGTCCGGGCGTGTTTTTGGTTTCCGGGTCGCGGTAGGCGAGCGCGCTGTTTTCGATTTTGATGCCGTTGGATTGGATGGAAATTTCGCCGTTTTCGGATTGGATTTGGAGGTTTTCGAGGGTCGTGCGTTCCAAATTTGCATCGACATCCATTTCAAAAACGGAATAAACGAGGTGCGACCGGGCGATGTCGGCGTTTTTCAAAATGAACTCAAAATTGGGCGAAGGCTTGCCGCTCGGCGTGGATTTTTTCTTTTCAATCAACTGGATTTCGGAATCGGCGAGGGCGAAATTTTTCAGTTCAAATTGCAACTTTTTCAAATCCGCGGAGGCAATCACGGTTTCGGCAGTGCCGATTTTGGCGGCGGTCATGCTTTCCGAACCGTCGTTTTTCAAAAGGAAATTGACGTTTTTGAGTTGCAAAACGGTCAAATCGAGCCGCAATTTCCACGGGGAGGCGGTAGTGTCAGGGCTTGCCACCGCCGTGGAATCAGGCGAAAATGCCCGGGATATGAAATTATAATTGTTGGAAACACTGTCTTTTTGATGGAGAAAAACGGCGGCATTTTCGAGTTCGATTTTTTGCAGTTCAATGGTTTGGCCGAGCAATTTGAACATGTCCACCGCGACGACGAGGCTACCGATTTGCGCCAGCGTGTCGCCATTTTCATCTTCCAACAAAAAATTTTCGAGCGAAACATCAATCGGAAAACGCACGCGGACTGCCCCAACTTCGACGCGGGTTTTGAGTTTTTTTTGTAAAAAAGTTTGTGTTTTATTGGTCAAAAATTGCTGGACGGCGGGCAAAGTCAAAGCAAAAATGCCCGCAATCGTCAGGACGAGCAGGGCACAAAAAGTAAAAAGTAGGATGCGCAACAGTTTGCGGGCCGGAGATTTTTTCATCTATTTTGGAGGTCGAAATTTATTTCG
>JANNMS010000233.1:0-21182 GCA_031398055.1 Saprospirales bacterium | reverse complement strand
GTGGTTTGCAGCTTAAAATTTGGTGGTATAATTTTTTTCCTCCCAGTGCTGGTTCTAAATAAATTTCCACCTCCAACACTACCGCCTTTCCAGCCACCCGCCCGAAAAACCCGCTTTTTTCAAACCAGCGACGATGTATTTATTTTTCTTCAAAATATTCCAAATCAGCCCGCTGCGGTGGTTTTCGATTTGCAACAAAATCGGCCCCTGGTCAATGCCGAGGTAATCCACATCCACCCAAAACGGGTGGCCGGGCTGCCCTTTTTCCCAATCTTTTTCCCAAACAAACGTCTCGTTGTAGGCATCAAAAAAGCCATATTTCCCGACCGGAAAATGATTCCACATCGCTTCGAGCGCGGGCAAACAAACCTCCGGCGCGAACGGCAAAGACCCGCCGACGGCTGTCGGGGCGATCGTCCCGTCGTCCACCAAATAATCGGCAGCTGCGCCGCGGGCCGAGTAGGTTTGGAATTTTACCGAGCGGTTTTCGATGTTTTTTTCGGTGTCGGCGGGGCCGTCGCAGGCCGTCAAACCCCAGATGTTTTCGCCGTAACCTGTAAATTTTCCGGGGTTTTCGATGCAGTAATTTCGGTTGGAGAGGGTCGCGCGGCGACTGTTTTCAAAATAATCCCAGCCCAAGTTTTTCATGTATTTATCCTCGATTCCTCGAAAATCAATAAAAATCTGGCTGTACTGGTGCCCAAAAAGCGGCCCGAAATTGACCATTTCCTGCCCCTGAAATGTGGTGCGCAAATATGGTTTGCACCAATTTTCCCACATTTCGGGCGGGGCAGGGTGCGTCGGCGAACCCATCGCCATGACCAACAAAACCATCGCCTCGTTGTAGCCTTTCCATTCGGCGTCCAAAAAACCTTTTTCCGGAAACCAGCCCATCGAAAGCAGCCCGTTTTTGTTTAAAAACCAGTCCCATTCGACGCGGCGAAACAAAAAATCTGCGGCCTCGCGGATGCCATTTTCGGTTGGGTTTTCTTTGTCAAAATAGGTCATCGCCGTCAAAATTCCGGCCATCAAAAGCCCCGTGTCGATGCTCGACAGTTCGACATTTTTAAAACGGTCGGCAGTTTTTACATTTAAAAAATGGTAAAAAAATCCGCGGTGCCCGGCCACGCCCGACGGCTGCGGGCCCTGCGGCAGGTTTTTCAAAATTTCCAAAGTCTTCAAAACGCGCTCGGCGGCCTGCGCTCGCGTGACCCAACCGCGCTCCGAGCCGACGACGTACCCCGCCAAACCAAAACCGGTGGCCGCGATGGACGAAAAATTTTCGGTCGGCCAGCGGTCCGGAATCTGGAAATTTTCGGGATAGGCCAAATCCCAGAACCAAAAAAAGGTGCGTTTTTCGAGTTCGTCGAGCGAAAACGGGGGGCGAGGGATGAGGAATGAGGGATGAGGAATGTCGCCGGGCGGAGTGTTTTTTTGAGGCGCGGAGCAGGAATTTGGGAAAAGGAAAAGCAGGAAAAGGAGAAATCGTGGGTGCATTTTCATTGCGAGTTTTTTTGCTGACCACAAAGACACATTAGAAAACATAAGTTTTTTCAACTCAATTTCTTATGTTTTCTAATGTGTCTTTGTGGTAAAAAATTACTGTTTCACCACAAAGACACATTAGAAAACATAAGTTTTTTCAACTCAATTTCTTATGTTTTCTAATGTGTCTTTGTGGTAAAAAATTACTGTTTCACAAACTTGGAATTTCCAACCAAAACGTCTTTTTCGTCGAAAGCCGCAAGCACATAAATGCCTGATGCAAAACGGTTTACATCAATTTCCGGTTGGTTTTTAATTTTCAAAACACGTTGCCCGAGCGCATTGAAAATTTCAAAACGGACGATTTTTTCATCCAAATTTTCGACCCGCAAAACATCAAAAACCGGGTTGGGCGAGATTTTAAAAACCTCGATTTTCGGGGTAAAAATGCCGACCGCCCCCGTCCATTTCAAGTCATCAATAAAATAGGTCGCGCCGGGGCCGTTGATGCCGCCGTTGACAAAAATGACCAATTTGTTGTGCTGCGTCGGGTGCGCCGATGAAAAATTGATTTTGTAATTGACCCACTTGTTTTTTTCGGCGACAACTTGCAGAAATTCCACGCCGTTGCCACTGCCTTCGAGTTTGAAAAGCAGGGGAATGTTGGCCGTCGGGCTGTAAATTTTACATTCCAACTGGTTCAAAACCGACAAATTGAAAGCCGCCGGGAATTCAAACCCGAGGCCAGCCCAGGGTGCGCCCGCCGGGTCGCGGTACTCGCCCACTTTTGCGGACGGATTGTCGGCGGTCGGGTGCGGATTGTCGACCGTCGAAATGTCCGCGCCGCCGTAAAAAATGTTTTTAAAATTGTGCTGGCATTCAAAATCCTCGACGATGCTGGGGATTTTCACCACGCCGTCGCAGGGATTTCCCACGCCTTTTGATTGTTTCAAATTGTCGACGCACCACGATTCGCCCGCCGCCGCCGTGCCGGAATTGAAAATCAGGCGGATTTCCGTAAAATTGGCCACCGCCGAAAACGGGGAAAAATCGAAAGAAAGCGTTTCCCAAACGCCCGGCGTTTTGATTTTTACTTTGATTTCTTGGTTTTGGGCAATCGAAAAAAGTTGAAAAATGACCTCACCGCCCGCCGCCGGGCTGAGCACGTCGAGTTCAAATTTGGCAAAACTGGTCAAATCAAAAGGCGCGGGCGAGGTCGCCTGCAAAGTCGAAAACGCCGAAATTCCTTTTGAATAGCAACCCACGTTGGCCGAAGAATTGGAGCCGCCGGGCACGAGATTGGGCGTCGGAGCCGTGAAATTTCCGTGAATTACGTTGATCTGGTCGAGCGGTTGCCAGCCGAGATGTGGGTTTGACTCAAAATCTTCGAGGAGAATTTGGGATTGGGCAAGTTGAAAAATCAGGAAAAATGGGAAAACGAGGAGGTATTTTTTCATAAATTTTTGAGTTTGAAAAGGGAAATGGAGGTCGGAATTTATTCCGACCCATGACTATAAGTTTTTGATTTTCAATGGTTTACATAATTTTGTCGGAATAAATTCCGACCTCCAGTTCACTCCAAAACCACCCGCCGCACCGCGATTTTCCCATTTCCCATTTCCATTTTTAAAAAATAAATGCCCGACGGCAGCCCGGTGGTCGGGATTTCCATGGCCCCGTTTTTATTTGAAAAATGGATTTGACGCTGCGACCGACCGAGCGGGTCCGTCAAAATTGCATGACTGAAAAATGTGTTTTCACTCGAAATTTTCAGCAACTCCCCCACCCTCGCCGGGTTCGGCGCGAGGTTTATTTTTTCAAAATCATCGGAAAAATCTCCGGTTGCCGAAAAATCGGGCAAAAAACCAATGGCGTCGAGCGCGGGCTGGATTTCGGGATTTGACATAAATTTTTCCCAAAGCAAACCCGTCCGGTGATTTTCAATCATGCAAACAATCGGCCCTTGGTCAATCGCCAAATACGAGGTCGCAAACCAGTTCACATCCAAATTGAAGGCATCGAAAAAGCCGTGCTCTCCCCACAATTTTTCACCCTGAATTTGATAAAAATGCCGCAGCGCGGCCATGCTTTCCGCCGGAACGTAGGGCATCGAAGCGAGCGCGGCGGTCGGCGAAATTGTGCCGTTGTCGTTCGCCGGGTAAACATCGTGGGCCAGATATCCCCACGGATCGTCGCTGGCCGTCAAACCCCAGCAATCGGCGGAGTAGCCCGCGTGGTGTTCTGGGTTGGCGATCGAATAATCGATTTGGATAAGCGCGTGATTTTTGTTGCGGGTGAAATAATTGCAAAATTTGTCTTTTTTATTCCGCGGATCGAAGCCGAGAAAAGAATAATGGGCAAAAAACATCGGCCCGCCACCGTACGGCCCGCAAAAATAGGGATGGTTGTAAAATGTGGCCGACGTGCCGTAACTACCTGCTGTCCAACCAGTTGTGTACAAACTCGCCGGGATCGGGTGCGTCGGCGAAGCCGCGCCGAGCAGGTAGCAAATCATCGTTTCGTTGAAGCCGCGCAACTGAAAATTCATCTGCCATTCGTATTTCGGCGACCAGTGCCAGTACAAAACCGGGCTGTTGTTTTTTCTAAAAAAATCCCATTCCACGTCTTCCCAAAGTCCGGTGATCACGTCGCGGAGGGCTTTTTCGTTCGGGTTATTTTCCGAAAAATACTGCCGGACGGTCAGCAAACCTTGCATCAAAAAAGCAGTTTCGACCAGGTCCGCACCGTCGTCATATTGACTGAACGGGATGACATTTCCCGTATTTCCATCCATCCAGTGCGGAAAAACACCGTGAAAACGGTCGGCAATCTGTAAAAACGAGACGATTTGCAGCAACCGATTGACGACATCTTCGCGGCTGACCCAACCGCGTTCGGCGGCCACGACCATCGTCATCACGCCAAAACCGGTGCCGCCGGAAGTCACTGTGTTCCCCGAATTGTTCCGTTCGCGGGCCATGCCGGAAACTGGGTGCGCGCCTTCCCAAAAATAGCGAAAAGTGGCGCGGCTGACCATTTCCATCAACTCGTCGTCGGTCATCGTGAACGTGTTTGCCTCGATGTTGTCGGAAAAATCGCTGAAAATCGGGCCGCCCGCTACGGCACGAATTTTATAGATTCTTTGCAGGTTCAGCCCTTCGTCGCCCGTCCAATCGAGGTGAAATTTGACCGCGCCGCCGACGATATTTTTCAACATTGAAAAATCCGCGCCGCCATTTTCCGACCGCCAAATTTGGTAATTGACCGCGCCCGGCACGGCGTCCCAGCGGATTTCGACGTGCCGTTCGAAAGGCGTGGCAGAGAAATTTTGCGGGGCGGGCAATTGCGCCGCGATGCCCGAAAAACCAGCAATCGCAAGGAGCGAAAACAGCAGGCGTATTTTAAAAATATTCATGCTGCAAAATTAACCTAAAACCTTGCTTTGGTTTTTTGACCGCTCAAAAAGTTGATTTGGAAATGATGTGCCAGTCTGATAAGTGGTTACTGGAAATTGATTATTGGTTATTAGTCAGATAAACCATTGGTTTTCAGGAATTTAGCCCAACTGATAACCAATAACTGATTTCCAGTAACTACTTAATTTTGGGGATGGGATTGATTGAAACGACCCAACCAACCCCATAAAATCATGGAGAAATGTCATTGCCATTCATTTTTTGGGGTAAAAAAAATGCTTTGAAAAGCCGACTTCCGCAATTGGAAGCCGGCAAATCAAAGGCATTTGGGTGGAGTTTTTTGGCGTCAGGGGAGTTATTTTCTAACGGTGTAACAAAGATAAACTGCCCCAAAAAAGCAAAAAGCCCCGAACCGATGAGTCCGAGACTTTTAAAAATGAAAGCCAGTTTTTTGCCAATGAAAAGTTAGCGGAACAAAATGCCCAAGTCTTTCAAACGCTTTTCAAATTTGATTTTGAAAAACTCGCCCACTTTCAAAATCGACTTGCAACCTTCCAGATAAACCGCACCGGTTTGGCTGTTGTAACTGCTGATTTTTTTCAAATTGGCGATGTGCGACCGATGGATTCGCATCAAAAATGGGTAAGGTGCCAGCAGCGTTTCGTAGTCGCCCAACAAACCAAATTGCTCGAAACTGTTGTTTTCTTCAAATCGAAAAACGGTTTTTTCGCCATTTGCAAGGAGGTAAAGCACGTTTTTGAGGTAGTAAAAATTGAGGATGCCGTCTTTTTTCAAACCAATTTTGTCGGTGCTGGCGTCGGGTCTTTTCACCAAATTGTCCACGTTTTCGATTTGTTGGGCGGCCTCAAAAAGCGAGCGTTGCCGCATCGCCCTGTCCACCGCATTCGATAGTTTTTGCGGGTCAATCGGTTTGAGCAGGTAGTCAATGGCACTCATTTCGAAGGCGCGTTTCCAATGTTGTTCGTGCCCGGTGACAAAAATAACCGGCACATTTGGGCGATTGTATTGTTTCAAAATTGAAAACCCATCGCCGTCGGGCAGCTCAATGTCCAAAAAAAACAGGTCGAGTTCGTATTCTTCCAGCCATTTCAGGGCTTCTTTGCAGTTGTAGGCTTTGCCGATGACGGCCACATTTGGGCAGTGGGTTTTCAATTCTTGCGCCAACAATTCCATTTGCGGCTTTTTGTCTTCGACGATGAGTGCATTTATTTTGTTCATTTTGCTATGATTTTTATAACTGTCTACCACCACTACTTTTTTTACCACAGAGGCACATCAGAAAACATAAGTTTTTAAAACAGTTTCTGATGTTTTCTGATGTGCCTCTGTGGTAAAAAAAGTAGTGGTGGTAACTATTTGCGGTTTTTTTCAAGTCCGGTGTGTTTTCAAAAACCAATCTTAATTTCAACCCGTGTTCCGGTCGGATTGCCAGCCTCATCTTTCAAATCAAGGATGGAAATACTCGATTTTCCGCCCCGCTCGAAGTCGTAAAGTTTGAGCCGTTCTTCGTTCATGGCTATCGAATGCGATTTGTGAATGACTGAAATTGCCTGCGAATCCGACGATTTTTTTGAGATGCGACCCACGCCATTGTCTTCCACAACGCATAAAATATGATTGGGATTTTCAAAAATTTTCACCGAAACCAGCCCTTGCCCATCCCTCGGTTGCAAACCGTGTTTGACTGCATTTTCCACAAACGGCTGCAAAATCATGCCCGGAATTTCCAACCCCGCCGCATCCAAATCGTCGGCGCGAGGCACCTCAAATTTTAGATTTCCTTCCGGAAAACTCAGTGCCGAAAGTTGCAGGTATTCGCGCAACAATTCCAATTCGTCGGCCAGACGAACGTAGGGTTTGCTCACATTTTCCAAAATTAAAGTCATCAAACCCGTAAATCGGTGCAAAAACAACTGGGCTTTGGGCACATTGGTCGCCATCAAACCTTGCAAATTGGCCGCCGCGTTGCGCACAAAATGGGCTTTGAGTGCCGAGCGAAGTACCTCAAATTGGAACAGCGCGGTTTGTGCTTTCATCCGTTCCCGCTCCAAACGATCGTTGTAAAACCAAAACAAAGCACCCGCCAAAAGCACCGCAACCAGCGTCCGAAACTGCCAAGTCCGCCAAAACGGTGGTTCAATCCTGAAATCGATCACTTTCGGTTCCTGCGCCGGGACGCCGTCCGAACTTTCTGCTTTTATCACCAAACGATAATTTCCGGGATCCAAATGGGCATATCGAGCAAAACCCCGCACCTCCCGCGAAACCACCCAAGTGCTGTCGAACGCCGCCCCGTCCCGAAAAAGTTGGTACCGCAGACGGTTGTTTTTTGGGTCGGAAAATTCGATGGCCGTGAACAGAAACGACACCGTGTTGTCGGCGTGCGGCAGGGAAAAATGATTCAGCAGACTGGTATTTTGCCCAAAATTGTGGGGCAGATCGTTGACCAAAATATCGGTGATTTGGATTTTTGGTGGGTTCGAAACCAGTTTGATGTTTTTTGGATCGAAAGCCAAAATGCCCCGCACGCCTCCAAACCACAGCAAACCGTCGGGCGATTTCATGCCGGAAGCCATGCTAAATTCGTTGGCCGCCAACCCGTCGAACCGCTCGAAAGCATCCAGCCGACCCGTCGCCAATTGATATCGGAACAAGCCGCGCGTCGTGCTCAACCAAAGTTCTTCGTCGCCGGAAGGCAAAACGCACTGCACCCCCGCGATCGGCAATCGAAAAAGACTGTCCTGCAAAGTGCCTTTGTCGATCCGCAGCAACCCAAACGAGCCGCCGACCCAAACGTAATTGCTGTTTTCACAAAAAGAATTGACCAAACCATTGATTTTCAGATGCCGAAAAATTTTGCCGCCGGCAATCGGCCCATCGAAAATAAAAATGCCGCCGCCGTCGATGTTTTCGGCAAACCCGCGCCCGTTGCCATCTTCCATCATCCGACCCAAAGACAGGGTGTCGAGGCTGGGATTTTTTATTTTTTCAATAAAAATTTGGCCGTTTTTGGAAGTTTTGATTCTACCCAATCCGCCGTCGTGCAGACCACCGAGAAACGTTTTGTCTCTCGATTCTAAAAAATTGAAGCAATTCGCAGCTTTTCCTTCCCCATCAAAAATTGGATTCATCCGACCATTTGACCATTGAAAAAGGCCATTTTCACTGCAAATCAAAGTGCCGAGGCGGGCAGAAACCACGATATCTTCCACGCCGCCCGTCAATTTGCTAAAATCTCGGATGAGGCTGCCGTCCGTTTTCAAAAGTCGCAAACCTCGGCTGGTTCGGCTGCCGCACCAAATTCCCTCGCTGCCGTAACCCAGCGCGCCGGGCACGAATTGCGGCAAATTTTCATCGCCCGAAATGTCGGACAGGCGGAGATTTCGGAATTTTACCTTGTTCAAAGCCGTGAAATCCACGCCCCCACCCCACGACGACAGCCAAAGCACTTTGTGTTCTTTGTCAAAATAAATATTGCGGAGTCGGTTGGTCGAAATACTCAACGGATCGGCTTCCAAATGCCGAAATTTTTGGAGGGAATCTTCCGCCGTGTTCCAAATCAACAGGCCATTTTCTGCCGAAGTCATCGCCAAAAGATTGGGGCTGAGTTCGGCCAAACCGTTGATTTGGCGCAGCGGCGTGTCGCGCAATTTTGGAAAAAACCGAAAGGTTCGTTCCGCAGTTTTGTATTGAAAAATGCCGGAATCGATGGCAATCCAAATTGTTTGGTCATTTTCGACTGGCAAAATGAAATTGATGTTCAGGTTTGGCAGCCCGTTTTTTCCGTCAAAAAGGCGCGTTTCCAATTGTAATTGGCCGTTTTCGTTCCGGTATTTCATCAAACCATTGGAATCAGGATGGGTCGTGTACAAAAAAGCGAGTTTGCCGTTTCGTTCATCAAGGACAGGAAAATATTGGCGAGCGGCGACCAAACCTGCTGAAAATTGCCATTTTTCGGGCGGCTCGGAAAGGTTGGCGTTTGTTCGAATTCTGACAACGCCCTGTTTTTTTCCAGCATCCACCCACAAAAAACCCTCGCTGTCGAGGCAAAAAACATTGTGTTGCCAAAAGTTTGTGGGGTCGGCCAGCAGGTTTATTTTTTGAAAACGATCTTGTTGGCGGTGGTAAAAATTGAGTCCGCGTTCGGTCGAAAACCACAAATTTTGACGCGGGTCTTCAAAAAATGGGCTCACCACGATATTTCCGTGGATCGAATTCGGGTCGTCGGGCTGTTCGCGGTAAGTTTTTACACTGATTCCATCAAAACGGTTGAGACCATCCACCGAACTGAGCCAAACAAAACCAGCGAGATCGCGGAAAATGTAGGCATTGGTCGATTCCGACAGGCCTTCGTCGGTCGTCAAATGGTGGAAAAGTAGGGTTGGTTTTTGCCCGAACGCATTTGTTCGGGCAAAAATGGCAAGGAAAACGAGGAAAATCAGGGATTTGAGTTTCATAGTAAAAGGGCGGTTTCGATAAAAATTGAGGAATTATATGCGAAAAAGAATGTTCAAAAAACAGAGTCAACCCCAACCCCTGAAGGGGAGTAAATAACAAAAAGGCTTGATTATCAATGCTTTCTACATAGTGCTCCCCTTCAGGGGTTGGGGGTTGACTCCATTTTTGAACATCATTTCCAAACCACATCCCTGGCATAACAATACGGTGGATAAGGCCTTCCCGGCTCCGAAACAGGGTCACTACTGCTCATGGACAAGCCAAAAAATTCTTGTTTTTCGGCCAGCGCGTCTTCTGGAAAAACACTTGCGTCCAATGCAAAACCCTCGGATGCTGCGATTTCTGTACCCGTTGCGGCCACCAAATCAAGGGTAACGTCGGTTCCAATTGCTTTCACGTCGGGATTGGTTTCATCGTAACCGAGCAAAACGACCAAATCCCGGAGGACAAATTTTTGGGATTCCAGGCCAAATTCTTTGAGCGTTTCGTAGCCATCGCTGGCAAAATTTTTGGAAAAAGTCAATGCATCGATTGAAGTTACCGGGTTTGTTTTCTTTTTTGGTGCAAGCCAATTATCGTGCAAACCAACTGGCAAAGCACCCGAAAGTCCCGTGCGACGGGCCAACAGGAATACTTTTTCGGGATGAGCCACATTTTTATCCAAACCAAAAATAAAAAACAGCCCATTAATTCCTTCCTCCTTCGGTTCGAGCTTTTGCACAGCGGCCGAGCAACGCCCCAAAACCATTTTTTTGCTGAAATACACCCGGATTTCCTCTTTTTTCAACGGCGAAGACTCGATGCTGTGCGGGTATCTGTAAAAACCGTTGAACAGGATTGTGGAGCGTTTCTCTTTGTCGGAGTCAGTCGGGGCCCCGATTTTTGGCAATCTCGGCGTGGTCAGAGCTGTAACATTATCTTGAAAAGTGCCTTCCGTGCCATCGTAAAGTTCTCGTTTTCTAACTTTTTGAATGTGTAATTCCTCGTCGGTGGGTGGCGCGAGAGATGCTCTGGTTAGTCGTGGGGTGAATTTGACAAGTTTTTCCTCGTCGGCATCCATCGAATCGAGCACTGTTTCGAGCAGTTGGCGAAGCGTCAGTTTTTCGATTTTTTCAAATTCTTCCTGCCCGGCCAGCACCGAATTTGGGTCTTTTTTCAAAAGCCAAATAATTTGTTCGGCCACGATTCGGCTGCTAATCGGCCCCAGCGTTTGACCGCCAGCGAGGTGTTGCGCTTCGAGCAAAAAGAATGCCCAGAGGGGTACTTTTCCGTCTTCGTATTGCCATTTTTCGGTGGCTTTTTCAAAATCTTTCAGCTTTTCATCTGTGAAAGTTTTGCTTTGATCTTGGATATATTCGTACCATTTTTCACGAATGTCTTTGGTCAGGGCGAAATTTGCGATCGAGGCCTCCAGGTTTTTTTTAATCAAACTGCGTTTCCCAGCCGGAAAAAAACCCAAGTTGCCGAGCGACATCACAATGTTGGTATCGAAGGCTTTTGCGGGTTGAAAAGCACCTTCATCCTTGTTTTCTGCCAACAAACAGATCCAATCAATCCGGCGTGTGGTGTCCCGAACGAAGCCGCGCAGATCGGAATTTTCACCAAACAAGAAATTCAAGGTGCCATTTATTTCGGTTTGGTACATCTGCCGAACCTGTGAATGCCCAAACCGAAAGGCCGCCAACGCAAAAGTTTCGGACAAAACACAGTCCTTTTTGTGGTCAAAAACTCGAAAATTATTGTCGTCGACGATTTTTTGAACCAGTTTCTTTCCATTAAAAAGGATGCGCGGCAAATAATCGGTCAAAATCACCCGCTGATACCGGTGAATCAAATCATCGGCAGCGGCACGAAAAATTTCAGATTGATTTTTATTTTTCGAATAGTAATTTTCAACCAACCGGTTGTGCAGCCGCATCATTTGGACGGTCAACTGTGAAATCAGAAAATTTTGGTCGTTTCGGCCATCGGCCATCAATGGAATCCCGGATTGTCGGGTCGGTGCGTCGTCCGATTTATTCACATCGATTCTTTTAAAATCATAAACCTTCCCTTTGCTCGATTGATAACTGTCCAAATCGAATTTGATGGCTCGGAAAATAAATTTGGTTTCGGGGTTGTAATTGTGTTCAAAAAACTGGGGCGACGCACCGGGGCCCATGCCATAAATGGTTTGCAGCCGCAGCGAGTTTTTTTGGACGCCCAAAAAGCGGTGGGAGGTGATGTCGTGCGCCACCAATTGGCCAAAATAGGTGTAACCGACCGGCAAATTTAGGTTTTCGGGGGCTTTTCGTCCGCCGGATTCTTCGGCTTCGCTGTCCATTTGGGCAATCCACTTGTCCATTTGGTTTTCCGAAACAGTCGGTATTTCCGAGGCTGCTGGGATTAGGAGGTCTTCAAAAAGGGGTTTTAGGATGTTTTCTTCCCGTTCAATGACCGCTTCGGTCATCCGGGAACCGTTTGGAGAAACTTCACCGTGCATAATTTAATGGTTTATTTATGTTGTGAAAAAATGTGTAGGCAAATTTGATAAACCTTCGATGGACTTATTCAGGTCAGGCCAACGAACGGTCGGAAATTACAAATGGAACGTGTGGTAAAACCAATGAAAATTATTTTCTGAGTTTGAAGCGACGCTGCAAATTCAAAATTTTTGGCTGGTTGTCCATGCAATTGCCACAATTTTTTTTTGAAAAAACTTAAAAATTGAACAACCCTACCCTTTTGCGAAAACTTCAAGTTGTATTTTTGAGAATTAAATAAGCGTATAATTATTTGAGCATTTAAGTTTAAGCTTAAAATTTTATTTAAGCATTTGATTTTAAAAGTTTAAACTCAAAAACTTTTTTAATTATTTGCTTAAAAATATTTTCACTTATTTGAGTTTATAATTATAAACTCATTTCATTTTTTAAGCGAACAATTATACATTTGCCTTTGAAACTCAAAAAGCATCTATTTTTATTAAAAAAACAAGGAAAAACATGGCAATAATCGCAGTTGCAAATTTAAAAGGTGGGGTAGGGAAGAGTACATTGAGCCAAAATTTGGCTATTTATTTGGCAAAAACAGGCCATTCCGTGTGCATCGTTGATACCGACACCGAACAAAAATCCACGCTCGAATGGAATGAAAGGCGTTCAAAAACGGATGCCCAAAAACTCCCGGTTTTTCTTTTTGATGAAAAAAATCTGGCAGCAAAAGCCACCGAAGAGGCCGATAATTATGAATATGTCATCATTGATGGCTCGCCGGCTTTGAGCGAAATCACGACCAAAATTGTGCTCATTGCCGATTTAGTAATCGTGCCGGTGATGCCGAGCGGCAACGATTTTGGGGCACTCGAAAAATTCCTCGTCCGGTACAACGACACCCGCGCCATCCAAAAACGACGCGGCATCGAAACCGCTGGGTTGGGCATTGTTTTGAACAATTACGATGCAAAAACAATCGTCAATCGAACGATCCATCAGGCCATCGAATCGCTGGGCGTGCATATTTTTCAAGCCAAAATTGCGCACCGCGTGGCCTACCGCGAAGCCAATTTGACTGGTTTGGGCGTCTGCGAATTGACCGATAAAAAAGCTTCCGCAGAAATTGAAAGCATCGTGGGCGAGGCCATTTTGATGCTTAAAAAATAAGCGTCCGCTTTTTTAAGTAAATAATTATACGCTTAAATAATTCAAAAATCATGGCAAAAAAAAATTTCGATACCTTTTTAAATACGGTCAAAGCACCTAAGATTTCACCCGAAGAAATTGAAGAAATGACCCGCGAGGTGCACCACAAAACTGAAAAAACCGCCCCGCCGGATCCGCCAAAACCTGTCGAACCCGTTCGCCGTGCCGAGCCGCCCGCGCAAAAAAACACCCAAAAAACAGTCGAAAAAGCACCCGCGCCGCGCGGCAGAAAACCCAAAATGCCCGAAATCGAACGAACCATCCGAGTTTCTGTAGACTTGCCGGAAAGCACTTTGATCAATTTGAAAATCAAAGTGACCCGCGAGCAAACGGACATGAAAAATTTTATCCGGCAGTTGGTCGAGCGGGAATTGAAAAAAGAGTTTGGATAAAACATTTTTTAAAAATGCACACGCACACTATTTTTCTTTTGTGTGTCTTTCAAAAAGTTTATTAAGTTTCTTTTGTTTGGGCGACGCCTAATTTATTGAAAATCAATTTGTTGCAAGTAATAATCAAGACAAATTTAGGGGAGAAACAAGACAATCGTAGGGGCGTATCCAGACAATTTTAGGGGTGCTTTCAGACAAATTTAGGGGAGAAACAAGACAAATTTAGGGGAGAATTCAGACATTTGTGCCTACTGTGTCTGAGTTTAGTTATTGGGGAATTGGTTACTAGGAAATTGGTTAGCGCAACCTAGTTTTCCAGTAACCAATTCCCCAATAACCAATTTCCCAATAACAAATAACAATATGGAGGAAACGCCATCTCGCCAAATCGTGCCGTTCGACAACCCCGAACTCGTGGTGTTGCGAAACCCGGTGGCACGCGCCAAATTCGGGCTGTCGCTTGTCCAATCAAAAATTCTTTTTGAAATCATCGCCTACCTCAAAACGAGGCCGAACGACAATTCAATGACCATAAATGTGGGCGATTTGCTCCAAAAAATAGGCGTGGAGACGAAACGGGTAAAATATTACGTCGAAGAAATCGAGGAAATGACCAAAAAACACCTGCGGATTCCGGAGGGCGACAACGAAGAAGGCATCAATTATCTGGCAGTCAACCTGCTCGCCGGGGCGCGTTTTCGGATTGACAAGGATGGGCGCGGCACGATTGACATCGAAATTTCGAACATGTTGAAGCCGTATTATCTCGAAATTGCAAAGGGTGATTTTTTCAGTTACCATATTTTGAACACGCGGGTGCTGAAAAGCACGTATTCCGTCAAATTGTACCTGCTTTTGAAGTCGTACAAACGTTTTGGCAAGTTGGATATCGGTCTCGACGAACTCAAAACCATCCTCGAACTCGCGCCGACGGACTACAAACAATTCCCAGACTTCAAAAAACGCGTGCTCGAACGCGCCCGCACCGAAATCCAGGAGAAAAACGATATCTTTTTTACCTACGACGAGGTACGGCAATTTCCCAGAAATGGCAAAAGTCCGGTCGTGCGCATCGTTTTTCACATCAAAGACAATCCCGGCCAAAAAGTGCGGGTAGCGCGGTTGGGCGAGGAAAAACGGGCAAAAAAAGCGGCGGACGGCGGGCGGCGGGCGGCGGACGATGCGCAGGCGGCAGATTTTATCGAATACGAAGAGGTAAAAAAACAGACAAATTTAGGCGAGGAAAAACCGTCGGAAAAAAAGACAACCCGGACAAAATTAGGGGGCAAAAAAGCCGCTACTCAAAACGTGGCAGTTGTGCCAACCCAGACAAATTTAGGGGTGCTTTTTGCACAAAATGAATTGGAAAACAACATTTTAAAAGCAAAAAACAGGGCAGGGGAGCAGCCAGCCCCGACAAATTTAGGGGGCAAAAAAACGCACGTCGCCGAACCACCCCAGACAAATTTAGGGGGCAGTTTTTCCAAAAAAGAAGTACCTGAAAAGGCATTTTCAGATACTCAAATTGAGTTGTTGCGGCTGTTCCGGCATTTTGACAAAGAGGCTGCGGACACTGCGATTTTGGATTATGTCGGTGGTTTGGCGCACGATTTGGAGGCGATTTTGGATGCCTTGATTTATGCCCAAAAACAGGGGACGGTGAAAAATATTTATGCCTATTTGCCCACGATTTTGCGTGGAAAAGCGGGGCACGGCTTGGCCGAAAAAGCACGGCAGCGGGCGCGACGGGCGCGGCAGGCAGAAGCAGAAAAACAACAATTGAAGTTGCTAAAAATTGAAATCGAAACCCTTTTTGAAAAAATTGAAACTGCCAAACGGGACATCGTGCGGGGCATTGTGGCCACAGACGACGGCGCGACGACGCGGGTCATCGGGCAGGTAAAAAACAAATTTGTAGGCACTTTCGACATCGAATCGGACACGCCGACCGAGGCATTTCGCGAAAAACCGCTGCTGCGCTCGCTGGTTTTGCACGAATTTCGGGTGTTGTTTCCAGCCGCATTTGAGCAATCGGCGGGTCTGACGGAGATGGAAAATCGGCTGGCAGAACTGAAAAATCAAGGGAAAAAGTTGGATCCACAGTTTTCGATTGGCTGAAAAAGTGCCTATTTTTTAAAATAATTTATTTTAAAATTGAAAACATTTTTTACTTTTGACACACGAATTGCTTGTTTTTAAAACAAAAAAATCAAAGGGAAATGGATACAGAAAATAAACTGATTGTTTTTCAGGAGCGGAAAATCCGCCGAATCTGGCTTGGGGAGGAATGGTTTTACGCCGTTTTGGACGTGGTCGAAGTGTTGACGGATTCAACCAACGCAACCGATTATTTCAAAAAAATGCGGAAACGCGATGAATTTCTGCGCGAGTTCGTGGGGACAAATTGTCCCCAGGTAGAAATGCAGGGCGAGCACGGCAAAAAACGGAAGACGCTGGCGGCGAACAAACGAAGCCTTTTTCGGATCATCCAATCCATTCCGTCGGCGAAGGCTGAGCCGTTCAAACTTTGGCTGGCGCAGGTCGGCTCCGACCGAATCGACGAAATTGAAAACCCAGAATTGGCCGCCGAACGTGCCCGCCAACTGTACAAAGCCAAAGGATACTCCGACGATTGGATCGAAATGCGGCTGAAAAGTATTGATGTCCGGGCGCAACTGACCGATGAATGGAAAGGCAGGGGCGTGCAAGAAAACCGAGAATATGCCATTTTGACCGCCGAAATTTCGAAAGCGACTTTCGGCATGACCCCCAGCGAATACAAAGATCACAAAAGCCTGAAACGCGAAAATCTGCGCGATCACATGACCAATTTGGAATTGATTTTTTCGATGCTTGGCGAAGAAACGACCCGCGACGAAGCCATTGTCAACGATGCAAAAGGTTTCATCGAAAACCGCGAAGCAGCGATAAAAGGAGGTGGTTCGGCGGGCGATGCCCTGCATGCTTACCAAAAAAGTACGGGGCGAAAAGTGATTTCGGAGGCCAATTTTTTGGGACAAATTGAGCAAGCAAAACAGAAAAACAAGGTTTTGGACGCGCCAAAGGAGGACTAAACTTTGCTTTGAAAAGCATCAATAAAAAATGCCCCGCCCCCCAGTTTATCCGGGAAGCGGGGCATTTTTTATTAAAATTTTGGAAGAAGGCTTAAAACGAATAGCCAATCGCCAAATTAATTATGGCTGCTTTTCAACATCAAAACAAAAGAAAACCAGTAAACAGGAGCAAGCAAAAGGAACAAAATTTTCGAGCGCATGGCGTTAAATTTTTAAAAATGAGTGATTTTGGGGTCTTTCCTTTTAATGTCCGCTGAACGAAAAATGTATCCTTCAAAATGCTGAATTTAAGTTTTATTTGAAAAAATTCAGCCGAGCAACATCTCCAAATCCTCGCGGCTCAAATTCGGCACCTCGTTTTCCCCAATTTCAAAAAGTGCTTTGCCCAATTTCGCTTTTCGCGCCTGCATTTCCCTGATTTTTTCTTCAATCGTCCCGACCGCGATAAATCGGACGGCCGTCACCGGATGGTTCAAACCGATGCGGTGAGCCCGCGCGATGGCCTGCGATTCGACCGCAGGATTCCACCACGGATCGAGCAAAAAAACGTAGTCCGCAGCCTGCAAATTCAAACCCAATCCACCTGCTTTTGTCGTCATCAAAAACGCCTGCACCGTCGGATCGGTCTGAAAACGGGCGACTTCGCGGCCTCGTTCTTCGTTTGGCGTGTCGCCGGTCAGCCACGCGAACGGCACTTTTTCCCGCTCAAAAACTTCGCGGAACATCCGCAAATATTTTTCGAAAAAACTGAAAATCAACACTTTATGTCCGCTGCGGCGGATGGTTTCCCACTGCGCGAGCACGTCGTCGAATTTGCCGGAGGGCTGGCTGATTGGTTGATTATTTATTGGAAAATTAGTTATTGGTTGATCGGTTTGGGAATCCAATAACCGATTTTCCGATAACCAATCACCAGTCACCAACGCCGGATGCAAGGCGATTTGCCGCAGCCGAGTCAATGCCTGAATCACCAAAAGTTTAGATTTTGGATCCTCGAAAAGCGAAAGAATTTGGTTGCGCACCGCGCTTTTTACCCTTTCATAAATCTCTTTTTGCGCCGGTTTCATCTCCGAAAAAAAAACTTGCTCGGTCAGTTCAGGCAATTCCGGGGCGACTTCTTCTTTCGTCCGCCGCAGAAAAAATGGCTGGACGCGGCGAAAAAGCCCAGCCTTCGCCACCGCATCGTCGTGCCGTTCGATGGGCAACAAAAACTGCTTTTTGAACTGCGCAAAACTGCCCAACGTGGCCGGGTTGATAAATTCCATTTGCGACCACAAATCGGACAACGAGTTTTCGATCGGCGTGCCGGAAAGTGAAATTTTGTGCCGAGCCCGCAGCGTCCGCACGACTTTCGAAATTTCGGAATCGCGGTTTTTTATCTGCTGGCTTTCGTCCAAAACAATGTACGCCCAGTCAATTTTTTGCAGCAAATCGAGGTCATTTCGAGCCGTGTGGTAAGTGGTCAAAACGAGGTGGTGCGCCGCCAAAAGTTGCGGGTCGGTGTGCCGTTTTTGGCCGGTGTGGACATAAATAAATAGGCCTTCCGAAAACTTTTCCAACTCGGCGCGCCAGTTAAAAATCAGAGACGCGGGCAAAATGATCAATGCCGTGAATGGGTTTTTGGAGGATTGGTTACTGGAAAATTGGGGCGCAGAAAACGGGCTTTCTTCCTGATTTTCAATGACTTGCGATGGAGTGGGGTGGGGCAGCGGCGCAGCAAAAAGATCGAGTTGGAGACCAGTTTTTGCTTTTTTGGCCGCAGTTTTTGCTGGCGTGAGATTTTGGGAATTTGATAAATTTTCAAAACTTGAATCGGTAAAATTTTCACTTGATTTTTCCGCCAAATTTTTTGCCCACAACAAAACCGCAATCGTTTGCAGCGTTTTTCCCAAACCCATGTCGTCGGCGAGGCAAGCCCCAAAACCATTAAAATGATGCTCAATCAACCATTTTACGCCCGCCAATTGGTACGGTCGCAGCGTGGCGCGAAGTGATGCAGGTGCTTGAAAATCAATGTTTTCCGTGAAATTTTTTGGCAAAAAATCAGCCTCGCCGAGGTCGTGATTTTCGAGCAACGTGAACAAAGTTTTTGGCAGCCGCCACCCATTTTCAGTTTCGACGAGTGCGGTGGCGAGTTCCGAAAAACGCGAAAACCACGCCTCCGGAATCAGAAAAAAAGTTTTGTCGGGCAGTGGAAAATACCGCTCGACGCGCCGCAAAAACGGGACAATTTTTTTAAATGGAAATTCAAAATCGCCGACCCGGAGGGTTCCGAAAACATCGAACCAATCATTTTTTCTTTCAGATTTTACATCGATTTGGCCGACGGCGGTGGCGATTTTTCGACCCTCATTTTCGGGTGCAATGAGTTGAAAACCAGCGGTTTCGAGCGCGTTTCGATTTTCGGCGAGCCATCGGACGGCGGTTTCAAAATTTGTTTTTTCGGAAAATAGAAACGCCTGATTTTCCAAGCGCAAACCGAGTTTTTTTAGAAAATCCAACCGCTCGTTTTCGGCTTCCGGGTCGCGGCGAACTTGTTTTAAAATGAACGGCGCAGCCTCCGGAAATTCTACCCAAGTAAATTGTTTGCGTTTTTCACGGGGCAAAAAATCATGGCCATCGTACCGAAAACGCAGGCCGACGAGCCACGTTTTTTGCAAAAAATCCTCGGAAATCGAGAGTGACGTGCCCAGCAATTTTTCGCGCAAATCCATTTCAAAACCCTCGGCCTCGATGCTCGTTCGGTTGGCACTGCGGACGATGATTTTTTGAAAATACTCGCGCACATTTTTTTCAGGAATGGCCACGACGTCCTTTTTTTGGAACGGGCGCACCATGTTTCCATTGATTCCGGGCACTTTGAAAAGCGTATTTTTTGAAAAAATCCACGCCGGAATTGTGTTTGTCAAAGGCAAAACTTCCTGCTGGCTGATGTTCCATTTTTCGGTTTCGGTGCCGAGTTGGAGGCGATATTCGACGCCGGTCGCCGTTTTTTTGAAATGGAGATGGGGCAAAATTTCGTCGTTCGAAATGGCCACGAGATGATCTTTGACCAAAGATTTTTTGACGGCATCGAAACTCAAGGGCAGGCGATTTTGCACAATTTCAGTTAAAAAAATGTCCATTTCTCGAAAAATATAAGCCTCGACGATCGGTTTTGTGGCCGCTTCGCTGAGCAATCGGGCGAGCGGCGTGGTGGTTTTTGACTTCGGTGGGCGGAATTTTTCTTCCAAAAATTTGGGGCTGAGCGATTCGACGATTTCCAAAAGTCGTTTTTGGACGGTCGAAATTTCGAGGCCAAATGGGCGGATGGTTTCGGGCGTTGCTTTTTGTAAAATATGGGTCAGCGTGCCGCGCGGGTCGGTTTGGACGATGTTGGCCGAAGGCAAAAAAATATGCTCGGACGCGGGGTAGATATTGAAAACGACTTGGCAAAACATGGGGCAAATAACCGGATTTTTAGAAGAAATCATCTGAAATCGGACATTTGAAATAAGTTTTTCGAGCCGTTAACGCTTTGGCTCCCGCATCGAAAGCCCTTGTTTCCTATATATTTGCAAGCCGAATTTTTACGGTTCAACACAAATTTTTTACTCACCACAAATTTTTTTTCAAATGAAAAAGTACATTTTTTCCTCCATTCTCGCGCTGGTCGCGCTGGCATTTTCTGCTTTTCGCAGTGCTGAAAACGTGGTCGCTGGCCCGGATCTCGTGATTCAAAACGTGGAGTTGAAATGCAAAACACAAAGAATGTTGGTTTTTCATGTCGTAAACCAAGGCGACACGAAATCCAATTCGACTTTGATCCGGATTCGTCCGATGGACGGCGACGATGCCACCCAAAAATGTATCCAACAAGCCGTTCGAAATGTGCCGATTTTGCTGCCCGGCAAAGATTTCAAATTGACGGTCAAATTGAAAGCCGCTCCCGGTTGCGACTGCGAAAGTGGCATCAAAGTGGACATGTTTGTGGATCACAAAAACACCATCGCCGAGTCGGATGAAACGAACAATGAGTACAATTTTCAAAGTGCCAACTAATAGTTTTTGGCCTTTGTTTTTTCAAAATTGGACTACTCAAAAAAATGAAAAGCCGAGCGGCTTGACGTCGCTCGGCTTTTTTATATACATAAGGCCAAGTAAAAGGACAAATATTTTACACCTTACGGTACAAAATATTTATCCTTTTATCTCAAAAATCGCTGATCAAAAAGCTCTCCCCTCTCATTTTTGAAAATCACGGTATAAACGCCTGATGGCAGATTTTTCACCGAAATTTGAAAAGCCTTGCTCGTTTCAAAATCCATTTTTTCAAAAAATTGAACCCTGCCAAGCAAATCAACAACAAAAATTTGACCTCGAATCGGATGATTTTCAATACTTTCTGAAAAAAAATCTACAGTCAGTATATCGTCCGCAGGATTTGGAAACACCACCAAGTGGGCAATTTGATTTGAATTTTCTAAAAAATTTCGCGCTGTCGTTCGCCTGCTGTCCGGCATGCTTGGCGCGGAGGCCGGCGTTTTTTTGATGACCGATTTCAAACAGCCATTGGCATCCTTTGCCTTAAAAACAAAGGTCGTGTTCACCGCCAGGTGGTCAAAAATCGGGTCAGCCGCCACCCGAAAATCGGTCGAAACCATGCCCGTCCGGTTG
>JANNMS010000204.1:0-38593 GCA_031398055.1 Saprospirales bacterium | reverse complement strand
CTCGATAATAGAAACTGAGATTGGGAATCATGCTCCCGGAGATCTGCGTGGCGAGAGAGAAGAGGCCCAGGTACACAAAACAGAAACGGAAGGCGACGCGCGTGACCGGTGTCCAGCGCGGAACCTGCGGCTCCTGCGGAACGGTTTCGACCCCGGCCTGGCTGTCCGGCGACAAAAATCCTGAAAATTCTGATTCAGACATCATTAAACGTAAATTTTTTCAATATGAAAAAACGCCTACCATTTTTTATCCTACTGACAATCAGTCAGTTGTGCCTATTTTCCCAAAATTTGCCGCCCACTTTTGACACCATTTTTGTTGCCAGTTTCGAATCTGGCAGCATCAACGAACCGGTTGATTTGCCGCCCGGCGAACCGGCCGGGAACGACGAAACTTGGGTGAATTTTAGTGAAAATGGCTACCCACAATTTTGCCTCGATTCGGTGGAAACGGTGGGTTGGTACCCGCTTTTTGATTTTACCGACCCAACAAATTTGAACGAAAACATCGCTTTTACGAGCTGTTCGTACACATCTGGCGACCAACCGCCGCTTTGCACAAAGCCCACAAAAAATTGGTTGATCCTGCCACCCGTCGAAATCACGGGCGATTTAGCCTCGATTGAATGGAAATCGGCGAGTTATTACGGGCCATATTGGTTGGATGGCTACAAAGTTTTGGTCTCGACAACCGACAATTTCCCGGCAAGTTTTACCGACACGGTTTTTGTGGCTGCAGAAATGATAAATGCAGTGCCGCAGAACAAATTTGGCTCGCTCGACCCGAAGTATTACAAATTTTCAACGGGCTACGTCCACGCCAATATTTTCACGGACACGGTTTATTTTTTGGAAACGCCAGACCCGTTTGGCTTCCCGAATTTGCTCGGGCAGTTCGAGCCGCATGCGGCAGATTTGTCAAAATTTAAAGGAAAAAAAATCTACATCGCCTTCCTCCACGATTCGCACTGCGACGCGCACCTGCAAATTGACGACATCGTGGTGGTTGACAACAAAACGATTGCGACTTCCGAGTTGCCCGGCCTCGGTTTTTGGTCGGTCTCGCCGAACCCGGCGCGTGATTTTTCAAATTTAAAAATTGAAATTTCGAGGCCGGTCGCGGCACAGGTTTTTTTGCAGGATGTTTCTGGTAAAATATTGAAAACGTGGGACTTGGGCAATTTGCCGACAGGCGAAACGAATGTCAAATTGGATTTGGCAGGGCTGCCAGCAGGTTTGTTTTTTTGTAATTTGAAAACGGATGCGGGCAGTTTTTCGACCCGGGTTTTGAAGTTGTAGGATTTTTCCTTTTGGATAACAATAGGAACGCGGACGACGCGTCGTCCGCGTTCCTATTGTTATCCAAAAGGAAAACTCAAATTTTCACAAAACGCCGCACCAGCCGTTCTCCATTTTGATTTTTTGCCAAAACAAAAAACACCCCCGCAGGCAAATGGGCAACCGAAATTTCCGACAAATTTTCATTTTTCAAAACCATCAGCCGAACCGCTCCGGTCAGGTCCACAATTTTCAAATCCTCGGCGGGCTCGAAATCCAATGAAATTTGCAGTTTTTCCGTTGCCGGATTTGGGCTGATTTCCATGCCAAATTCGGTCGAGCCGTCGCGGTCGTCCGCATTTGCAAAAGGCAAGGTCGTGGTAAAAGTGGTCAAAGAATACGGGCTGAAAGTCGAGCCGCATTTTCCCCGGATCCGAATTTGGTACTGGCTTCCGGCGAGCAGACCTGAAATCGTGTGCATCGTGGCCGTCGGGCTGGGCGTGAAAGATGTCCACGCGGTCACGCCGGTTTTTCGCCAGCCCAAAGTAATTGCCGTCAAATTTGGCACGGACGACCAGACCACGTCAATCGAATTTTGGGCTGGCGTGGCCGACAAAATCAGTGGTCGCGTGCAGGCCGGGGCCGGGTCGGTCACGAAATAATAGGTCTGCGAGTAGGCCGTGTAACCGGCCGGGCATTGCGTCCGCACCTCAAAATCGTAGGTCCGGTCAAAATGCAACCACGAAATCGCGATGGTCGTGCTGGCGGTGGCGGGCAAAGTTGTCCATTCGGTCGTGCCGGAAAGTCGGTACCGCAACTGGTATTTGATGCCCTGATAGGCCGGGGTCAGGTAAATGGTGGACGTGGTTGAAGTGTTGACGACGTTGTTGACCACCGGGACATCGCAAAACGGCTCGTCGTACCGCAAAATATATCCGTTGCTGCCGACCACCCAACCCCGGTACGGCGAGACGAAATGAACGCCAAAAAAATTGGGCGTGACCGGCGGGTTGAGGCTCGCCCAAGTCGCGCCGCCGTCGGTCGAGCGCAGCACCGTGCCCGCAAAACCGGCGATGACCAATTTATTTCCATCAAAAAGGTGGATGTCGTAGATGGTTTCGGTCGTGCCGGTGGCCAAAGTTGCCCAATTCGTGCCGCCGTCGCTGGTTTTCAAAAGTGTGCCGCCCGCGCCGCAAGCGTACCCGACCAAGGCGCTGACAAATTCGCAATCGTACAAACGGTTGGCCGTGCCGCTGGTCTGGGCGACCCAAGTGTTGCCCGAATTTGTGGATTTCAAAATGGTGCCGAGGTCGCCGACCACCCAAACTTTTGTGCCGGAATTTTCGACATCAAAAAGCCAATTGGCCGTGCCGCTTGTTTTTTGGACCCAGGTCGCCCCGGAATTTATGGTTTTAAAAATTTGCCCAAATTCTCCGGCAAAAATCCCCGTCGTGGCATTGATAAATTGAACGCCGCGCAGCCGCCCGGTGGCCGAGGAAGTTTGGGTCGTCCAATTTTCGCCGGCATCGGCAGTTGTCAAAATTGCGCCGTTGTCGCCGACCGCCCAGCCGTTCGTGGCCGATGGAAAATGAAGATTTAAAAAAACGCCCGTTCCGGGAATCGAAATTTCGTCCCAATCGTCCCCGGCGTTGGTGGTTTTCCAGATTTTTCCGTCGTCGCCGGTCGTGTAACCCGTGTTTGCGTCGGTGAAAACGATGCGTCGGCGGAGTGCGAGTCCGTTGTTGAGATTGGTCCAGTTTGCGCCGCCGTCGGTTGATTTTACGATGACCCCGCCGTGCGCCGTGGCCCAGACTTTGTTCGCATCAACCGGAAAAACGCAATAAAGCCAGTTTCCGGTGGCCGGAGATTGGGCAGCCCAAGTCGCGCCGCCGTCGGTTGATTTCAGCATCACGCCGCCCGAACCGCTTACCCAACCCGTCGAGGCATCCGTAAAATTGACGGAAAAGAAATACTCGGTCGGCGCGAACGACGACAAATCGGTTTCTGTCCAAGTCGTGCCGCCGTTTGTCGTGCGCAACAAGCGTCGGTCGAGGGTGATTGCCCAGCCGGTGGTCGAGTTGACAAACCAAATATCCGAAATCCAGCCGGTTGTGCTGACCGTGGTTTGCAAAACCCAAGTCGTGCCGCCGTTCGAGGTGCGGTAAATATTTCCCAAAAAATCGCCGATCCAGCCGTTGTTGGCATCCACAAAAAACAGGCCGTCGAAAATCGGGTTCGTCCCGGTAGTTTGGGAAGTCCAGGTCGCGCCGCCGTTCGTGGTTTTTACGATGGTTCCGTTGTCGCCAGCCGCCCAGCCGGTGTTGACATCCACAAAACAAACCTCTTTCAGATAAAAAGAAGTGCCAGTTGAAAGGCTCGACCACGAATCGCCCGCGTCGGTGGTTTTTATCGCCACGCCATCATTGCCGACCGCGAAACCCGTGTTGGCATCCGGAAACCAAAGGCTGTGCAACGTTGTCGTGCCGGAAGGCACGTCGAGGGCATCGAAAGACGCGCCGTCGTTGGTCGTCCGATAAATGGACGGGCTGGATTCGGAAAGGATAAATCCGGTGGTGCTGCTCGTAAAATCTGCGTCAACGAGCGAACCGGACGGGGCTTCGTTTTGGGTTGTCCAAGTTTGCGCCTGCAAAAAACTGGAAATCAAAAGGAAAAACAGGGGCAGCAGCAAACTGCATTTTGAAAAAAAACGATTGGTCGGATGTACTTTCATTTAAAATTTGATTTTTAAAAAAGTTGAAAAAATAAGGTGAAACATGAATTTCGCGCCACCTTTTCGACCCGGTCGAAAGGTTTGCACGAACTGTTTTCCAAATAATAAGTTTTTAAAAATTGATTCGACAGCCGAGCGGAAAGTTCAGAAAAATTCAATCCCACTTGTAATTTTGCGCTGCCGGACAAAAAAACCAAGCCACCACATTGGAATTAGAGCAAATGTACCAAACTTTTTGATTGGCGCAAATGCCCTAAAAAAATTTTTTTATGACTACGAAAGAGAAAATCTTGGAGGCCGCGCTCGACCAGTTCAATTCACACGGATTTCATAAAATCACGATACGGCACATCGCATCGGCCATGCAAATCAGCCATGGAAATTTGGCCTACCATTTTCCGAACAAAGCCAAAATTTTGGAGGAACTGCACAAGCAATTGGTGGACACGATTGAAACGGAAATCCGCCGGACGGCGAGCGGCGAACTGAGTTTGACGGCCTGTTTTGAGATGTACCTGAAAATTTTCGAGCACCTTTTCAAATATCGCGGCATCACGACCGACCTGCCGGGTTTGATGCGACTCTCGCCCGCCACCCGCGATTATTACGAAAAAGTGGCCATCGGGCGCAAAGCCATCGGCCATCAACTTTATCGCGGATTTGTCCAAATGGGCCTGCTCGACGCGTCGCTGCTCGAAGGCGACCGCCTCGAACTGCTGATTTTGCAACAATATATTATAGGTGAGTTTTGGTTGGCGCACGCCTCGATTTTGTTCCCGCACGACCGCCAAGATGATTTGATAAACCATTATTTGCGGGTTTTTGCGGCACTGATGCTGCCCTATTTTACGGAAAAAGGAAAGGCGCAGGTGGTGGGGTTTGGGTTTTGATTTTTTGAAAAAGTAGTTTTTCCGGCCACTTTGGGTTTAAATTTCTCCCAAAATCAATCGTCATGGCAAGTTTTATTGAAGATACCCGCATTTCCGCCATCCTCGACCAACCGGACGCGCCCACGGTGCTGACCCGGCTGAACACCAAATTTGAGGACGAAAAAAAGCGCAGCCAACAGTTTTACGCCGATTATAATGATGATGTAAAAGTGGAGTTCATCAACGGCGAGGTCGTCGTCCATTCCCCCGTCAAATTGGAGCACAACAATGCCACCGGTTGGCTTTACAAATTGCTCGATACCCATGTGATAATGCACGATTTGGGAAAAGTCGGCATCGAAAAAATGATGAGCTCGTTCACCCGAAACGACTACGAACCAGATGTCGTTTTTTGGAAAACCGAAAAATCAAGGCATTTTGAGATTGGCCAATGGAAATTCCCGGTGCCGGATTTTGTGGCAGAAGTGGTTTCGGACAGCACTTCCAAAAATGATTACAACGTAAAATTCAAAGATTACGAATCGCACGGCGTGTCCGAATTTTGGATAATTGACCCCGTCGAAGAATGGGTGGAGCAGTATTTTTTGAAAAACGGACACTTCGTCCTCCACAAAAAATCGGGGGAAGGCAAAATCAAAAGCCGTGCGGTCGAAGGTTTTGAAATTGAAATCGATGCCATTTTTGACCCGAACGCCAATAATGAAGCACTGCGGCTGATGTTTTTGTCCTGAATTTTTACCAAATTTGGGGTTCAAAATAAATCCGCCAACCTTGCAAAATAGCAGGCCGGCGGATTTTTTTATGTAAAAAACAGAATCCGCGCCTTTTCAACCTTGAACGATTCTAAAATCAAAAAAACCAGATTGACAGAAAAAATGCCTGAACTACCTTTGCCTTGCCTTTCCACATTTTTCTAACCAAATCCACCACTTTTTTTATGCAAGACATCGGCAAGAAAAACCCATCCGCCAACCTCGATTCCTTGAATATCAAAAATTACAAAACGGCATTCTGGAATCTGACGCCCGAAGAATTGGTCGAGCACACGATTCAAAAAAACATGGGAGTTTTGGCAGATTCCGGGGCGATTTGTATCAATACCGGGGAATTTACCGGGCGTTCGCCCAAAAATCGGTTCATCGTGCGAGACTCGGTTTCTGAAAAACGGGTCGATTGGGGTGCAATCAACAAGCCATTTGACAGCCGGAAATTCGATGCGCTTTGGCGAAAAGTCGGGGCGTATTTCAAAAAGAAAGAATTGTACGTCCGCGACGTGCAAGCCAACGCGAGCCACGACCCAAAATATCGGCTGCGGGCGCGTGTGATTACCGAGTTGCCGTGGAGCAACCAGTTTGCAAACAATATGTTCCTGCGCCCGACCCACGAAGAAATTTCGGTTTTTGAACCACATTGGACGGTGATGTGCGCCCCCGGTTTTCACGCCGTGCCGGAGCGCGACGGGACGGAAGCCGCGAATTTTGCCATCATCAATTTTAAGAAAAAACAACTTTTGATTGGCGGCACGGGTTACACCGGCGAAATCAAAAAGGGCATTTTTTCGGCCATCAATTTCATTTTGCCCGTCAAAACGGCTTCTGTTTTGCCGATGCACTGCTCGGCGAACGTTGGAAAAGACGGCGACATCGCCCTGTTTTTTGGACTTTCCGGAACGGGAAAAACGACACTTTCCGCCGACCCGAACCGCCCGTTGATTGGCGACGACGAACACGCGTGGGCAGAGGGCGAAGTTTTTAATTTTGAAGGTGGTTGTTATGCAAAAACAATTGATTTGACAGAAGAAAAAGAACCGGATATTTTTCGTGCAATCCGGCACGGGGCGATTTTGGAAAATATCAAATTCCACGAAGGCACGCGCACCGTCAATTTTGAAGATGGCTCGATTACCGAAAATACGCGGGTTTCGTACCCGATTTATCACATTGCAAATGCGGTGCATCCGAGCCACGCGCTCGGCGACCCGAAAAACATTTTTTTCCTGACCTGCGATGCGTCGGGCGTGCTGCCGCCGATTTCAAAACTCACGCCGGAGCAGGCGATGTACTATTTTATCAGTGGCTACACGGCCAAAGTTGCGGGCACGGAAGTGGGCGTGAAAGAGCCGCAGGCCGCGTTTTCGGCGTGTTTTGGTGCGCCGTTTTTGCCGCTGCACCCGACGGAATACTCGGATTTGTTGGGCAAAAAATTGAAAAAAACAAAGGCAAATGTTTGGTTGGTCAACACCGGCTGGGTCGCGGGCGGTTACGGAAAAAGCGACCGTTTCAAACTTCGCTACACGCGTGCGTTGATTACTGCCGCGCTCGAATGTAAATTGTCAAACGTGGAATTTGTGCAAGACCGCGTTTTTCATTTGGCCATGCCGACGAGTTGCCCTGGCGTTCCCGACGAACTTTTGAACCCGCGCAACACTTGGTCCGACCCGAAAGAATACGATGCGATGGCCTGCGCGCTGGCCACTGCGTTTTTACAAAATTTCAAAAAATTTGAAGCAAAAGCCTCGGCAGAATTGTTGGGTGCTGCGCCGGTGCCGCTGGAAAATGTCAAACCTGCGAATTTTAAAATCGCGGCTGGCACGGAAGGATAATTTAGGGATGAGGAATGAGGGATGAGGAATGACAACTGTCGGCCTTCATTCCTCATTCCTCATTCCTCATCATTTAAAAAAAATGGCTCGAAATAGGAAACCGGTAACCATCCCGAACATCACAATTACCGGAACCGCCGACCGTGGAAAAGGCGTGGGGCGCACCGACGATGGCCTCGTTTTGTTCGTCGACGGCGCGGTGCCGGGCGATGTCGTGGATGTTTTTATCCAACGGAAAAAACCGGAATTTGCAGAAGGCATCGTCGAGAAATACCATGTTTTGTCGCCGCACCGGGTCGAGCCGTTTTGCCAACATTTTGATGTTTGCGGCGGCTGTAAATGGCAAAATTTGGCCTACCCTGCCCAACTTGAACACAAGCAAAGGCTGGTCGAAGATGCCCTGCGGCGCATCGGAAAAGTGCAAATCGAGGCATTTTTGCCCATTTTGCCCGCGCCGGAAACTACTTTTTACAGAAATAAAATGGAGTTCGCTTTTGCCAACCGGCGGTGGTTGACGAAGGAAGAAATCGATGCGGGCGTGTCGAACGCGGCCAATGTTTTGGGTTTTCACAAGGCTGGGGCGTTCGACAAATTGGTCGACATCCGGAAATGTTGGTTGATGGCCGAGCCGTCGAACATCATCCGAAATGCGATGCGGGAAATTGCTTTTGAGCAGGATTTGGAATTTTACGACATGCGAAAACACACCGGTTTTTTGCGCCACGTTTTGATGCGGACGACAACGCGGGGCGAGGTGATGTTGATTGTCAGTTTTGCAAAAAACGAACCGGAGGCCATCGAAAAATACCTCGACGCGATTTTGCAACAGTTTGAAAATCAGATAACTACGCTGATTTACTGCGTCAATCCGAAGATGAACGACTACGTTTTTGACCTGCCGATGGTGACTTATTTTGGAAAAGGTTACGTCGAGGAATCGCTCGGCGAACTGATTTTCAAAATTGGGCCGAAGTCGTTTTTTCAGACAAATTCGCGGCAGGCGAAAAATTTGTACGACATCGTGGTGGATTTCGCCGATTTGAAAGGCACTGAAAATGTCTACGATTTGTACACCGGCACGGGCAGCATTGCTTTGTACGTTGCAAAACATTGCCGGCAGGTCGTGGGCATCGAGGAAGTGCCGGACGCGATTGTCGATGCCGAGGAAAATATGCGCCGGAACGACATCGAAAACGCGATTTTTTACGCCGGAGACGTGAAAAACATCCTCAATCCTGAATTTGCTGCGCGGCACGGCAAACCGGATTTAGTCATCACCGACCCGCCACGAGCCGGGAT
Source organism: Saprospirales bacterium (assembly GCA_031398055.1). Taxonomy (GTDB): domain Bacteria; phylum Bacteroidota; class Bacteroidia; order Chitinophagales; family Saprospiraceae; genus M3007. The sequence continues at coordinate 29,793 of JANNMS010000204.1, read as the reverse complement.
GCACGAAAAAGCGGTGCGTTTTTTATTGGAATTGGCCGCGCCGCGCATCGTTTATGTCAGTTGCAACCCGGCGACGCAGGCGCGCGACCTGCAATTGCTTTCCGCAAAATATGCGACGCGGAAGGTGCAGCCGGTGGACATGTTTCCGCACACGCATCATATTGAGAATGTGGCACTTTTGGAGTTGATTTAATTTTAGTTTTGTCCTTTATTGTGAAAGCATTACTTACCATTGTATTTTTTACATTTTTTCAAAATTTTGGAAAATGCCAAGTTAAAGATTCCGTGCCGGAATCTTGGGTCATTGCTATTTCAGAATATCGAAGTAGTTTGTTGCTCAGAAACCCAAACGCAACGATGCAAATGCGAGATTTTTATAAAAAATGGAGTAAAACGGAGTCATCGCAGCAAGAATATTTTTATCGTTTTGTCGTGGATTATGGCATTTTAAGAAACATCAATGGCTGGACGGAAAAAAGTAGTATTCGTCGGGCAAAAAAAATTGTAGAGCGAAAAGATTTTGTTGAACAATTTGACGAAGCGGATTTTCAGGCTGTCCGTGAAAATTTTGAGTTGATTGAATTGTTCAACGAAGGGATACTTTTGGGTAAATTCCCATTTGCCATCAACCCTGAGACAATGCTTTTCCGTGAGATGATGGAATATCGGATTCAACCCACTGACACAATTATTGAAATTGGTGCGGGTTCTGGCACGTTTTCTTTGATGGCGGCTTTGATTAACAGGGACAGTAAAATTTTTATCAACGAACTCGACAAATACTACTTGAAATACATTGAAACACGGTTGGATCAAAACCGCGATTTACTAAAATTGCAAAATATTGAATTAATAAAAGGAAAAAAGAAATCTATAGGATTAGATATTATTAAATTTGACAAAATTATCATCCGAAACACATTTCACCATTTCAGCGAAAGAACGGCAATGCTTGCTTCTATTAAAAATGGGTTGAAAAAATCAGGGACTTTGTTTGTCCAAGAACCGGTGAAGGATTACGCTAAAAATCTTTCCAATTGCCAAAAAATAATGACTCGCTCCGAAATTATTCAAAACATTGAAATGGCGGGGTTTTGTTTGTTGAAAATTACAGAAACGGGGGGGCGGCTGCTTTTTGAGTTTGAAATCGAATAGCAGTTTTTGGATTACCAAAAAAATCAAATCGTCATCCCCAGCCCAAAATGCACGCTCCCGCCCGCCAAGTGATAACTCGCCAGCCCAAAATCTACCCGAAAACGATTGACTTTGATGCCCACACCGCCCGAAAAACCGGCGAGGCTGCGGTAATTTTTGACTGTCATTTCCTGTTTTCGCAAATGGTTGTAGCCAAAACGCATCCGCAAAAACTCCGTTTTTCCGAACAAAAACTCACCGTTGAAAATGAAGTGCCGGAAAAAATTGTCAATTCCGGCGTTGCCTTTTTTCGTAGTGTTTTCTTCTCCAAAAATTAAAATCTCATCGTTTTCCGCGTTCGGGTCGTCGTACCGGATGTCCCATTTTTGCAAATGATGAACCACCACGCCAAACCGAAAAGGCAAATACCGCAGCCGTTTTGTAAATGCCAAACGGACATCGAACGGCAAATCTTCCCGCGTTTCGGAATAAGTTGAAAGTTGCGCTCCCTTGTTTTTCAAAACCAGAGCCGCCGTCCAATTTCTGGCAGTGTCGGCATAAAAAACGCCTGCGTCCGCCGCGATTGCCGATGATTTGTAAATATCAAAAGTGGAGTTTGCGAGGTGCAGGTTCAAACCCAAAGTAAAACGGGTGTTCAATTTTCGCGCCGCACCCAAAGTCAAGGCCGTTTCGCCTGCTTTAAAAGTGCCCTGCTTGATTCCGAATTCGTCGGCGCGCACCATTTCACCATATTTTATGTAGCGCAGCGCGGCGTGAACCATCAAGTTTGCTTTTTTCAAATTTTTTCCAAAACCAAAATTCCCGTAGCCAATATCTGAAAGATAAAAACTGTGGTTGAACGACACGCGGTTGTTCATTTTTGGATTCAAAGCTGCCGGGTTTTCGAGGGCAAATGCCAAATCTTCGTCCTGGACTGCTGGCATCGCGCCACCCAAAGCCGTGACCCGCGACGATGGCGAGAGATTTAAAAATGAAAAAACGTGCTGGCCGCCAGTGATTTGAGCGGTTGCGATATTTTCCAAAAACAGGAAAATGAAAAGGGTGGGGAAAAATTTGAGGTTTGTCAAAATGCTGGGCATGGTGAAAATTTTAGATTTTGGATTTCAGCAATGGCGGCAAAACTAATCGAAATGGATGCCCGACGCGACCGCAAAAATTTCCCAAAGAAAAAAATCAGCAAAAAATACAGCCACCAAAAAAATCTCCTGCGCCCGAACTTACTTCGGGGCAGGAGGCTACTAAACATACTATGAGAAAACTACGAAGCAAAGATATTTTGTTTTTTTGTCATAAAGTACAAAAAAAATTAAGAAAAGGAATTATTTGTCGGAGAAATGGCGCGGCAGCTGAGCAAGCGGTTTTCGAATGACTAAAAAACGGATTGATAAACCGTTGAAAATCAGTAGCAGTAAAAAATTTAAAAAAACAGATAGGTAGCCCGCCGGCCAAACTTGGCATGGCGTTTGAAATATTAAATTCATCTCGAATTTAATTCAAATCCAATAAATTTTTAGTCTATGAAATATTACAGAATCGAGGAAGACGAATTCTTCAAGTGAGAATTTGATTCCGAAAAGGCTCGAACATATTATGAGAAAACTTCCGAAAGAGCCGTCAATTTTATTTTAATCCCATGATATCGGCAGCGGTGAGCAATGGGCAAAAAAAATTCCTACTATCATTCGACAGTAGGAAAATCAAAACATACTATGAGAAAACTGGTACGAAGATAAACGCCCGTTGCTCCCACCGCCAAACAAAATTTAGATTACGGTCGGTTTTTAAAGAAAACTGGTCAAATTCATTTAATCTGTGGTTTTTTACCCCTACTTTTTTAATCCATTTTTAATCCGCACGCTCCCAATTTAAAGACATCAAAATATAAAAAAAGCCCGGTCGGAAGCGACGGGGCTTTTTTTATTGGTAAACTTTTGGAGGCTCGCCGCTACTTTTTTTGCCAAGGCTGAAAACCGGAGTTTTGGGCGATTTGATATTGGGGGAAAATGGCTTGCTCTAATTTTTTGCGAAAAATTGGGTAAATCAACGATTCCCCTGCCCGAATCCCAATCATTTGGTACTGTTCCAATGTTTTTTTGACCGGTTCGTGGTGGGCAGGTTGTTGTTTTAAGAAACCAAAAAATGAAAATTGGGCATGGGCAAACGGCTCAAAATGGGTTTTCCAATTGGGCAGGCGATTGTTTTTGGAAGAATTTTCGGAACGAGAAATGGGCACGAGATTCCATTGTTGGTTGTGCACAACATACGACCACGGCAAAAAATGGTCGAGCGATAAATCCGAAGTCAAAACCGGCTGCCCGGAATAAATGCATGAAAATGTCCCGTTTTGAAGCAGGTAGGCTTTCCAGAGGTCGGATTCTTTTTTGAGATTGCGCTCGCTGTCGGTGGGTGGCTCTAATTTTTCGGAAAGACCGATGACGTTTGGGTTGTTGCGTTGCAGAAATTTGACGAGGTGCCAAAATGTGAAACCACGCAAAATTGCCTGATGTTTGGAAAAGTAATCGTGCCATCGCGGGTTGATTTCAATTGAATCTTTTGCAAAACGATAAATGACTCGTTCCGACTCTTTTTCAAAAAGTTCAGTGCAAATTTTCTCGATTTTTTTTTCTGGATTGACGATGCCCTGAAACTCCTGATTAAAAAACGGACGAACAATCAGCCACGGGACATATCTGGTCAAGGTTTCGACTTGTTTGAAAAGCAAGGCCTTTTCTGCTGGCAACAATGCTTGATTCAACTGCCCAAACAGTTCCTTTTTGTTGTCAATTTTCACCCCAAATTTATTTACAATCAAATCGGCGATGGTTTTAAAACCGTCCTGACTGCCAAACGAAACGTGGTAAAAATTGAGCGGAAACCAAACATCGGAAACCATTTGCATCCGCAAGTCATTCATTTCCAAAATATTGCCACGATGCAGATTTTTTAGGATTGCCAGAAACCAATAAAATTTATAGGAATTTGTCGTGCTGTTGAACACGGCATTGAGCGGCGCGGTGGCCAAACCTGATGCAGTTGGTAAAAACATAAATTTGTGGGAGACAGCGGACAAAATATCGCCAGCAAATATATGTTAAATTTGGTTTTGAGCCACCCGCCCTGCTGTTTTGCCAATTTGCAGTCAAATAAAACAGGCCGCGCATCCTGTTTCTTCTTCATCCAAAATGTCCAATAAATAAGGTGAGTTGCCTTTGGGTTTGTTGCTCTTTTTCAAAAAGTCAGATTTTATTTGAGCGATTCGTTGCGGTCGGGTCAGTTCTTGGAGGCTTTCATTTTGTGTCCAAGTGTAACCTGCTTTTTCATATTCGATGGCTTTGGCAAAAAGTTCGGGGTGCTGTTCAAAAAGCCAAACCCATTCTATTTTTTGTTGAAAAAAGCAAAAATAGCAGCCCGAACGGCTGCGGCTGTAATGCCCGTTTTTGCCGCCGGATTCAAATTCCACTTTTTCGTAGTACCCCGGAACGCCTACCCCGCTGTCGCGGAGGATGCGGAAAATATCGTCGCGCACCAGTATTTCTTCGTTTTCGACCAATGGAAAAACGGTTTCCAATGCAAGCGGGTAGGCCGTGTTTTTAAGCCATGCAAAAACGAGGTGATTAAAATCGCGCACCGAAAAATCCAGCAATTGCCGCAATTTTTGGTTTTGGTTAAAATTCGGGCTGATGGGTTGACCCAAAATTTCCAGAAAATGCCCCGACTGTTTCGAGTTTTCAATCGTGCAATACAAATCGAGCAACATTTCAATATTGGGATTGGCCAAGATTTTTTGCACCACATCCTCGCTCCAAATATTTTGGCGAAAAGGAAAAATGCTTTGGATGTTGGGTTTCTTGCTGATGTAGCCTTCGCGGTCTTCGTCGCCCCGAATGCCAACATAAGAAACGACCGGGTCGCTGCCGACAAACTGCTCGAACGGGTCAAGTTTGAGGCTTTTTGTACACCAACGCGCCATCGGCGAGGGCAAAAAACCGCCGTGCAATTTCAAAAAATGGTCGAACGGGTCTTCACTGCTTTGGGCGGCGGCTTTCAACCGGCGAATCGGTTTGCCCAGATAAACCTCCAAATTTTCAATCAATTGGTAAGTTTCATCCAATTCTTTGCCCGTGTCGCAGGTGTAATAGTCAACGGGAAGCGTCGGGTATTTATCTTTTAAATAAATGGCAAGTGCGGCAGAATCTTTTCCACCTGAAATACCCAGCAAGTGTCGTGCATTCATAGTGAAACAAGTTTGGAAAGTTTAATTTTCTAATAATTCAAAAGCAATTGAAGCCAGTGCAGCCAGATTTTCTCGTTTTTCGTTGCCTAATTGCGAAACAATTTGTTTTTCTAAAACCTCAATTTCTTGCTTTGAATCTTTGGTATATTTGAAAACGCCGCCTCGTTTTTCAACTCCTTTTTCAAAAGAAATGGAAAATACTTCATCGTTGATTTCATCAAAACTGGACAAACTGAGTTGCGTCGAAGCATCCAAATGACTGACCAAACTTTCAAATTTTTGGTACAATAAAGGCTCGTCTTCATCTCCAATTTTGTGCATCGGTTTTTCCAAAACTTCCTGCCCCACCGACACCAGCCACCCCTTCCTATCGTCCAATTCCGACTGCAACCGCTGTGCGAAAGTTTTCTGGTTTGCCAGCAAAAGATGTGTTTTCAGGCCACCAAACCGCTCGCGCAGGTTTTGCCGATAGCCCTGAAAATCCAAAGTTTCGTCCGCGCAGATTTCCTGCCGGATGAAATTTTCGAATCGGTTAACCAATTCATCGAAACAGCCGCGCAGTTCTCGGATGGCATTTTGCATCCGGTCGGCGTAGTCTGAAAGTGCCTCCGGCGAGGTCTGCAATTGCGCCAGCGTGACCCCGAGTGCCGCTGGTAAATCGCTAAAAAACGTCCGTTCCGGGTCGGTCGCTTTCGAAATCGCCTCGCGCACGGCGATTGCTTCGCGGCTCAGGCGGCGTGTTTTTCGGGCATATTCTGGCAATTGGCGATAAAAAGTGAGGAACGGGCGAATCGTCTCCACAAAAGTTTGGTTCGAGATTTTGCCGCCGTCGCCGAGTTGGACGAGTTGCCGGTACGAATTGAAAATGTCCAACCGCACCCCGGCGACATCAAAAGTTTTGATTTCAAAATCGAGCGGTTTGCGGACAATCAGTTCCAAAACATCGCCGCTGAGTGCCGGGATGTAGCCTTTTTCGGTAAACAGAGCAAAATCTTCGCGGTGCAAAAACAGGAAAGTCGGCACCCAAAAATCAATAAAACCCTGTTTCAATTTGAACGGTCGGGCTGCGAGGGCATTGGTCAGGTCGGAAACGCGCCGCCGTCCAGTTTTTGCGGTGTCCAACCAATTTTTACAAAAATCCCAAAGCGGCAGAAAAGAGGGATGCAAGCCGTCCGTCCCGAACGGTTTTTCGGGGTTCGACGGGTCGGGCACCAAACCGTTGGCTTTGAGCAGGGTGAGGTAAATGGTTTTTTCCGGTGGAAATTTTGATTTTTCGAAACCCAAATCGTCCTCGCCCCAATGCCCGGCGAGTTGCCCCAAAAAATTCTTTTTTGCCAAAAAAATCTGGGAAGAAAGTTTGCTGCGGTTGACGAGTTCGTTTTTGAAATGGGGCGTGGCCGGGTAAATTTCGTCGCAAACGATGTTCAATAAATCATTGAATTCCCGTTTGGATTCGACTTTTATGATATCTCCCTGAAAAACCCAAACCACATCTCCTTTTCTGGAAAACAGGTTGTCAAAAATATAATGGTGCAGCAAACTTTGGTTGCTCCGCAAAATATTCTGGAATTCTTGTTTTGCAACATGGTCGTCTTTGACGTTTTCAATCGCTTTTTTCGCTTTTTCGATGTCGAAAAGCAGGTTTTTTATCGTCCTCGAATTTTGGTAAAAAGCGTACATCACCGCTTCTTCCTGTTGCTTTGAGATTTTGCACAACTCGTTCACGCCCAATCGGTCATTGAAAATCAGGTTGATAAAACCATCGGTATCGCCCCGGGGAATTAATGTCGTTTTCGGTTCCTGGCTGATTTCAAACTTGAAAACGCGCGGCGTCCCGGTTTTGTAAAAGTATTCTTTCGCAAAAACGGGCGGGAAATCAAAACTGCGTCCGAGCAGCGTCGGGACATCCGTGATTTCGCCGATTTGGTCTCCGGCGTGCAGCAGTTCGGCTTTGATATCCTTGTCCGTTCCGTCGGAAAGCACAAAACGCTGGCTGTATTCCCGAAAAATCAGGATGCGTTTTTCGACAAGCAACCCGATGATTTCACTCGATTTCAGGTCGAGACAAACGCGCAGGTATTTTTCCAAAAAATCTTTGTCCAACCTCGCGCCCTGCGACGCGAACAAATTGAGCAGACCGATGGATTTGACAATTTGCGCGGCTTTTTGGCTAGTTTCGGGGTTTTCAAATGCATTTTCCACCCGTTCGAGAGCGCGTTTCATGCCTGCCCAAGCATTGAAATCGGGGTTGTACTGCGATTGGAGGAGCGCGTAAAAATTAAAAATCAGGTAATCATAAACGTAGGCGAGGTGGTAAAACCGACCCAACCGACGGTCGCTGAACCGGTTGACCCCGGTGTGGTCCGCACTTTCGAGAAAGGAAAAAAGGGAGCGTTCGTTTTGGCCGTACCGTTGCAAAGCGAGCGTGACGACCGAAGCCGCGAACGGGTCGAGCGGAAAAAGTTTCGGGACGATTTGGGCGACGAACCCCGATTCCGCGCCAAAAGATTTGCTCCCGGCAAAAAGTTCGGCCAATGTTTTGAGGTGATTTTGGGTGTCGTCTGTCAAAATTTCGGGGCGCGCTCCGAGTTGTTCGGCAGCCAAAAAAAGCAGTTGCTCGACCGGTTCGTTGAACGTAATTTCCCGAAAACGGCCTTTTACTTTTGACCATTCCTGCCGCTGCGCCTGCGTCAAACCGAGCGCGTAGGCATCAAAATTTTGGTGCAAAGTGGTGACGAGCAGGATGTTGTAGGCCGGGTTTTGGACAAATTCGGCGAGTTGCTGCAAAAAATAAAGTTCGCGTTCCGGTTGGGTGCGGGCGGCGAATTCGAGGAATTTCCCAAATTCATCCACCAAAATCACGAGCACCGCATTCTTTTTTCCAACCGCCCGGTACCGATTGTAAATCTCTGCAAAAATGAATTCCGGTTCTGGGTCGGTCGTTTCGTCAAGGCCAAACGTGCGGGCAAAAAACCGGGTTGCTGATGAAAATTCGCCCACCAAATTGAGGATTTCAACTTTTGCCGGCTGTTTTTCTTCCGTCAAATTGACCTCAAAAAACCGTTTTCCACCCGCGAGCGACTGCCCGAAAGCCCACAAAAACGAAGATTTGCCCGTGCCATACGATCCGATCAAGGTGCTGCACCGGATGCCCGCCCGAAAATCGGCAGCAATCAAATCGGCAGCGCGACGGGCGTTCGGTGTCGGAAAATATGGCAGTTCGCGCTCGGCGTCGCGTTGGATATTGACCGAAAGTGCGTGCTTAACTCGCATGATAGTACAATTTGAGTGCCTCGAAAACGGGCAATTTTTCTTTAAATTGAAGTTCGCGTACCCCGGCATCTTCTTTAAAAACCAGCAGGTTTGGGTATTTCCCGGCAAGGTCGCGGATTTTTTGGAGCAGCCCGGTCGGCGTGATCGCAAAAACGGAACGGAGGCTGTCGGGTTCGGTTTCGAGGAAATGCAGGTTGATGGAAAGTCCAATCCGGGGGTCGTCCAACAGGGCAAAAAGCAGAATTTCGAGCGGGATGTTGTCCTTTGGCGTTTCGGGAATGTGATAAACCGTGTTGCCGTCGCGGTGAATCGAATTGACCATCGTCAGTTCGGTCAGCACCCCGGAAACGATGTCTTCCGCGTCCTTTGATTTTTCGTCGCCGACGTAAAGTTTGGCAAACACTTCAAAATCCGAGCCGATAGTATTTGGGTTGAAAACGAAACGGTTTTCCGGGTTTTCTGCCAAATTTTTAACGTACCGGGAAAAATGGTCCTTGCCAAATTCGACCCGTTGCCGCCGGAAATCATTAAAAATCAGGGAAAAAGAAGTGGCATAACCTTTCGTCACCAATTTCCAGTGCAGGAGCCACAAACTGGCATCGTCCTCCAAAAATGGGTCAAAACCGCGCAGTTTGTCCCCAATTTTGTCCTCAAAAATCCAATCCGCAAACGGGGTGAGTTGGTCTTTTTCATCCAACAAATCAAAAGCGCGCATCCAATGCCGGACGGCAGTGACCATGTTTTTTCCAACGCCCAAATGAACAACGGCTTCGTCGGCAGCAAAAGATTTGCCCGATTTGACAAAATCGTAGCCCTTTTTCAACCACAAATGGCGGCACTGAAACGAATCGTGCCCGGAGAAAATCGGTCGTTTTAAAATTGTACTCGTCATGTCGGCGAAGGTAGCGGGATGCCCTGTTTCAAGAAATTTTTTCAATCAAACTCGATCACATCCCCCGGTTTGAATTTCCCGCCGCCGCTCGTTTTTGGTTTTGGCGGTTCTTTTTCGTCCGGTTTTTTGGCTTTCGGCGCGGCAGGTGGCTGTTTCGTTTCAATTTTTGGTTCAAAATCTCCAAAAAGGTCGGCCTGTTTTCCCGGTTTCGCGGCAGACGGAGTTTCGGGTTTTGGATGTTCCACCTCCTTTATCCCCGACAAAATGCCATCGTGCAGCCGATTTCCGACTGCTTTCCACCCTTTCACGTCCATAAATTCGCCCAAATTCACCTCACCGGACATCGGTTTTCCATTGATTTTGATGTTGTACCGAATCCTCGGATTGGCATCCACCGAGGCAAAAAGTATTTTCGATTTCGGGTGGTCGGTCAAAAACGAGTATTTTTCCTTGATTTTGGTGGTCTCGATGTGGAAACGTTTGACCATCGTCCAGCCCTTGTTTCCGTCAAAATGCACGGCATTTATCACCGTTTCGGGGGTCAATTTGCCGAGGTGCACGATGTCTTTCAACTCGAAACGCTGCTGCACATCCGTGTCCGTGACCTCGTAACTGCCGTCGTTGTACAAAATCAGGATGTTTTCGCCAGTGTCAAATTCGCCGAGCAGCCGCCCGCGCTCGTTCGTGTTGAGCCGTCCGGTGATGTCGTCGAACCACAATTTCCACGCACCGATGGTGCTTTGCCCGACTACTTTTTGCTTGATTTTCGAGACCGGGTATTTTGTCAAAAGATTGCCCAGCGAGGAGCGGCCTTTGATGCCAAGTTCGCCAAAATCATAATCGAAATTCTTGATTTTCGCCGTGCAACTTTGGGTCAGTTGGATGTTCACAATTTCACTTTCGCCGTTCGGGTTGGCGGTCAAATACAGGATTTTCGAGCCTTTCGCTTCCGAGCCGAGTTGGTATTCTTTGTCGCGGGTGATGCCGTTCACGCCAAATCTTTTGACAAAAGTTTTGCCCGTTTTTGCATCGAGGTAGGCCATATTGTAGGTCGTCCGCTCGTCGCCTTTTTTCCAAACGGCGACGTGCAAAAGGTCTTTTCCCACAAAAATCTTGTCGCCGGCCTTCACCACTTTCATCACGCCGTCGCGGCGAAAAACGATGATTTCGTCAATATCGGAGCAATCCGAGACAAATTCGTCCTTTTTCAAACCCGTTCCGATAAATCCGTCCACGAAATTGGCGTACAATTTTGCGTTGTTCGCCACGACCTGCGTCGCGCGAATCGTGTCAAAAGCCGTGATTTCGGTCTGCCGCTCGCGCCCCTTGCCATATTTTTTCAACAAATCTTCAAAATACGCCACCGCGTAATCCGTCAGGTTTTCGAGGTGGTGCAAAGTTTTGGCGAGCGATTCAGACAATTTTGCAATCTCCTCGTCGGCCTTGAACGAATTGAATTTTGAAATGCGCTTGATTTTTATTTCAGTCAATCGCAAAATATCGTCCTCCGTGATTTCCCGCAAAAGTTGTATCCGAGTGTCGTTCGGCTTCGGTTTTTCGCTGGGCGAAATGACATATTTTTTCAAACCTTTGTCAATCGTTTCGAGCACTGCTTCCCACGTTTCACATTCTTCAATATCGCGATAAATTCTTTTTTCAATAAAAATCCTTTCCAACGAAGCAAAATGCAGTTTTTCCTGCAAATCATGTTTTTCAATTTCAAGTTCTTGCCGGAGCAGGTCTTTCGAGTTTTCGGTCGAGACGCGCAACATTTCGTTCACGTCGGTGAAAAGTGGTTTGTTGTCCACAATTACGCAGCAGTTTGGCGAAATACTGACCTCGCAACTCGTGAAAGCGTACAGCGCATCAATCGTCACGTCGGGCGAAACGCCGGGCAGCAGTTCGACCTCGATTTCGACGTTCGCCGCCGTCCGGTCGGTGACTTTTTTGACCTTGATTTGGCCTTTTTCAACCGCTTTTGTAATCGAATCCATCACGTCGTGGGTGGTCACGCCGTACGGAATTTCATAAATATGGAGCGTTTTTTTGTCCACTTCCCGGATCCGTCCGCGCACCCGAACCTTGCCGCCGCGCGCGCCGCCGTTGTAATTTGCGGCATCAATCAAGCCCCGCGTCGGGAAATCGGGCAACAAATCGGCCTTGCCGCCGCGCAAAACTTTGATGCTCGCCCGGATGATTTCGCAAAAATTGTGGGGAAGCACTTTCGTGCTGAGACCCACCGCGATGCCCTCGACACCGAGCGCGAGCACCATCGGAAATTTCATCGGCAGGTTGACGGGTTCGCGTTTTCGACCGTCGTAAGTCAATTGCCAAACCGTGGTCGAGTGGTTGAACGCCACGTCGAGGGCAAATTTTGTGAGCCGCGCTTCGATGTACCGGGGCGCGGCGGCGTTGTCGCCCGTCCGAAAATCGCCCCAGTTTCCCTGGCAATCCACCAGCAAATCCTTTTGTCCGAGGTTGACGAGCGCGTCGCCGATGGCCGCGTCGCCGTGCGGATGGTACTGCATCGTCTGGCCAATCAGGTTCGCAACTTTGTGGTACCGGCCGTCGTGCTGCTCGAACATGGCGTGCAAAATGCGCCGCTGCACCGGTTTCAAACCGTCTTCGAGGGCAGGCACGGCGCGTTCGAGGATGACGTAACTCGCGTAATCCAAAAAATAATCTTGGTACATCCCCGACAGGGTGATGATGTTGTCTTCGCCATTCAGCGAAACGCCGGGCGGGGCGGAACGGTCTTTTTTTTGCTTGGCCATTTTTTTGGAACGATGAACTTTGAACGATAAACGATGAACAGGCTGTGTTTTTTTAGAACAAATTGTTCGTTTTAAATTCGGGCAAAGGTGGTGTTTTTTGTTTAAAAAATAGAAATTTGGGGCAAAAATTTGCAGTTAAAAATTTTTTGTTTTAAAAAAAACAATTTTTCCCTTTTTTAAAAATTCAGAAAAACTACCTTCGCCACCTCAATCAAACAAATTATGATAACTGACCACTACGTTTTTTCGGCACATAATTTTAACAAACTCTACTTTTTTAAAAGCGAAGGCAAAAGAACCATTGCAAAAGTTGTCCAATTTTCATTGGAGAAAAACAACCTCTACAATCTTGGGTTGGCCGATTTTGAACTTGGAAAATTAGTTTTTGACAAGTTTTCTGGAAACGAAGATGCCCGACGAGTTTTCAACACGGTCGCAGCAATCGCGCTCCATTTTTTTGACGTTTTTTCCGGCGGCAAAAGTTTTGATTCGAGCGAACGAAAAAAAACGGATACATTTGTACAACAGAATTTTTCAACACAAACTGCACCAAATTCAAGACCTTTTTGAAGTTCAGGGTGTTTTAGAATATCCTGATTTGAAAACCGAAACATACCATCCTGAAAAAATTTACAATGGTTTTGTTTTAATTAAAAAAGATAAAAATTTATGAAAAATATAGAATCCCCATCTGAAATATTGAGAAATCCCAAGTTTCAAACTATCACCCATTGGAATAAATCGCTTTTTCCACCGGAAATTCAGGCAGCATTTTTATTTATGGAAATGAACGACACCGAGCCAATCAACCCAGATAAAATGGGCAACGATTTGGAATTTCAATTCAAAAGAAAGTGGAAAAAGGAAATCCAAAACGCATTGAAAACCAATCCGAAAACGTCTTTCAAAACCATTGCTATTTCGATAATTCAAGAAATGGGAAATGATTGGCCGGATTGGGAAGTTGAAATCATGGTGGCTTGGGCTTGGAAAAAATTTTCCAAAATTTCAGTGGAAATCAAATCAAACTGACTGAAAACGCCTCTTCTTTTTCAAAAAACAGACGATTTCAATGCATGGAAATACAATTCATGGAAAACATTTCCACACAACCATTGCCCTATTTTCAGCCAAAAAATGTAGGCTTTTGCACATTTCAGCCAACCGCGAGTAAATTATTTACGTCAACTTGCCGATTCATTTTTCACCATTAAAACTTAATTTTTATGAAAAAATCTTTCCGTCTGCTCGCCTTTTTTGCTTTTTTCCTGCCTTTTTTGAATGTTGCGAATGCTCAGGGGTGGGAAATCACATTTTTGGATTCGTCATTTTCTTCATTTCCATACATTCAGGTTTTTCCAGGGCCAAACAACGGAGTACATTTGGCAATTGTCGATGGGTCTTCTTCCGACCCAATACCGCTTTTTAACTTTGATGAAAATGGCAATTATTTAAACCAAACCACACTTGCCGGTCCAGCAAATTGGGAATTGTTTCAGGTTGACAAAACGGGTGCAACCTACTGGTGGACATATTATAAGATTAGGAAACTGGACGTTTACGGCCAAATTGAATGGACATACAATCCTCCTGCGTCGGCAGGAATATTCTGGACACAATCGGGGCAGAATGGCAGTTCGTATTTGCAGTACTCAGCCAACGGCATCGGAGATGTAATTGATGCAGTGAATTCAGATGGACAATTGGTCAAAAGGTTCGTTTTCCCCACCATTTGGCCGTTCGAATATGTCCCGACCGCTGATTTTGGAATGATTTATACCAACGACACAGATGGGGCTGGCATAAGGACTTGGTCAAAATTGGATAAAAATGGCTTAACTATTTGGTCAAGAGATTTTGATACAAATGAACCCATTTTGACCGGGACTGCTGACGGGGCTACATATTTTAGTTCAAAAACCAATGAACTGACCAAATTGGACGCAGCAGGCAACCTAATTTGGTCGAATCAACTTGATTTGTCTTGGGATTTACAAAACATATTGCCAATGTCGGACGGGAGCATCGTGGTTCAGACCTCCGAGTCCGACCCAAATTCAACGTTGGAAAATATTATAACCACCAAAATCAATGCTGTCGATGGCAAAACAATTTGGAGCAAGCAGTCCTCGGCCATATTCATTTTGGTTCTTTTTGGCAACGGGATTTACGAAATGCCTGATGGGGGTGTGCTCTCTGCTTTTTCCGTAGTTTCAAATACCTTCGATTACCAGACATTCATCCTCCGCACCGACAAAAACGGCAACACCCTCACCAACCAAATCACCGGAAAAATCTACAAAGACGAAAACAAGGACTGCCTTTTTCAAAACACCGAAGATATTTTGAAAAACACCTCGGTCATCGCCAAATCCGGCACAAAAACCTACTCCTCGACCACCGACGCGAACGGCAATTTTACCATCCCAGCCAGCGGTGGCGACTACAATTTGACTTTCGGACAACTCGGTTCGTACTGGGATTTTTGCGACGCCCCAATTTTGACGCTCAGCAACTCGAACGACACGGCGCACCTCAATCTCGGCGCAAAAGCCACGGTGCTTTGCCCGGAAATGGTCGTTTCCATCGGCAGCCCGGTTTTTCGGCGGTGTTTTGACAACAATTATTTGACCGTAAAATACCAAAACCTCGGCACCGTCGCCGCCGAAAATGTTTATGTGAACGTGATTTTAGACCCCAAATTGATGTATTTATCGGCCACCGCGCCACTTTCCAGCCAAAATGGGCAGACCTTCCGTTTCGACATTGGCACGGTGGGCATCGGCGAAAGCGGCCAATTTTCCATCAATTTTAAGGTGGATTGCAACGCCGACCTCGGCGAAATTCTCTGTGCCACGAGCCGGATTTTCCCCGACACGAGTTGCGACCAGACTGCTCCGCCGCGTTTTGAAAACCGGATTTGCCTGCCCGTCGTCGCCTCGTTCGACCCGAACGACAAAACCGCGTTCGTCGCCGGGCGGCCTGAATTTTCGAAAATCCTGCCCGGCACCGACCTCGAATACCTCGTCCGGTTTCAAAACACGGGCAACGATATGGCTTTCAATATCATCGTCGTGGATACGTTGGCCGAATTTTTGGACGCGGCCAGCGTCGTGCCCGGCGCGTCGAGCCATCCGTACGAATTTGGTTTGCGGGACGGACGGATTTTGCGTTTTTCGTTCAAAAACATCCTGCTGCCCGACTCGACGACCAACGAACCGGGTTCGCACGGCTTCGTCAAATTTTCCGTCCGGCAAAAATCCGACAACCAAATCGGCCAGCAAATCAGGAACAGTGCGGCCATTTATTTTGATTTCAACGCCCCGGTCATCACCAACGAAACCGTCCTCGAAATTTCGCCGACCATCGCCGTGAACGATTTGGAACGCTGGCCGACCGCCAAAATCTGGCCTTCCCCGGCGCACGACCGCGTCCAAGTTTTGTTGGAAAATCAAACTGCTGGAAAAATTTTGTGGAAAATATTCAACGTCGCCGGGCAAAAAATTAGCATCGGCGAGGCCAATTCTACCTCGTTTTTCATCGCCCGGAACGGGCTGCCGAGCGGCGTTTATTTTTGTCAATTTTTGATGGAAAATGGTTCGTCGGCTGTCGGGCGGGTTGTTTTTGATTGATTTTTAGGAAATTCAAAAACGACAGTCACCTTTATTTTTTTACAAAAACATCCAATTCTGATGCTTTCAGTTTTTGCAAACATTGAAATTTCAAACCGCGACGATGCCGCTGATTTTGAACGCGGATGGATTGACAAAGATAAAATCCGACAAATTTTTGTCCAAAGCAAGGTGAATTCCGACTCAATGGTGCTTTGCATCAATGAAAAAATCCGCGAATTTTTGGGTTTGAGAATTATCGGCACACGGCTTTTTCAAAATAGAGACGGAAGTCGAACCAGTTTTCCGGTTGCGACGGGGGTTTCTGTACGTTTTAAAAACAGAAATTGTTTAACAAATGCCCTTGTTTTGCCCGGAAACGAGACTCCAATTTTTGGAAAAATTCCGCTGACTGCAATGGATTTGAAAATTCATCCAACAAAAAATGAATTGGTTGGTGTGCATCCCGAAGGTTGGATAACGGTTTTAAAATAATCGAAAATTTTAATTTTCATCCTTTCCAATCATAACTCAATCCACCCAATCACAAATTGCTTGTTTGATTTTGTGGCACTTAAATAGGATGCGTTCTCGTCAACAATTGTCGAAGTTTTGGAAATTGGAATGCAAACAAGTTCCCATTTTTCACCCGATGCCAACGTTTGCGATGAAAGTTTGAAACCAACTTGCTCGACGGTGACTGCTGCAACTTGAATCCGGTAAAACCATTCGTTTTTTGAAATTTTCAATCTCGGCGGCGAATTCCAAACAATCGTGCTGCGTGGAATTTTGATTTTCTCGGCCTGAAAATTTGGAACAGGTTCCGTTATTTCTTGCCAAAAAAGGAATTGGGCATTTTTGATTTTAAAAGTTTTTTTGTCCAACCGATAAAAACCGATGCCTTCGTAAAAATCCTCGCCCGCATTGTTATCGATTTTGGTTTTCACCTCAATGCAATTTAAAGTGTCTTTCAGAGAAATAACCACTCCCATCATTTCGGACAATTCGACGGGGATGGAATTATTTTGAAAAATTCGAGTCCTGCCGCAAAATCGCATCGAGAAACCTCGATTTACCAATTCAGTTTTTCCGTCATGGTTCAGGTCTGTCAGAAATAAATAATCGCTCAGAAATTTACAGGTATCGCCGTCTGGTGCATAAATTTCATCATTTGAAGTCTGAAATTTATCCATTTGGGCAACCAGATTTGCATGGCGGACAGGATGCAAAGTATCCACCGAAAGTTTTCGCCAATCAATTTCTTTCAAGTTTTGAAAATTGCTAAATTCTTCAAAAAACAATTCCTGCCCACTCAAAGTGAAAGTTAAAAAAACAGACAAAAGCAAAACCCAAAAATACTTGCCCACAATTTTTCAATTTAATTATTTGTAAAATAGGTTTTTAACAATACGAGAAAAGACATTTTTTAAAAATGTCTTTTCTTTTCACGGCCAAAATGTTTATAGTTTATCGGTCATAGTTCATCGTTAAATAAGCCGTCGTACCCGCGTCCCTCCCCCGATTTTCCCATTTTCCAACCCATCCAAAACCAGCACCCCCGGCGTTTTCCCCACTTCCAAACTGCCCAGCGAATCCTCAAAACCGAGTGCCTGCGCCCCGTTCAAAGTCGCCCAGCGCAGCATCAAATCCATCGGGACGTAACTTTGAAAACGCGCGATGGTTTTCAATTCTTCCAAAATCGAAAGTTGCCAATTCGAAGTCAAACTGTCCGTGCCGACGGTCACGCGGGCGTTCGTTTCGATAAAATTTTGGTAATTCGGCAGCCGATTTTCGATGTACAAATTCGCGTTCGGGCAAGTCGCCCAAAAAACATGGTTGCTCCAACCGTGCGCCGCCAAAATTTCCTCCCGCGTCGTCAAAGTGTTGTGGACAAAAAGGGTGCGGTTCGCCGGGTTCATATTTTCAAAAGCATAAAAAATCGAGGCCTCTCCCGTCTTCGAAAACGCCCGCAGCGAAATGCCGAACTTTTTGTAAAAATCCAAAAACGCGCCTTTTTTCTTTAAAAAAAGTTCGTTTTCGGGTGGCGTTTCTTGGTTGTGGATGCTCACCGTTGCGCCAAAATGCGGGTTGTGGGCATTGATTTTTTTGAAAAGATTTTTGGAAACAGAATACGGCGCGTGCGGCACGATGGTTTTTTGGCTGCCCGGCGCGGGTCGGCAGGAGTCAAAAATCGGTCGCCCCGCCGCGAAGGTTTTTTCGGCATTTTCTTCCTGCAAAAAATCGAACATCTCGACAAAAGTATGGTAGCGCAACCGCCCCTTTTCTTTGACAAAAAACGTGTCGGAAGTATTTGAAATGTCTCCAACCGCAACAATTCCGCCATTCAACATTTCTTTTTCTGCCTTTTCGATGGCCTCGGCGATGGCTTCCGCCGCCACATTTCGCTGGGTCACGACGGCAGAAATGAACGGAATCAGACCCGTCCCAGTCGCCACTTTGCCTTTCATGTGCGACAATTCGAGGTGGCAATGCGTGTTGACAAACCCTGGAATCAGCATGCCCCGGTGTTTTTCGAGGCTGGCGGGGTCGTGGTTTTCGGCACGTTCGACGGCCAAAATTTTGCCGGAATCATCGGTGACAACTACCCCATTTTGAATCGGCGGGCGGGAAATCGGGCAGACCCAATCGGCTGTGAGTTTTTTCATTTCAAATTGGTTATTGGAAAATTGGTTATTGGGAAATTGGTAGTTGGCAGAAACCAATAACCAATTTTCCAATAACCAATCACCATTTTCAGTCGGCAAGATTTGCAAAAATTTGCAATTTCAAGAAATTAAGCCGCTCGTAGTTTGACGATGCCGTAGTTTTGTGGCTATGATTTTCAAACGATTTTCCGTGAGATTACTTTGTTTTTTCTTCACAATCTTTGTTTTTTCTCCCATTTTTGGACAAACGCCAACGCTCGAACGTGTGCCGGGCGAGATTTTGGTGAGCCTCGGCAAAGGCATTTTGCCCGATTCTTTTGCCAAAAAAATGGATTTTGAAATTTCAAACCGGGGCTCCGTTTTTCAAAAAAAAGGCGACCGCTCCGTTTTTTCCAAAAAAAATATCTGGTTGTTTTCCTTTGACGAAAGTCAAATTTCAGGAAATAATTTGCTCGAAAAACTGCGGCACCAGCCGGATGTTTTGGAAGCGCAGTTCAATTTTTTATTGGAAAACAGGGGACTGGAGGGCGGAATTTATTCCGCCTGTTATGGCCGGAATAAATTCCGGCCTCCGACCAACTTGCCCAACGACCCCTATTTTTCCTACCAATATTATTTAAAAAACAATTCCGGCGGCGCGGATTTGGCCGCTGAAAAAGCGTGGGACATCACGACCGGCGGCGTGACCCCGGCTGGCGACACCATAATAATATGTGTGATTGACGGCGGTTTTGATTTTCCGCAGGCCGATTTTGCCGGAAACCTGTGGAAAAACAACCTCGAAATCCCAAATGATGGCCTCGACAACGACCAAAACGGCTTCACCGACGACTCCAATGGCTGGAATTTTTTGTTAAATAATGACTCCCCGAACGGCTATTTCAATCAGCACGGTAGCGCGGTCGCTGGCATCATCGGGGCGCGGGGAAACAACGGAAAAGGGATTTCCGGCGTGAATTGGCAGGTAAAAATCATGCCCATCGTTTGCCCCGGAAACGTCGGGGGAATCCTGTCGGCCTATGATTATACGTTGAAAATGAGGGAGTTGTACAACCAAACCGATGGAAAACGTGGTGCATTTATCGTGGCGACGAACGCATCGTGGGGCATCAATTTTGGGCAGCCGGCCGACGCACCGTTGTGGTGTGGGGTGTACGATTTTTTGGGAAATGAAGGCATTTTGAACATCGCCGCGACGGCAAATTCGGCAATCAACGTGGACACGCAGGGCGATTTGCCGACCGCCTGCCCGAGTAATTATTTGATTGCCGTGACCAGCGTGGATGCCGCCGACCAGCACGTTGCGAATTCCGGTTTTGGCAAAAAACACATTGATTTGGCCGGTTTTGGGGAAAATATTTACACGATGCTCAACGGAAATCAGTGCGGAAAACAGTCCGGCACGTCGTTCGCCGCGCCGCAAGTGACCGGGGCGGTGGGACTTTTGTACGCCGCGCCTTGCCCAAATTTGATTGCGATTGCCAAAATCAACCCAGCGGCGGCCACTTTTACCGTCCGAAAAATGCTTTTGGAAAATGTCTCGCCGAACGCCAGTTTGGCTGGAATCACGGTCTCCGGCGGGCGGTTGGATTTACAAAAACTGCTCGAAAAATATCAAAACGGGTGCGCCGCTTGCCCTGCTCCATTTGGTTTGAAATTGCTGGCCGCGACCGACTCTTCGATGCTTTTGGATTGGTCAGAACTGTCTGATTTTCAAAGGGTTGACTTAAAATATCGCAATTTCGACACGGGTAGTTTTTGGTCAAAAATTGAGGAAATCACCCCGCCGGTTTGGGTTCAAAATTTAGAAAAATGCACGTTTTACGAAATTTCCCTAAAATCTGAATGTGCCACCGCCGAAAGCATTTGGTCGGGCATTTCTTTGGAAAAAACAGCGGGCTGCTGCGCCCCGCCGGACGATATTTTTTTACAAAATCAAACTTCGACGGCCAGCACTTTGGAATGGTCGGGATATCCGTCGGCGGCAGGTTACAAACTTCGGTTGCGACCTGAAAACGCGCCGGATTGGCAGTTTTTTGATTGCGGCACTGCCCAAATTTCACTGTTGGATTTGCCAAAATGTACCCGTTTTGAAGTGCAAATCCAGTCGAATTGCCCCGGCGGCGCGACCGTTTTTTCGCCTTCGTTTTATTTTCAAACTGCCGGTTGCGGGGCTTGCACCGAACTGGATTACTGTTTTTCGGCGAGCCAAAACGCACTTTTTGAATGGGTCAACGAGGTAAAAATTGGGGATTGGGCGTCCCCGAAGGTCGGCGTGGGCGGCGCGGGTTACCAAAATCTTACGATGGAAAAACTGTCCGACACGCTGGTTTTGCACCCAAAAACAAAATACGCAGTGCTTTTGACGCCCGGTTTTGCGGGTTCGGCGACGCAGAATTATTTCCGGGTTTTTGCAGATTTGAACCTTGACGGCGATTTTTTGGATGCGGATGAAATGATTTTTGACCCGGGTTTTTCGCACGATGGGGCGTTGCCAGGCGAATTCAAGACGCCCGATTTTTTGCCGCCCGGGATTTCGCGGCTGCGGGTGGTGATGAAAAAATTTACGAATTTGGACACGCCGCCGTTGCCCTGCGGTACTTTTCAATCTGGGCAGGTTGTGGATTTTTGCGTCCGTTTTTCGGATGAAATGGTCTCGGATTTTTCTTTTAAAAATGAAAATGCCGCCGCCCCGCAAGTTTTTCCAAACCCGACGACGGGCGATTTTTTTGTAAAAATGAAATGTTTGGAAGGCGAAACTGCGCGTTTTTCCCTTTTCGATGCGGCTGGTCGGCTTGCGAAATCGGTGGTTTTTAAAAATCTGCCCACAGGCGAACCTGTTTTAAAAATGGAAACTAGCGGTTTGCCGGGCGGTTTTTATTTTTTGAAAATGGAAAAAAATGGGGAAGTTTGGCGGGCGAAAATGGCCATCAATCAAAAATCGTAAATCCAAAATCGTAAATCCAAAGATGAAAACCATCGAAATTAACACCACTCAAAACGTGACGATCGAGTATGATTTGGCGACGTTGCGCGAGCGCGGTTTGGGCTTGGCTTTGGATTTGGCGATCGTGCTTTTTGGTTACGGGATTTTTGCGATGTTGCTGCGGGCGATGACCGGCGGGGCGATTTTTGATTTGCTGCCGGCGCACGTTTGGTTCATCATTTTTCCGCTCGGTGCGTTTTTTTTGTACTCAATTGTGATGGAAATGGTCAATTTTGGGCAAACAGTGGGCAAACAAGTTACAGGAGTGAAAGTCGTGCGCCTCGACGGAAAAGACCCGGAATGGTCGGACGTGCTGCTCCGCGCGATTTTGCACCTCGCTGATTCGGTGTTTTCGATGGCCGCAATCGGTTCGATGTTGATAAAAACGACGGCCAAAAGCCAACGGCTCGGCGACATGGCCGCGAACACGACGGTCATCAAAATCCACAACACCCGCAATATTTTCCGGCTGACGGACATTCAAAATATCCAGACTTTGGAAAATTACAAACCCGTTTTTCCGCAGGTCAAACAGATGTCGGAGCGGGATATGTTGTTTGTCAAAAATGTTTTGAGCCGCCATCAACAATATAAAAACGATGCGCACGAGGCGGTTGTCGAAGATTTGGTGACGCATTTGATGCCGATTTTGGGTATCGGTGAACGACCGTTGAATCGGGTGGAATTTTTGAAAACTTTGCTGCGGGACTACATTGTCCTGACTCGGTGAAATGGTTATTGGTTATTGGGAAAATGGTTATTTGTGCGTGAACCAATAACCATTTTCCCAATAACCAATAACCATTTCCCCATTCGTACTTTTGCCCGCCCGAAACGTTTCGGCTTTTGAAAAATGAAAAAAAATATCCTTCTTCTTTTGGTTTTGGCGGCAGCGGTGGCTTTCGTCGCCTGGAAATTGCAAAAAAACAAATCCGAACTGACCGCAAAAGCGGCACTTTCGCAAGTTAGCCGCGCCCACATTCCGGTGGAAATTGTTCATCCGACCATGGAAAATCTGTCCACGAGTCTCGAAGCGGAGGGCGTTTTTATGCCTTTTAAAGAAATGTTGGTGATTTCGGAGACGGCCGGGCGCGTTTTGGAGGTTTTCAAAGACAAAGGCGATTGGGTCAACGAAGGCGATTTGCTGGCAAAAGTGGACGACGAAATGTTGCAAATCGAACTCGAAGCCACGTCGGCCAATCTCGCAAAATTGCAAAAAGACCGTGGCCGGGTCGCCAATTTGATTGAAGGTGAGGCCGTTTCAAAATCAAAAATCGAGGAAGTGGATTTGGGCATCCTCGCCGCCGAAGCCAAAATCAAAGGATTGAAAAAACAGATTTCAAAAACCAGCCTGACCGCACCGATGACCGGGACGATTGGCCTGCGGTTCATCGAACGAGGCAGCGTAATCGGGCCGGGAATTCAGGTGGCTGCGATGGCGAATTTGCAAAAACTTTTGCTGCACGTCAAAGTGACCGAGCAGGATATTTTGGCGGTAAAAAAAGGGCAAACCGTCCAAATAAAAGCAGATGTTTTTAAAGAAAAAACATTTTCCGGCAGGGTAACGAACATCGCTTTGAAAGCCGACAACACCTTTAATTATGATGTCGAAATCGAGGTGGCGAACACTTCAAGCCGCGATTTGCTCGGGGGAATGCACGGTTCAGCCGTTTTTTCGCTCGGTTTTGCGAGACAAAGTATGATTTTGCCGCGCCGGGCAATCGCGGGAAGTTTGCAGGACGGGAAAATTTTTGTGGTAAAAAACGACAGCATCGCCGCAGAAAAAACCATCGAAATCGGACGGCAGCAGGGCGAAAAAGTGGAAATCCGCGGCGGTTTGGCGTTGGACGAAAAGGTGGTTTTGAGCGGGCAGAGCAATTTGGCGGACGGGGCGAAAGTGAAAATCACCAATTGAGATGTTTCAACACGCAGTTTTTTTTACCACAAAGGCACATTAGAAAACATAAGTTTTAAGTCATTTTTTAAATGAAACTTATGTTTTCTAATGTGCCTTTGTGGTAAAAATCACATCCCCAATTTCTGTTTTATCGCCTGCGGAACCGCATCTTTATGAACCATCAACGACATGGTTTTGTAGCGAAAATAGGGCTGCGAAACATAAATATAACCCGCCGCTTCCTTGCAAACATCCGTTCCCCACGAATTTTTTACCAAAAAATACTTCGTCCCGGCTTGGTCTTTGGCCGCTCCGGCGATGTGCATGCCGTGGTCATCGGTAGTCGAAAGTTCATCGAAAGCGACTTGACGGTCTTCTTGGGTTGCCCATTTTTCTTTGACTGGATTGACAAAAACCGAGTCTTTTTCAGTCGCGGACATGTCCGCCCAATCTTTTGCAGGCATCAAAGCGAGGCCGTTTTTGGCCGAAAAACCTTTTTCGCTCACGTCGCTTGCCCACAAAACGGAGTAGTTTTTCGACACCGCATTTTCGGCGATGGCCAGCAAATCGTCAATCGGCACGTTCATAAATTCGCCGTTCGACCAGTTGTCCGAAACTTCCAAAACGAAAGGTTTGTAAAACGGGTGGTGCGAGTACGAAGTGAAGGCTACGTAATCGTCCGGGTTCAGGCCGAGGCTTTGAAAATAGGTCTGGGGCGTGTAGTTTTTGCCATTTTCCGTAAAATTCTGCGGCGGCGTGCCACCCATGTAACTGTCCACGACGCTGGCGTAGGCCGATTTCCATTCTTTCGACAGTTTTCCGCCGGGGATTTTGTTCAGCGCGTCGAGCATCGCTTTCAAAACAGATTCCATTTCGCCGTGGCTTGGTTTGTCCTGTCCGGTCGGAAAACCGGCGTAAACCGACTGCGGCACGATGCCATATTTTTTGACAATATTCCAAACGTCGTGGTTTTCCGCGCCCTGCCCGAAGGCCGCCGCGCCTTGGCGACGGACATAATTTTCGGCACGTTCGAGGTAGCCCGCGCGCACGACGAACATTTCGGAAAGGTCAAATTTGCCTTTTTTCATGCGCATCAATTCGCTTTCGAGAAATGAATTGGTGGAATAAACCCAGCACGTGCCAGATTTGTGCTGGTTTTGGACGGGGGTCACGCCGACCATTTTCATGTCCGAAAATTGGTAGTTTTGGAGTTTGTTCGAGGGTTCTTGGGCAAACATTTTGGCCGAGATGAAAAGCAAAACGCAGCCGAACAGCAGATTTTTCATATTTTTTAAATGAAATTTTGATTGAAAATAATTTTCGGTCAAATGTAGAAAGCCGTTCCGTTTTTTGTGAAATGTTCCGACAGATGGCAATTTTGGAAAACTGACCGACCATTTTGGGCAAAAAAAGACCGGACAACTTTCGCAGTCACCCGGTCTGATTTTTATTAAAAATTCAGTTTTGAAAAACTAAACGTCTGCTTCTTTTTTGGCGGCATCGGCAGTTTTGTCCTCGCCGAAGGCTTTTGCTTTTTCCCAAAAACCTTGGCTTTTGTCGGCTGCGGCATCGGCAACATCGGTCAATTTGTCGCCCGCGTCGCCGAGCAAACCTTTGGCTTTGTCGGTCAGAGCATCAAAATGACCACCGATTTTTGACATATTTTCGGCAGCGGAAGTTTTTAAATCACCCACGATTTCGTCGCGGTTGGCGGCTGCGGTTTGGGCTTTGTCCCAAACTTCGCCCAGTTTTGCGCCCACATTTTGGGAAAGGTCGCCGGCCAAATCTTTTGCGGCAGCCCATTTTTCGGCAGCCACATCGCCCGCGACATCGGCAACGCTCGAAACTTTTGCGCCCAAATTTTCAGCAACATCGCCTGCTTTTTCGGCAAAATTTCCGGCAGTGGCCATGACTTTTCCGCCCAAATTTTCAGCGACGTCGCCTGCTTTTTCAGCCCAAGCCCCAGTCGTGGCCATGACTTTTCCGCCCAAATTTTCAGTCAAATCACCTGCTTTGTCAGCCAAAACCGAGGCAGTTGATTTTGCTTCTGTCCATTTTTCGGAAGCCAAATCGGTGGCGGAATCGGCCATTTTCGAGGCCTTTTCACCCAGATTTTCGGTCAAATCACCTGCTTTGCCGGCCAAAACCGAGGCAGTTGATTTTACTTCTGTCCATTTTTCGGAAGCCAAATCGGTGGCGGAATCGGCCATTTTGGATGCTTTTGCGCCCAAATTTTCGGTCAAATCACCTGCTTTGTCAGCCATAACGGCGGCGGTGGATTTTGCCTCCGTCCATTTTTCGGAAGCCAAATCGGCAGCGGAATCGGCCATTTTGGATGCTTTTTCACCCAAATTTTCGGTCAAATCACCTGCTTTGTCAGCCAAAACGGCGGCAGTGGATTTTGCCTCCGTCCATTTTTCGGCGGCCGCATCGCTGGCTTTGTCGGCCATTTCAGTGGCTTTTCCAGCAGCGGCGGCGGCGGCAGATTTGGTACTTGCCCAAGCATCGGCGGCCCAATTTTCAGTAGCACCATCTGCTTTTGTTGCCAAATCATCGGCAACGGTGGTGGCCTTATTTTTCAAAGCACTTGCAGTTTCGGCTGCATCTTTTGTGGCATCTTTCGCAGTTTCCTGCCCCGAGCCGAAAATCTTTTTCAAAAAAGATAACATAGTTTATTTAAATTAGTGATTAGATATTGGTTATTGGGGAATTGGTTATTGGGAAAATGGTGATTTGTAAAAACCAATTATCCAATAACCGATCAACCGATAACTAAGATGGGCGTTTGCCTGCGTTCAAAAAACTTTGGTACGCCCGCAGATTTTCCCACTCGGCATTTGCCGCGAGCAGCGATTGCGCAGGCCAAGTACCAGGGTCGTGCATGGCATAATTCGGGCCTTCGGCGACGAGCATTTCTTTCAAACGATTGACGGGCGTGGCGGCCAATTGTGTGAAAGTATAAATCCCATTCCGGAACATCATTTCTTCGATTTTTGGGCCGATGCCTTCCACCACTTTCAGATCGTCGCGTTTTTCGGAAACCGGTTTTGGTGCGAGGAGCGGCGCAGCGGCATCGCTGAAAGTCATCAATGGAATGGGTTCTTCGGCAATTGGTTCGGGTTCTTGCTCGGGTTCGCCGAGCGTTTCGTCCAAAATTTGGTCAATCGTTTTTGGTTTTTCGATCCAAATCACTTCGTCCGGTTCATCCAAAATTTGGTCAATCGTTTTCGGTTCTTCGATCCAAATCACTTCGTTCGGTTCGTTCAAAATCACGGGTTCTTCGACGGTGATTTCTTCGACGGGCAAAAGTTTTTCCGCTGGAATTTCTGACTGAAATTCAGTGGCCAAAATTTCAGTTTGGGTAGGTTCGGGGATTGAAATGACCACCGTTTCGGTCACTTCTTCTGCTTTGATTTCTGGAATTTCAACAACTGGAGGGAGGGTTTCGACCTCAACTTTTGGAAATTCAACCTCGGGAAATTCAATCGTCGGCAAATCGGCAACAGGCATTTCAACCTTCGAAATCTCAATTTCCGGTTCTTCCATTTTCGGCGCTTCCATTTCAGGAATATCAAAAAGCGGAACAGCCACGTCGGGCAAACCCATGTCAACTTCCGGCGCAACCACATTTTCAGAAACCGTTTCAATTTCTGGCAAAACAGCCACGTCCAGCTCTTCCGGCGCGACTTCGTCCGCAAAATCTGCTGCCAAATCCGATACAAAAATATCGGTCGGCGAGGTCGTGACTTCCATCGGGACTTCTTTTGATTCCGGCGTGCTGGCGATGGTCAAGCCATATTTCGTATCCAAATCACGATATTGGAGCATCAAGTCGTCCAAATCGGCTTCGTTTTCTTCAATTTTCAGGTTTTTTTGTTGGATTTCGGCGGACAAACTGTCCACGTTTTGATTGGCTGCCGCCAAACCGTTTTCGGCGGTGGTCAATTTTGCCTTCGTCGCATCGAAATCTGCGCGCAGCGTTTGGTTGGCTGCCGTCAAACTGTCGTTGTCGGTCTGCAAACCTTCGACCATCAGTTTGTATTTGTTCCACAAAATCCAGCCGAGCCACAAACCGAGGGCGAAAGCCACGCCGAGCATCAACAAAATTTCGAAAGTATGGTCTTCGATGGCCTCCGTGCCGGGGCCGACATTGACTCTTTGCTTGAAAGCATTGCAAGAAGTGAGGATTCCGAGCAGGATAAAACCGAAGAAGTTGATTAGTTTTTTCATCAAAAAAGATGGTTTGAAATATTTCTAAAAGTAAAAATGCTGAGTTTTGAACTTGGACAGATCCTTTCAGGATGACAAAAGGAAAAAATTATTCCACCGAAATCTCGACCCGCCGATTTTCATATCTGCCCTGCGGGGTGTCGTCCGATGCTTTTGGTCGGCTCTCGCCGTAGGATTTGGTCATAATTTGATCGGCATCGACTCCTTTTTTTATCAAAATATCGCGGATGTTTTTTGCCCGGCGGTCGGCGATGGCTACATTCGATTTTGGATTGCCGATGCCGTCGGTGTGCCCAGCAATCAACACTTTTTCACCCGACGATTTCAAATGCGAAGCCAGACGAGTGAGATAATCTTCAATTTCCGCATCCGCTTCTTTTTCGGTCGAATTGTACGGAAAATGAATTTCGGTTGCCTCTGCTGATTCGACCACCGAGACTTTTTCGATGTTCGTTTCTGGTTTTTTTGTGGTTGTCGGTGCCGTTTTTTCGGGAATTTCGACCGCCGGGGTTTCGGTTGCCGTTTCTTCGATGGGTTGGATGGCATTTTCTACCACCGCCGGGTTGGGTTTGGAAATCTCAATTTTCTCGCGGTTGGCGCCAAAACCTTTTATTTCGTAGACATAATATGTGGTGCACAA
This sequence comes from Saprospirales bacterium, assembly GCA_031398055.1. Lineage (GTDB taxonomy): Bacteria > Bacteroidota > Bacteroidia > Chitinophagales > Saprospiraceae > M3007. Next base: position 1,435 of record JANNMS010000204.1, on the reverse strand, counting down.
AACGCTCCACACAAAAAATGCCAGCAGGACGATTGATTTAGAGTTCATGAAAGTTTGTATCAGTTTTTGCAATAAACGATTTACTAAAAAAAGGTAACTGAAAAAGACGGCCAAAAGTAGTCAGAAGATTTTTTCAAAAAGAAATTTCAATTCAAAATATTGAAAATCAGCGGGTTGGACGGAGGGCGGAATTTATTCCGCCTTTTTTATTGGCCTTTTTTTATGGTCGGAATAAATTCCGACCTCCGAAATCTTGTCAGGGTAATCCGTGATGATGCCGTCCACGCCCATTCGGATCAATTTTCGCATCGCCGGAACATCGTTGACCGTCCACGGAATCAATTTCATGCCGCGGGCGTGGCAGTTTTTGACCAATTTTCGGGTGACCAACAAATAATAAGGTGAGTAAATATCTGGTGTGAAATCCAGTTTTTTGAGGTTTGCGGCCATGCCTTGCAGGTTTTCAATCAGGTAGGCCGTTTTGATTTTTGGGTTCATTTTGTGCACCGCCGAAATCGCGCGGACGTCAAAAGATTGCACAACTGTTTGATTTTCAATACCCAAATTTTTCAACTCGGCCAAAAGTATTTTGGCAAATTCTTCGACGGGTGGTGTTCGGATGCCGTCCCAATCCGGGCGGCTTTTTATTTCGATGTTCCAACGGATTTTGGTGAGGCCGCCCATTTTTCGTTCGATGGTTCCGACGACTTCGCGGAGCAGCGGTTTGTGGGTCTTCTGTTTTTTCTGGTCTGGAAAACGGGCGTTTCCACGGCTGCCGCAATCAAAACCGCGAATTTCCTCGGCGGTAAAATTGTAGATCAAATATTTTTCCTCGTCGCGTTTTGGGATGCTGTCGCCGCTGGGCAAAAGGCAAATCGAGGGATTGAACCACGGCTCGTGGCTGACGATGATTTGTTTGTCTTTTGAAATTGCAATGTCCAGTTCCAAAGTCGTAACTTCTTGAAAATCAGTGGCTTTGATGAACGCGGGCACTGAATTTTCGGGCATCAGACCCCGGCAGCCGCGGTGGCCTTGCCAGTCAAAACTTGGTGGAATCGCCACCGGTTTTTTGCCCGACGGGGCGCAGGCGAAAAAAGAAAAAATCATGATTGGAACGATGAACGATGAACGATGAATGATGAACCTTAAACGATTTGAGTTGAACATTTTTGAAAAGAACTTGATTGAAGAAAGTCGTTTTACATTTGGGCGAAAATAAAATGGGAAATTGAGATATTTTGATATTACGATATTAAGATATCGTGATAAAATGCCCAATTTCAGAATATCCCAATTTCCCAATATCTCAATTTCAAAATATCCCAATCTCTCAAAAATGATTGACGCAAAAAAATTCTTGTTCGACCTGCCCGCAAAAGTAAACGCCGATGCGGTGGAAGGCTTGTCTGCAAATTTTCACTTCGACGTGGCCGAC
>JANNMS010000179.1:0-10658 GCA_031398055.1 Saprospirales bacterium | reverse complement strand
ACAATCACAAGCAAGGTGCGTAGCACCGCAATATTTCGGTGCTACGCACCTCTGAAAAAATTTCGTTGGGTCACTACTACAAATATTTTGCGGCTCTGCCGCTTTTTCAAACACCTGAAAACTTACTTTCACCTACTTAATTTTAATCGAAACGACGTTAGCCACGCTTGCTTTTTGGCAAGCAATTTTTAGATAAACCATTATTTTTTTACCAAAATCAAACTTTCGTATGAAACAAATTTTCTTCACTTTCCTGATTTTTCTGGTCGGGGGCGCGGGCGTTTTTGCGCAGCGCAAAATTTCCGGAAAAGTTACAGATGCAGCCGGTGAATCCATGATTGGGGTCACCGTCATCCAAAAAAACACCCGGTCGGGCACGGTTTCGAATGCCGATGGCAAGTACGAAATCTCGGTTTCGGACCAAAACGCCGTGCTGGTTTTTACCTACACAGGTTACGAAACGCAAGAAATTGTGGTCGGCAACCAATCCGTGATTGATGTTCAAATTGTTGAAAATCAGACATTTATCAACGAAGTTGTGGTCATCGGCTACGGAAAACAACTCCGCACGACTTTGACCGGGAACATCGCAAAACTCGAAAGCGACAAAATCAAATCGATGCCCGTCGTCTCGATTGAGCAAGCGATGCAGGGCCAAGCCGCCGGGGTCGCTATCGAAAGTGTCAACGGAAAATTGGGCGGTGCGGCGCGCGTCCGGGTTCGTGGCGTCGGCTCAATCAGTGCCGGAACCGAGCCGCTTTTTGTGATTGACGGCGTGCCGCTGTCGAAAACGAGCCGAAATACGTACGGCGCAGACCTCAATCCGCTGGCCGACATCAATTTCAACGACGTCGAATCCATCGAGGTTTTGAAAGACGCTTCCGCAAAATCAATTTATGGTTCGCGCGGTTCGAACGGCGTGATTATCATCACCACAAAATCTGGGAAAACGGGGCAAAGCCGCGTTGAACTGGATTTTCAAAGTGGTTTTTCGCAGCCGACTGGCCGCCGCGAATTTTTGAACGCCTCAGAATTCATCGAACTTTTCACCGAAGCGGCCAACAATTCGGACGATATCGATGGCTATGCCTACGACGACCCGGATTCTTGGACGGAATTTGTGAAAAGCCGTTTTTACAGATACTCCGGCCAAAATGACGATTGGATGCAAAAAATTGACAAAACGGACTGGCAAGAAGAGGCTTTCAGAAACGGCAGCCTGCGAAACACTGCGCTCACGCTTTCCGGTGGTGCCGATCGGATGCGATATTATGTGAGTTTGAACACCGGTTTTAACAACGGAATTTTGGTTGGCAATAATTTGCAAAAAGACAACGGGCGCGTCAACCTCGATTTTGATGTCAATAAAAAACTGAAAGTGGGCGTGAATTACTCGATTTCGAGGACATTGACCCGGCAGGTTTCGGACGACAACGAGTTTTCGACGCCGATGCAATTGGTCGCGCAAGCCCCGATCACCCCGACCCGCGACGCGAACGGCGTTTTGTACGACCGCCCGGTGACGACTTATTACAATGGTTTGATTGATGTGGAAGATGCTTCGCGGCGCGTGATTTCGCTGCGGACTTTGACCAATGCTTTTGGACAATACAGTTTCAACAATGCACTTTCGTTGCGCGTCGAGGCGGCGGCCAATCTTTTCAGCGTCCGCGACGAGGCGCGTTTTGGCGAGCGGACGGACGGCGGAAATGCCACGAAAGGCTACGCCGAATCGGATTTTGCGGGCGCGACGGATTACAACACGAACGCCGTTTTGACTTGGAACAAAGCGTACGACAACCACAATCTCGGCGTGGATTTGGGCTCTGAATATTTCAAAAACGAGGACAACCGCACCACCGTTTTCGGCGAGCAATTCCCGACCGACGAACTCCAAACCTTGAAAAGTGCCGCTTCGATCACCGGCGGGACGGGTACTTTGGACGAGTACAGTTTCTTGTCCTATTTCGCCAGAGCGCGTTATAATTTTTCTGAAAAATACCTTTTCAATGCCTCGGCGCGGGTGGATGGCTCGTCGCGTTTTGGAAAAGACAAAAAATATGCGTTTTTTCCGGCGGTTTCGGCAGGTTGGATTTTGTCGGAAGAGGATTTTTTGAACGACAATAAAGTGCTCAGTTTCATGAAATTGCGCGCGTCGTGGGGTCAAAGTGGCAACGCGGATATCGGAAATTACCTCAGCCAGGGGCTTTTTGGCACCGCAAGTTATGCTGGCGGCTCGTCGATTTTGCCAACCCAATTGGCCAATCCAGAGTTGACTTGGGAAAAAAGTACGGAAGTTGATTTCGGAATTGACTGGGGTTTGTTCAAAAATCGAGTGACCGGGGAGATTGATTATTACGTCCGCAACGCTGATGGTTTGTTGCAAGAAGTGCCCGTTCCGGCGTCGAGCGGTTTCAAAACGCAGTGGCAAAACATCGGGCAAGTCCAAAACAAGGGTTTTGAATTTGTCGTAAATTCAAATAATACCACCGGTAAATTCAAATGGACGACTTCTTTGAATTTGGCATTTAACAAAAATGAAGTTAAAAAATTGGCCGAAGGCCAAGACATTATTGATGGCGGTGGCCGCTATTCGAATGTCGTGAAAGTGGGCGAACCAATTGGTTCATTTTATGTGGCCGAATACGCAGGCGTCGACCCGGCGAACGGCGACGCACTTTGGTACGTCAACGACCCGGAAACTCCCGGAGTCAGGGCAGATACCAATAATTTCAATGCCGCCAATTTTATCATCGCCGGTTCGCCGCTGCCCACATTAACTGGCGGTCTCGGCAACACAATTTCCTACGAAGGTTTGACTTTGGATTTCCGTTTTCAAGGTGTTTCTGGAAATAAAATCATGAAAGCGGGCGACATTTTTATGTCGTGCAATGCTTGTTGGTTTGACAATCAAACAAAAGACCAATTGGCCCGCTGGCAAAATCCGGGCGATATCACCCAAGTTCCAGAGGCTCGCCTTGGCAAATCAAACGGTGACGCCGCCCGCAGCAGCCGGTATCTTTCCGACGGGGCGTATTTGCGTTTGAAAAGTGTTACGCTGGCTTATGATTTGCCGTCGCGGCTGTTTTCAAAAATCGGCATCCGCAACCTGCGGATTTATTTGACGGGGACGAATCTGCTGACTTTCACAAAATACGATGGCTGGGATCCGGAAGTCACGTCCGATTTTTTGGCGGATGACCAAACTTATGGCATCGAATTTTACTCCGCGCCGCAGATGAAAACTTTTGTCAGCGGGATTCGGATTGGGTTTTAAAAATGTTTCACAGAGGCTCGCAGAGAAACAGAGGGCACAGAGATTTTTTTTAAAACTCCGTGCTCTCCATACCCCCGTGACCCTCTGTGGAACCACTACTTTCAATGTTTAAATTTTAAAAAAATGAAAAATTTCAAATTTATCATATTCGCCGCGCTGCTGCTTTTTTCAGTCAGTTGCGACAAAAAATTGGATCTCGACCCGCATCAAGATATCAATGAAGATGTGGCGTTGAGCACCGACAATTTGGTCAAACTTGCCCTCGCCGGAGCCTACGACAACCTCAGCCAAGAGGGCGTTTACGGTGGAAATTTGTTCCGCGATGCCGAATTGATTGCCAACGACGGCGAAATCAGTTGGGTCGGGACGTTTGGCGACCCGCGCGAAATCTTTAACCAATCCATGCTCAAAACCAATTTCGATGCTGAAAATACTTGGGTGCAGGCCTACGCCGCAATCAATGCTTGCAACAATGTTTTGGGCGCGCTCGCGGTGGTCAATGCCGACGACAAAGCACGGGTCGAAGGCGAGGCGCGGTTCATCCGGGCGGCGTGTTATTTTGAATTGGCGCGCCTTTTTTCCAATCCCGACCCGGCAAAAAATAATGGTTTGGGCGTCCCAATCGTCACCGAACCGACCCGGCGGATTGATGCCACGACTTTTGTCCGGCGCAACACGGCAGCAGAAGTTTATCAATTTGTCCACGACGAATTGCACGCTGCGATTGGTTTGTTGCCGGAGGAAAATGATGTTTATGCCAGCAAATTTGCGGCGATGGCACTGGTCGCAAGGCTGCATTTGATGCTCGGCGAGTGGGACGAGGCCAGTGAATTTGCCGGAGAAGTCATTGATTCTGACCTTTTTGAACTCGAATCCAGTTACGATGACGTTTGGAATCTCGATGACAATTCTTCGGAATACATCTTTGCGATGCAGGTCAGCAATCAGGATGGCGACAATGAATTGGTGACTTTTTACTCGATTCCAACCTACGGCGGGCGCGATGGCGATATCGAAATCAATCAAAAACACCTCGATTTGTACGATGCTGACGATGCACGGCTTTCGCTTTTTTATGATGGAAATGGCGCAACCCGCACCGGAAAATGGCGCGACCAATACAAAAACATCCCCATTTTTCGCTTGGCCGAAATGTATTTGATTCGTGCGGAAGCCGCCGTCCGCTCCGGCCAAAACGGGGATGCCGATTTCAACAAAGTTCACGAACGCGCTGGCCTTCCGGCAAAAACGGGCGTGACTTTGGACGATATTTTATTGGAACGCCGCCTCGAATTGGCCTTCGAAGGCCAGCGAATTCACGACGTAAAACGGCTGAAAGGCACGGTGAACGGGCTGGCGTGGAACGCTGACAAATTGGTTTTTCCCATTCCGCAGCGCGATGTGGATGTGAATAAAAATCTGGTGCAGAACGCTGGGTATTGATAAATTACCACAAAGGCACAAAGGGCACATAAGGTTGAAAATCAAAAACTTATGTGCTCTTTTGTGTCTTTTTGGCTCATTAATCACGCTTAATTTTCACCGTCGCCGCCCCACCCTGCTTCGTCAAAATCCTCAAAAAATAAATGCCCGGAGCAACTTGCCCGGTCGTTTTTACCAAAATTTTCCTCTCGCCTGAGGCGAGACCGTTTTTTGTAAAATTTTGGGAAACAACTTTTCCAGCGACATCAAAAATTTCCAGCCGGGCAATTTCATTTTCAATTTCCAGCGGGATTTTTACCCAAAAACTATCCGAAAAAGGATTGGGCGAAACCTCAATTTCAAAATCCGACCGCCCCGGTTCGAGGCTCGAAACGATGGCTTGAATGTTTTCCCCTTCTTTTAATTTGTAAAAAATGCCCGCCGACAAGCCGGAAAAATTTTGTTCCAAACCGCTCGGCCAACGAACCCGCAGCGAATCAACCGTCGTGGATTCGTTCAAACCAAAATGCTGGCGCAGGTCATTTTGACTTTGAAAAGAGTTGTGCGCCTGCACCTGCCGGATTTGCCAGACCGATTTTCCGCCGACCGTCGCTTTCAAAAAAACCGTCGCGCCGATTGCCGAGCGGTTCGAAACCGTGCCTTCCAAAGTCAAAAAAAGCCAATTCCGCCCGGTGGCCAAGGTGTCATTTCTGAAAAGTGATTTTGCCGCCGACACGCCATTTGCGTAGGCATCGAGGTCGCCGTCGTTGTCAAAATCGGCCAGCGAAACGCCGCAAAAACTCGCGCCCGACGAAGTGCCAATATTTTTCGCAGCCTCAAAACTGGCATTTCCTTTATTTTTGAAAACCCGCAAATTGGCATTTCCATCGGCCGTGAACAGCGGGTCGAGGTCGCCGTCGTTGTCGATATCGCCCCAGCAATTGGCCAAATGTTGCTCGGTCGTGGTGAACGGTGTCGAAATCGAGGTGTAAATTCCTTTGTCATTTCTCCAAAAACGGCTCGGTGCTTGCGAATAATTCGTCAGGCAAACATCCAAATCGCCGTCGTTTTCGACATCCACAAAATTGTAAGTTTGGCCGTCCTGCGGTGCTGCCCAATGCTGGTCGGTGAGCCGTTGCAGCGAAAAAGTGCCCGTTTCTTTCAACATATTTCGGTAGTTGAAATCCGATTTCGCCCCATTCGCCGCCGGCCCAGAGCCGATAAATAAATCCATGTCGCCGTCCAAATCGTAATCCGCCCAGACCGGAATCGTGTACGGCTGGTTTTGGGAAGTGAATTCGTAACCCGTCACCTGCTCGAACGTGCCGCCCGGTTTTTGCAAATAAAAAAAGCACGGCCAAGGCCCAGTCGTGTGAAAATTGCAGCAAGCGTGAACAAAAAGCAGGTCGAGCAGCCCGTCATTATTGGCATCTGCGAGGGCGCAATCCCAGGACGAATAGGTTGGAAAATTGGGCAGCGCGGCGGTTTTTGCCTCAAAAGCCAAGTTGTCTTTTTGATAAAAAACCTGCGACGACAACTGCGAAAGGATAAAATCCGGTCGCCCGTCGTTGTCGATATCGCTCCAACTCGCGCCCTGCGCACCCTGCCCGCCGGTCGCCCCGACAGGTTCTGCGAGTTTTTGAAATTGGCCGCCGCCGAGATTTTTGAAAAGGAATTTTGGCGGCGAAAAAAGGTCGGTCAAATTATCGCCGTCGAGGTCAATCCACGAGCAGCCTTTGTACTGCGCCGCATTGTTTTGGAACGAAAAAATGGGGTTTGCCGGGTCGGTAATTTTGGTAAAAAGCGTCTGCCCAAACCCAAAAACGGGCAGGCAAAGCAGTGCTGCGAGGCACGCAGTCTGTTTTTGAATCATTGCTTAAAAATTTTAGAGTTGTTTAAATAAGGATTCAAAACTCCCAAATGCCCCCGATTTTGGGGTCAATTCCGATAAAAATTTACCAAAAATCAACCCTGGTGCCGAACTCCGATTTTTAAACTTGGCTTTTTTTCAATCAGTTTTACTCCTTTTTTTTCAATAAACAACTCGTTGTAAGTTGTTTGTGGATCCAATTTTCGGAGGAATTTGACATCCAACACCTCGCCAATCACTATTTCTGCGGTGGTGTAAATCAAATTTCCGTCCGCCAAATGTCCGCCGATGGTTTTACCGGTTCCATCCGAAATGGAAGCGTGGAGATGAACCCCGCTGCTCGCGCTCAAAGTCCCGACGAGCGAAACGATTTCAAATTTATCTTCCCAAGTAGTCGTGTTGGGCTGATTGGCAAGCCGCAAAGTCGCTTTTTTCAGGCTGCCGACGCAGGTGATGATGTAGCCAGCCTCGATGTTTTTTTGCTTGGCAAACGCGGTAATTTCCTGTTTCAAGTCTTGGTCAGGGCGCAAGCGCAGGGCATAAACGCGGTTGTTGACCGTTTTTTTAGAAGCCATACAAGCAGATAATGTGCAGATAATCAATAGGTTGAAAAAAAATTTGAACATCGGGAGCGATTGGTTTGAATTTGAAATGTGGTGTTTTGAATCCTGACTAAAATTTGATTTCAATGAATCTCAATCGTCTGAACTTCCGGGATATTTACCAAATGCAGTTCGATGTGTTTTGCCCGCGCTTTCAATTTGAAATCTTGAAAAATTTCCAAAATATCGTGGTCGAAATATTTTGAATCGCTGCCCGAAACGGTCACGACGGAATATTCAGGGATTTTGTCCAAATATTTAATAATGGATTTTTTATTTAAAAAAATCACGTTTTTCGAAATTTCAATCGTAAAATTTTGGATGTAGCCGGTGATGTGCTGCCACGCGTGGTTCAATGTTAGAATATTAAAAAGTTCGTTTGTCCAAAAATCCGGCTGCCCATACCCAATCAAAAGCGGGATTTGTTTGGACATCAAAATGATGCCGATGGCCGCCAGCATGCCTTTTATCACCGCCGACGGGATCAAATGTGTGAACCCGCCGAGCCGAAAAACGCCGAGCAAAATCTGCACGACCCCGGACAGCGCGACCGACACAAAAAGCGTTTCGACACTGCCCATTTCTTGGATGGCCATCGCGCAAATTGCCGTCAAACCCGCCGCCGGCCCGCTCACCGACAACTGCGAACTGCTCAAAAGCGACACCACCAAACCACCGATTATCCCGAAATCAAACCCGAATAAACCGGCACGCCAGAAGCCAACGAGATGCCCAAACAAAGCGGCAAGGCCACAAAAAAAACGGTGATGCTCGCTCGGAAATCGTGTTTCCGAAAAGCCAAAGGTGGTAGCGGACTGTTTTTTTGGAAAGGTGCATGATGATTTTGCAAAGTCGTTTTTGGCAAAATTTGCGCCCGAAAGGTAGTGAAACGCGAGTTTCCATTTAATTTTACCGCATTTTTCGACCTTTTAAATCAAATCCAAAGTCATAGATAAATACGTTTCGACTGGCGACCCATCCAAAAATCAATAGAAAACGGATGCTTATTTTACATCATTTTCAAATCCCACAACTCAATCGACACCGCACGATCCGGGTTTATTTGCCACCGAGTTACCAAAAAGGCGACCGCCGGTATTCCGTGATTTACATGCACGACGGGCAAAATTTGTTTGAAAAACACACCGCTTTTGGTCGCCCCTGGCACATCGGAAAAATGATTGACAAAATGCCCATCCGAAAACAGGCCATCGTCGTCGGCATTGACAACGGGGGCGTGGATCGGATGCAAGAATATGCACCTTTCAAACGCGGGCATCACGGCGGGCAAGGTGACCCGTATTTGCAATTTATCGTTGAAAATTTAAAGCCGTTCATGGATCAAAACTACCGGACGCTCGCCTCGCCCGACCATACTTGGATGGTCGGGAGTTCGCTCGGTGGGCTGATTACTTTTCATGCCGGGCTGCGGTTTCCGCACGTTTTTGGGAAAATCGGGGTGCTTTCGCCCGCGTTTTGGTTCAATCCACAGGTTTTGCAGCAGGGCCCGAACGGTCCGGTTTCTGAAAATAAATTTTACCTGGTCGGCAGCCGAACTGAAAGCCGTGGCATGGCTCCAGGTCTGCAAAATGGATATTGGAAATTGAAAAACGCTGGCGTGCGCGACGAAAATTTGAAGGTCATCATCCGCGAAAAAGGTGGGCACAACGAGGCGTTTTGGGCACGGGAATTCAAAAAAATGCATTTGGAATGGATGTCAAATTGAAAAAACCTGCCACGCAAACCGACCCACCAAACCCAAAACCACCACCAAAAACATCCATCGGATAAATTTCGAGCCTTTCAAAATCGCCAATTTCGAACCCGCAAAACTGCCCGCCATATTTGAAATCACCAACGGAATCGCCACCGTCCAAACGATGAAACCGCTCGCCAGCAAGACCAAAAACGAACTCACGTCGCCCGAAACATTCACCGCTTTCGACACCGCCGAACTTTTCAAAAAATCCAAACCGACCACGCTGACAAACCCAAAAACCAGCAAAGTCCCAGTCCCCGGCCCAATCAAGCCATTGTAAAAACCACAAGTCGAGCCGACGGCGAGGGCGGCCCACAATTCTTTTTCGGGCGAAAAACGGCGATTTTCAATCTGTCCAAGCTCTTTTTTAAAAAAAGTATAAACCGCCAGCACGACGACGACTCCCAAAATCACGATTTTCAAATTTTCGGTCGGAATCATTTTGGCCAGTTGCACCCCGCAAAACGAGGCGACGAGCGCACCGCCGCAGGCCGGCAGCACGATGCGTTTTTCGACTTTTACTTTTTGAAAATAATTCCACGCCGCCACCGAAGTCCCGAAAATGGACGACGCTCGGTTCGTGCCAATGATGCTCAAAATCGGCCAGCCGGGAAACAAATTGAGCAAACCTGGCGTCGAAATCAGCCCGCCGCCGCCGACAATCGAATCCAAAAAACCGGCGGCAAAACCGATGGCGAGGAGCAAAACGAGGAGTTCGGGGGTGAGGTGGGTGGTTTCCATTTTGATGTTTTTGAAAGTCAGTTCGGTGGATGAAAACCCGTAACCATCAGCACAAAACGCAGATTTATCAAATATTCGCGGTTGAGTTTCAGCCGGGCAACCGTCGCCCGGCCAATCGCGGTGATGCCTTCTATCCTTAAAAAATCGGCAGACCAGCGAAAATGGTCGTCCCAGACATCTTTTCTTGGGTGAAATAACCTGACTTTTTGCCCGGTTACCGGGTCAATGCCATGCGAGTGGGTGTGTTTGTGACCATTGCAACCGGAGCAGGTGTGCGCCAAATTGTCCAAACCATCGCTCCCTCCTTCGGCCACCGAAATGATGTGGTCGCCGGGAAAGGTCGCGGTCGAAAACCATAATTGAGATTTGCAATATTCGCAACAGCCCGATGCCCTTTCGGCAAGAAACTGGCGGGTTTTGTTGCTAATTCTGCCCATTTCGCGGGGAGATTTCAAGTTGCTGCATCAAGTCCCTCAAATCCATTTTCCGCAATTTGGCGAGTTCGGCAAGTGCTTTTATCCGATGGAAATTGGCATTTTCCATCTGTTCCGTTTTTTTCAAAAACTCCTGATGCTCTGGTTCAGTGAGCATTTCGTCTTGCCGCTTATTTTCCAATTCGTCCCACCTTGCCCAAAAATTTTCGGAAAAACCTTGATTGATGATGGCAAAAAGTTCGCTTTCTCTTTTGGACAAATTTGCTTTGTTTGGCTTCGCAGCAGCAAGGCTATTTCGAATCAGCCCTGCAACAAATTGACCAATGTCAATGCCGGAACGATGCGCTTCTTGCACCAACAAAGCCTCTGTTTCGGCTGAAAGATTTATTGAAATGGACATTTTTCTTTAAATTTTTTCAGGTCAAACGCATTAAAATCCATTCCCGAAGGGAATCTATGTTTATAGCTCAGAGCAAGGGCATTTTCCTCAAATCCCGAAGGGATTTTATGTTTTCAGGCGCGAGTTTTTACATAAAATCCCTTCGGGATTTCT
>JANNMS010000140.1:0-43482 GCA_031398055.1 Saprospirales bacterium | reverse complement strand
GTTTGGGAGTGCTCGAATTGGGTGGCATCGACTTGGAAAATCAAGTTCCGGCTGTCAACTTTGCCGTTGTTGGCGTCCCCGCCAACAACTTCTGGCTTCCCGCCGACCGCTGCATCTGGATAGGTCAAAGTCCCGGCCTCTGCCATTTTCAACAAATATCCGTTGGGCGGCGACATGTAAGTAAGGTTTCCGATCCAACCAAAACCGGCCAAATACTGGGCAAATTGGGTCTGCGATTTTATCAAATCACCATTTAAAGGCGTCAAACTTGCCAGCGCCTCGTCCACCGTCAACGGAAATTGTGGGACAAAACCGATCCAGTTCCAGCCCGCCGAAATCGGAATGTTGACCGTCGTCGGGTCGATCAAACTGCCCAGTTGCAAAATCGTGTCGGCATCCGCCGTGCGGTATTGGTACATCGGCGGGTTCAAAAGCGAGGTCAGCGAACCGAGCCAGCCGAACGTCGCGTCGTTTTGCGAAAACTGCGTTTGGCTTTTTATCAAATCGCCGACCGGGTCATTGACCGAGGCCAAAACGGAGCCGAGCGAATTATTGGCGAAGGCCAAATTGAACGATATCCAGTTCCAGCCCGCGTGCAAATCAATTTGGCGAAGCACCATATTATTGGTGTGCAAAATGGTCGGCGTTTGCGGCGAGCCTTGCAAACCATCTGCTTCAAATGGAAATGATTCCAAAACAGAACCATAAAGCAGGCAGGCTGACGCGTCCCAAATCCTGAACTCGACCGTTTCCCCCGCAAAAACATTGGAATAAACGGTCATAAATGCCTCGTGCTTCGTGATCGGGCCGGGCAGTTTGACGGGCTGCAACTTGGCCGTGCCGCGCAGTTCGCCGTTGACAAATGCGCCGACGATGTCCTCTTGGTCGGTCGAAACGTTGCCTTCGATGTCGAGCTGCACCGTGAAATTGTGCGAATAGTCCCAGTCGGCGGCGTTCACTTTCCACGCCGGGTCGTGGCAAACGACGCGGGCATGGACGGGCATCGGTTCGATGCCATCGGTGCCGCGCAGGCGAATGGTGTCGGCGTAGGCCCCGAAAACCATCGTCGAGTCGAACTCGAAAGTGATGATTTGGACCTGTCCGGGCAGCAAAATGCCTTCGCTGGGGTAAATTTTTGCCCAGGCCGGGATGCCTTCGAGTTTGTAGGCATTCGCAAAACCCGCGCGGTTCTCGATCCTGCGCTCGAGGCGTTTGATTTGTTCTTCATACTTTGAAACATACACATGCTCCCTGTCCAGCCAGTTCAGCCCGTTTTGGTCGAAAGTGAACTCCCAATCTTTGTGGACAAAAGTGTTCCCAACCAAGTCTTTGATGTTGTCCACCTCGACGCGGAGGACTTTGTTTTCAAAATATTTGCCCGGCACGTTCGGCACGATCTGGATTTTGTCGCCCGAGCAGGAGAAAACCATGTCGATCAGTTCGTCGGTCTCGGTGTTGTACAAACCGATGTTGTTGTTGTCGAACTGGTCAGCGGCGATCAGCAAATCGCAGCGGATCGGCTCGTTGAACGTGATGCTGATTTCGTCGCCCGGCGAATAAAAACCATCCGCAGGCTGCGGAACGCCGAACAAAACGGGGGCTTCCCGCTCAATTTGACCTTTGATGACCTTTGAGATGCCCGATTCCAGACCGCCGACGCACTGCGCGACGGCGCGGATTTCGTACAAACCGTCGTTCAAATCGTTAATCGTCCACTGCACGATTTCAAAAACAGGGCCCAAATCGGCGAGCGGAATTTCGGTGATATTTATCCACGAGCCGTCGCCCCGCGTGCGGCGATATTGCACCCGGATCAGTTCCAGATCTGGGTCGTCCACATCGTAATTGTTCAAAGTGATGAACAAAGTGTTGCCGCCAGCGGGGGTCACGACCCAATCTTGGAGCGGAAAACCAATGTCAACATGGCTGCAATCCTCCAAAAAGTGGACATCCAAATTATAGGATTTGTAAAATTTCGGGTCAATCGCATCCCAACCCAAGGTCACGCCGCGCCCGTCCTCGCACTCCGAGTAAATCGCAAATTCCAAATCTTCGTAGTCAAACTCGGTCGGCCCGCGTTCGACGGTCACGATGACTTCCTGCCCCGCGCCGAAAGGCAGGCCAAAAGGTCGGTCAGTTGCACTACCGCCCTGCACTTTTACGATGGCACCGCTCGTGTTCGATTCCGGGATGAGGCCAAAAAGGTACTCGCGGGTATCCTCGGTCTGGGAAATATTGCCCAAGGTGAACTTGAAAACCGCCTCCCCGTTTTCGGGCACGTTCACCGCGACCTGGCGGTCAACCGTCAGTTCGACCCCTTCGCGCGGCACCGTGTTTTTTTCGTGAGGACACGACGACGCGCCGGAAACCGTCCTGAAAACAGGCGTTCCATAAGTGTCGTCTTCCAGCACGTCCACCGAAAAATAGTCGCCCGCATCGTTGTCGGCGAGGGTAAAACCGGTTGTTGTGGAACTACTGGTGGAACCGGACAAACCAGCATTAAAACCCAAGGTAATGCTTTGTGTCAAGGTCCCGGTGATGCCATTGCCGTCCACCTCGATACCAAGTTCTTCGGCAATGGAGGCAGTGACCGAAACTTCAAACTGGTAATCCAAACCTGCCGAAATGGAATTTGTCTGCGACTTGTCATATATCACGCCCGCATCGAAGGAGAAGTTGTCTTCAAACGTCGCGCTTTCTTTCAATTCCGTGTTCGTATCAATAATGTCGCGCCAGCGGTCTGCTGATTCGAAGTCGCCGACCAATTCGAGCGAGGGGATGACCGTGTTCTCGATATGATATTGCGAGTAAATGAAGGTCGTGGCGAATTTGTCGGGGAAAACCATCAAACCACGGTTCAGGTCATATTTGCAAGAATCCTTGTCATAGACCAAATTGTCGGTGATGCCGTACAGCAAATTCATCGCCGCGCCCATGTACAGATCCGCGTCCTCGCCCACCAAAACTTCGTCGTCAGAGGTTTGGATGGTTTCGTCGAAGGCCCAACACATCTCCAAATTTGAACTCAACGTGGCAGCCGTAGTCGCTTCGACCCCGAACGTTTCGGTGTCGGTCACCGAGATTTCGGTCGTTTTTTCGGTACCGATGCCTACCGCGATTTCAGTGGTCAAGCCCGTTGAGACCGCGAGTTCTGCCCCGATGGTCGCCGAAGATGAAATCCCGAAATTCAGGCCGAAGCAAAATTCCTCGCCTTTTTCCATCCGCGAAGAACTGGCGTCGCCCGGCGGGTCGCGCAAGATCAGCATCGGGATGTCGGGCGAAGTGGAGGTGAAATTGACATTTCGGGCGCGGATGCCCGTGACCACGGCTTCCAAAACTGCCGAGGAGGATTGCTCGTTTGCCGTCGCCGCGACGGTCAGGTATTTCAAGTGCGGCGTGACGAGTTGCGGCTGCCCGGCAATGAACTTGTATTTCAATTTGCCGCCCGTCATCACGGTGTCGAACTGCGGTTTGTCCGCAATTTCATTGAAAAACGACAGATCGGCATCCTGCAAATAGCATTTTCCGCCGTCGTAATCCTGAAAAACCCGCACGTCCACGGCGTATTTGACCGATTGTTCGAGCATCGGGTCGCCGCAAGTGTTGGTGTCCAAGGCCGTCAGTTCGATTTCCGGGGGCGAGAAGTAAATAAAATCGATCGTGTCGTTTTCGAACGTCAGGTCGATCGAAACGCCGCCCTGCAACTGGAAGTAATTGTAGATCACCGAATTGGAGTGCTCGATGACCGAAATGACCATTTTTTTCGGCGGCAGGTTCGTGAATTTGAACTTGCCGTTCGCGTTGTCGTCGTGGGTCAGGGTGATGATTTTTTCAAAACATTCATCTTCGGAAGCCACTTTCACTTTGACGATCGCGCCGGGGGGGATCACCGATTTGCGGCACAGACCGCCCGCGATTTGCCCCGAAACTTCGCGTTTCTCGATGTCCCGGAACAAAATGCCCGCGATGGGCGCGGCCACATTTCGCACTTCCCACCAGGGCAGCATGATGGTGTGGTCCTCATATTTTGCGGAAAGCCGGACGGTCGCGCCGGGTTCGAGTTCGCAGATAAATTTGCCGTTTTTGTCCGTGAAAACGGGCGGCGACAAGCGAAACCCGTCGCCCAAAATTTCGGCATTTTCGATAAAACAAACCGTGCCGTCGTAGCGCACGAAACCCGAAACTGGCACCAAACTTTTGTCAATAAAATCCACTTGGTCGGTCGAAGTGTTCGACGGGGTGAGCGTGACCAATCGGATGGAAGGCGTAAATTCATGCGGCAAGGTCTCTTGGATTTTCGCCGAAGTCGCCCAAGTTGCGCCGTGCCGAACGCCCATTCCGGTCAGGGCCGTGCCCAAATCTTGCAGGCTGTCGCCAATGCCTTCGTTCAAATTGAAATAGTTTTTCAATTTGAGGTGTGTCGCATCGGTGCCGACGCTGGCAGCAAGTTGGATTTCCTGCAAGGTCAAATTTTTATTGAAAATGGCAATTTCGTCCACCAAACCCGTGAAAAACTGCTCCGCCGCGCCGCCCGGTGAGCGTTTGGCTCCCACGGTCCAAGCCGTGCCGGTGGCAAAATCGGCATCCACGCCCCCGAAATTTTCGGTCGAACCGACCGCCGCGCCATCCATGTAAACTTGTGCCGCGACCGACGCGCCATTTTGCAACATCGTCACCGCCACTTGGTGAAAACCGGGCGAAACCGCGCCGTACGATTTTTCGTCCGACCCGATCTTGATTTTCAGCACGCCGTTTTCGAGCGTCGCCAACATTTGGTCCGCGCCGCCCGCGCCCTGTTTTGAAAAAATGGCCTGCGTGCCGGAGAGGTCAAACGGTTTGAAAGTAAAACTGACCGTCGAAGTGTCGTGCAGGTCAAAATTGGTCAAATCGGCGTACTGCCCGTTCGAGGCATTGAACTCCAACGACTGGTTGAAGTAAAACGATTTTTCCGGCATCGCCGAAAACGTGGTGCCGGCCGCGTAGTTGATGGCATCTATTTTATAATAACCCGCTTCGTTGGTGATGCCCGCGTTTTGGACGAGGGGTTTGTCCGAGGTCCAATTCGCGCCGCAGAGGTAGGCTTTCATCTTGTTTTTTGAAACGTCGAAGCCTTTTGTGCCCACCGCTTCGTCAAATTTCCAGTAGGCCACCAGCCCGTCAGCATCCGAATTGACCGTGCGGTTTTTGGTCATTTGGATTTCGGTCTGGCTCAACTGACGGTCGAAAATCCGCACGTCGTCCAATTTTCCGATGAACGAACCCGTGCCGTTGGGTTTTTGACCCAAAAAAGCGGTCAAAGAATCGGGCGCAAACCCAGTCGCTTTCGTGCCGACAAATTCGCCATCGAAGTACAAAATCACGCTGCCGCCGTTGTAGGTCATGGCGATTTGGTGCCAGTCGTTGGCATTTGCAGATGGGAAAGCGTAATCCAAAGTTTTGGCAGTGCTGCCCTCGCCCACGCCGATCCGCACGCCTTTTCCGCTTGCGGCTGGCAGGGTGTGGATCCAAAAGTTTTTGTTTTCGGTCGAGCCGAAATCCAAAATCGAGGTGTTGTCGTTGCCTGCGCCGATTTTTACCCAAGTCGAAACCGTCCATTTTTCTTGCGGGAACGAATCGTTTCCGATGATAAAAGCCTTGTCGTCGCCCGTGAATTGGAGCGCCGAGCCGAGCGTCGGGGTCAACGTGACCGTCGCGTTTTGCACCGGGCTGCCCGCGAAGGTTTTGACTTGGCCCGTGACCACGCCGTTGGGGTTCAAAAAACCGAGCGCGGAACCTTTTTGGCCTTCGCCGAAATTGTTCACGCCCGCAATTTGATAGGTGTAAAACGTGCCCGCGATAACGTTGAAATCCACGAAACCAAAGGTTTCAAAGTCAACCAAGGCCAAAAACGTACCGTTTCGATAAATTTTGAACGCCGAGGTGGCCGCCGGGGAAAGCGGGTCGGGCGTCCACGAAACGTTGATCCGGTCGGGCAAATCGCCTTCCGAAGCATTGACCGCCGGAGCGAACGGCGGCAGCAAAAACCGCGTCCAGAAGCCGAGGCCACTGGAATACTCCTGCGACAGGCCCGTGCCGACCGAGGGCTGGCCAATCGTGAAATTGGAGCGGTTCTGGGTGTTGAACGCCCCGGTCGTGGAGCCGTAATTGAAAAAAACGCCGCCCGTGTATTGCACTTCGTCCGAGATGGTCGTGCAATTGTGGCTTTGTTGCGCTTGCGCAAAGGGCAGTCCGAGCAGGCACAGAAAGGCCAGCACACAACCCCGCAAGCGACTATTTTTTGGTAAAAAAGTCATTTGTATAAGGATGAAAATTTGAGATGGATAGTACCGGCGAATTTAGCCGCCGGTACCCAAAACTTGGAACGCGATTCGGCGGCTGAACCCGCCGGCACATGACCTCAAAGACCCAGGTAGATGAAAAAATTGAGGGCTAAGTAGGGCGTTTGCACAGGCACAGGCGTGCCCGAACCACCGGAAGCGACCGTGACGGTGTGGGTGTGGCTCCCGGCATCACTCGTATAAAAAGAGCCACAGACAGAACGGTCAGAGGTGATCGCAGAGGATTCAGTACAGCGTCCATTGCTACCATCGTAAGCAGTTTCGCTATTGTTGCCTCGGCGGCTCATGGAGTGGCTGTGCGAACCGGCGGAGGCGGCAGTACCAGTAAAATCCACGGTCGGCAGGTTCGATTGAGCAATCGTCACCGTCGAAGCACCGCCCGTCATGCCCAAGGGCTTTGCTGGGGACACGCCCGCGATGCTCAAATTATCGTCGCTCGGCAAGTTCGCGCCGATGCCGAGTGCGGTGGCGCGGGCTTGCTGCGGGGCGGTGAGCAAAGTTTTGGCACGACCATTCAACCACACCCAACCCGCATGGTCGGCGGGTTTGTAGGAGGTTTTCACGTCGCCGAAATACGCGGGCGCGGTGCCGAGCAGGGCAATCGCGTACGGCGCGACGGTCAACGAGGTGCGCGGCTGCATTTCCTGCCCCGTGGCGACGGTCACGCCGAGGAAGTAGGGCACGTCAAAAGGGACGGCCAACGCTGCGACCGCGCCGAGGCTGGCCGAGTAAATGCCGCCTTCGACGTTCACGGAGGATTGCGTTTCCGCCCAGATGGCGGTGCCGCCCGCCTCGACGGTGTAGAGTTTGAAGGTGAGCGAGTACGCGCCGTTGTCCACGACGGTTCCGTTGGTTTTTTTCAAAACACCTTGGATACTGAGCGTCGGGTTGGCGATTTGGGCGTTTTGCGCCGAAAGGTTTGCCGCGAAAAGGAGTGCCGTGAGGCAGAAGAGGATGTAATTTTTTGCGTGTTGCATTAAAAGACGTGTTAAAAAAGTGATTAGTTAAAATTTGAATTCTTCGTGAATCCGGGGGCAAACCAAGCACCACAACCTCTTTATAGCACAAATTTGACATGGACAAAAACTTGGACAAGCAGGGAACGGCCCTTTTTTGGGCAATTACAGGGCGATTTTTTTTAATAAACCAGCATTTGGCATCTGGTCAAATGATGAATATTGCACCTTCAAATTTTAAAACGAATTCAAATTTTAAAACGAACTCTAATTTTAAAACGAATTCTAATTTTAAAACGAACTCTAATTTTTAAAACGAAACCCAACTTGATGGTACCACAACCAACTACCCCCCTGTTTTTCCTTTTTTTCATCGGCCTGCTTTTATCCGGCTGCCGCGAAAAAAACGCCAGCCCTGCCACCAGTTTTGACCAAATTACACTCGCCGCCACCCTCGCCCAAGCCGATACCCTGCCCGCCGAAAAGGTTTTTGAAATCGCCAAAACCTTGCCCGACGGCACGGTGCAGGATTCTTTTTACATGAAATTGGTGCAGAAAAAGATGAAACAAGTGGACGCAAAAGCCCTGTGGGCGCACGGCGGTTTTTACCAAAAACTCCGGGGCGGGCACCCGGGCCCGGAGATTTATCTGGCCAAAATTTGGGGCTCCGCCAATTTCATCGAGACCAAAATCCCCGCCGCGAAAACATGGTTTCAAACAGGCCTCCAACGCGCCGAAGCCGCCCGCGACACGGCCCAAATCACCTTCTTTTTGCGCTGGGTGGCCAACAGCGAGATAAGTTTGGGAAATTTTGGCGAAGCCGCCCAGCACAGCTTTCGGGCATCCCAACTCTTGGCCACCACCGCCGACCCGGTGCAAACCGCCGAAGCACACCTTCAAATGTCCGAAATCTTGGTGCTGAACAAGGAATACGAAAAGGCAGCCGCCACGGGCCTTTTGGCGGTCGCGGCTTTCCAAAAAACGGGCGATACCGAGGCCGAAGCCTACGCCTATTTCAAGATTGCCTCGGCACTGGAAAACACGGACGACTACCTGCGTGCCGTGGATTATTTCGACAAGGCCATCGAAATCCATAAAAAACAGCCAAACCCGACCGCGTTGTCGGGGATTTATGGCAAGGTGGCCAACTTTTGGCTCAACCACAACGAGTATCCAAAGGCGATAAAAGCCGTCGAAGAAGCCATTTTTTGGAACCAAAAAACCCAGGCTCGGGCCAACGACGGCTCGTTGGAAAACCTCATGGGGAAGGTGTATGCGCAGAAAGGCGACCAAATCGAGGCCAAAAAACACTTGCTGGCCGCACTCGAAATCGGCAAACAACACAAGAACCCGCAGGTCGAAAACAGTGCCCTCAACTTGCTTTACAAACTCTGCAAAAAAGCCAACCAGCCAGTAGAAGCACTCAGCTATTACGAAAGTTTTGTGGCGAAACAGGACTCCCTGTTTTCAAAAGAAAAACAAAAGACCATCAGCGAACTGAACATCAAATACGAGACTGCCGAAAAGGAAAAACAACTCGCCGGGGTGGAGAGCCAGCGGAAAATCGAGCAGTCGCGGGCCATTGTCCTCGTGCTGTCGCTTTTGATGGCACTGGGCCTTGCGTTTGCCCTGATTGTTTGGCAGCGGGGGCGGCGGCGCATTTTGGAGCAGGAAAAACAACTTTTGGAAAGCGAAAAAAACCTTTTGGAAAGCGAAAAGGAACTCGCCGAATCCCAAGCGATACTTCATGAAATCGCCCTCGAAAACGCCCACTCGGATTTGAAAAGCACAAAAGAGGAACTCGAAACCACGGCCAACTTGCTCGCCCTAAAATCGCAGGTCATCGAAGAACTGGAATTGCGGTTCTCCAACCAAAACCTGGCGCCCAGCGAATCGGGGCCGCCCAGCACCACATCCACCGAAAACCTGCGGGGGCTGAAAATCCTGACCGACCGGGATTGGTCGCACTTCCGGCACCGGTTCGAGCAAAACTTCCCCGGTTTTATTGACCACCTGAAATTCAAGTTCCCCGCACTTTCCGCCGCCGAAATCCGGTTGTTTTTGCTGGTAAAATTGAAGTTCGACAAAATCGAAATCGCCGACACGCTCGGCATCTCCATCGAAAGCGTCTGGAAATCGCGCTTTCGGTTGAAGAAAAAACTGGAAATGCCCGATGGTGATGATTTGGATGACTATGTCCGGGCGTTCGCATGAAAAATTCCACTTTCAAAAACATTGGGCAAGCACCTTTCGGTGCTTGCCCAATTTCATTTGCGTTCAATTATTTAATTTTCAAAACTCAACGGACGACCACTTTTTCGGTCATCACCAAACTCCCGGCGGTCATTTTCAACAAATAAACGCCTTGCGGCAAATTTCCGGCCTCCTGCCAGAGCATCGCGTTCATGCCCTTAATTGCTTGATATTCAAAAACTTGGATTGATTTTCCCGCTGCGTCGGCAATTTCAAAACGCACATTTTCAGCCTCCGGCGAACGGAAACGGATCGTGGCGTAATCTGAAACTGGGTTCGGCAAAACGTCCAAAAATGGCTCGAAATCCTCGTTTGTCATCCCGGAGGGATCTGTTGCCGATGAAATCGTGCTCGAAAATTTGAACGGGTTTTGCACCGTCCCGACCGCTGCGTCCGCCGAGAAAAACATCGTTTCGTCGAGGTCAAAAATGTCTTTTCCGTCGTAAAACTTGAATTTCAAAAGTTCGCCGGTCGTGTTCGCGTAGATCGTTTGGAAAAACAAATGGGCCTGCAAAGGCTCGATCCAAATGGCCTTTGCCGCGCCGCGGCATTCATTTCCAACAAATGCACCGAGCTCGAAATCCTTTCCGGTGACGTTCGCGCTCGAGTTTTCAAGCATCGCAATCAAGGTTTGGGAATGCTCGAATTTCGTCGCGTCAACTTGAAAAATTGAGTTTCGGCTGTCAACTTTGCCGTTGTTGGCCTCCCCGCCAACAACTCCCGGCTTGCCACCGACCGGCGCATTTGGATAGGTCAACGTGCCCGGAGCAGCCATTTTCAACAAATAACCGTTCGGCGGGGACATGTATTCCAAATTTCCGATCCAACCAAAACCGGCCAAAAACTGGGCAAACTGCGTCTGCGATTTGATCAAATCACCGTTCAGCGGGTCCAAACTCGCCAGTGCTTCGTTCACCGTCAGCGGAAATTGTGGGATAAAACCGATCCAGTTCCAGCCCGCCGAAATTGGAATATTGACCGTTGCCGGGTCAATCAAAACGCCCAATTGATGGATCGTGTCCGCGTCGGCGGTGCGGTATTGGTACATCGGCGGGTTCAAAATCGAGGTCAGCGAACCGAGCCAACCAAACTGCGCATCGTTTTGGGCAAATTGCGTTTGCGATTTTATCAAATCGCCGACGGGGTCATTGACCGAGGCCAAAACCGAACCGAGCGAGTTGTTCGCAAATCCCAAATTGAACGATATCCAGTTCCAACCCGGGTGCAGTTCGATTTCGCGCAGCACCATATTATTGGTGTGCAAAATGGTCGGCGTTTGCGGCGAGCCCTGCAAACCGTCGGCCTCGAACGGAAACGATTCCAGCACGGAACCGTATTTCAGGCAAACCGAGGCATCCCAAATTTGGAAATTGACCGTTTCCCCAGAAAACTGGTTCGAGTAAACCGTCATAAATGCCTCGTATTTCGTGATCGGGCCCGGCAGGTTGACGAATTTCAATTTTGAAACGCCGCGCAGTTCGCCGCCGACAAATGCCGCGACGATGTCCTCCAAATCGGTCGAAACCTCGCCCTCGATGTCGAGTTGCAAAGTGAAATTGTGCGAATAGTCCCAGTCAGAGGCGTTGACTTTCCAACCCGGATCGTGGCAAACGACGCGGGCCGTGATTTCCAGCGGCTCGTTGCCGAGCGCGCCTTCCACCAAAATCGTATCGACATATTTTCCAAAAACGATGGTCGAATCAAACTGGAAAGTGATTTCCTGCACCGCTCCGGGCACCAACGTGCCTTTGTTTGGGAAGACCAAACACCAGTTCGGGATGCCCGTGATTTCAAAATCTTGGTTGAAACCGCCGCGGTTTTGGAGGCGACGGGTCACGGTTTTGATTTCCTCCTCGTATTTTGAAACGTAAACCGGCACGTTGTCCAGCCAGTTCAAGTTGTTTCGGTCGTTGACGAACTCCCATTCTGTTTCGACAAAAACATTGCCCGCCAAATCCTTGATGTTGTTGACTTCCACGCGGAGGGTTTTGTTTTCCAGAAAATGGTTCTGCACCCGTGGCACGAGGAAAATTTGGTCGTTCGAGCAGGACAGTTGCGCGTCCACCAAAGCATCGGTTTCGGCATTGTACAGCCCGATGTTGTTGTTGTTGAAAAGGTCGGCCTGAATCAACAAATCACAGCGGATTGGCTCGTTGAACGTGATAGAAATCTCGTCCCCAGCCGAATACACCCCGTCCGCCGGTTCGGGCGTGCCCAAAATATTGGGCGACTGCCGCTCAAACCTGCCCGAAATGACGTGCGAAATGCCCGCGTTTTGCCCGCCCGTGCATTGGGTGACGGCGCGGATTTCGTACTCGCCATCTTGCAGGGCTTGCGTTCCCCATTTCACGATTTTGAAAACGTCGCTGTCCAAATCCGCTTTCGGCACTTCGGCAATATTTATCCAAGCCCCGTCGCCGTATTTGCGGCGGTACTGGACGCGAATCAATTCCAAATCCGTATCGAATCGGTTAAAACCGTTCAACGTGATAAACATCGAATCGCCGCTGGCGATGGTCCAAACCCAGTTTTGCAAAGGGAAACCAATGTCAATCCGGCTGCACGGTTCCAAAAAGGTCACGTCCAACAAAATGGCCTTGTAAAATTTCGGGTCAATTGCGGTCAAGCCCAGTGCGATGCCTTTTTCGTCCTCGCAGCCGGCGAAAATGGCAAACTCCAAATTTTCGTAAACGTGCGGTGACAAACTGGTGTTCCGTTCAACCGTCACCGTCACTTCCTGCCCCTCACTGTAAACCATTTGGAAAGGTCGGTCGAGCGGGCTGCCGCCCTGAATTTTCACCACCGCGCCGAGCGGGTTGGATTCTGGGATGAGCGAAAACAGGTATTCGCGTGTTTCAGAAGTTTGCGAAATGTTGCCGAGCGTGAATTTGAAAGTCGCCGCATCGTTTTCCGGCACGTTCACGGCGATGGTTTTGTCCACGGACAGTTCCACCTCGTCGCGGTTGACGGTGTTTTTTTCGTAGGGGCAGGAGGAATTTCCGGAAATGGTCCTGAAAACCGGGGTCGCATAGACTTTGTCCTGCAAAATATCCACCGTGAAATTGTCGCCGATGTCGTCGTCGCCCAGTGCATAACTGACCGTTTGCGTCCTGGTTTCTGATGTGCTGAATTCGTCCTCGACCCCAAAAGCCAAATCCAACGAGAGGCTGACTGAGGAACCAATGCCTGCCAGTTCAATGCCGAGTTCAGTGGCGATCGAATTGGTAATTTCCACGCCAAAGGTCTCCGTATAACTCTTTGACTTTTCGATGGAAGTGATGCTTTCGTAGGATACGCCCGCATCGAACGAAAGGTTTTTCTCAAAAATCGCTGCCGCTTTCAAGTTGGCATTGCGCTGTAAAATATTGCGCCAAGCATTGGCCGATGCCACATCGCCCAGCAGTTCGAGGTTCGGGATGACCACCGTTTTGATTTGGTGCCCCGAATACAAAAACGTGGTGGCAAACCGGTCTGGGACGACCAAAAGCCCGGGATGGATCGAAAATTCACATTCCGCCGTGTCCCAGCGCAGGTCATCGGTAATGCCGAACAGCAGGTTCAACGCGCCGCCAACATACACGTCCGCATCCTCCCCAACAATGACATCCCCGTCGGAGGTCGAAATGATCTCCGTTGTCGTCAAACAAACTTCCGCAGATTGGTTGGACGTGCCCGACATGGCCATGGACATGCCAAAGTTGTGGGTATCCTGCACATCAGTTTGTGTGATCGTGCCACCACCGGGCGTGCCGAGGATAATCTGGGTCTCCACGCCCATTTCAACTTCAAGTCCCACACCAGCGGTCGCAGTTGTTGAGGTACTGATACCCCAGCCCTCGCAAACGGTCGTGCCTTTTTCGATCGTCGCGCTGCTGGCATCGCCCGGCGGGTCGCGCAGGATAATCATCGGGAGGAGGGGCGAGGTCGTGGTGAAATTGACCAAACGCGGGCGTTTTCCCAAAATGACCGCCGATTGTGCGTGGCTGCTCAGTTGGTCAAATGCCTCTGCTTCCAGCGTCAAAGTCCTCAAATACGGGGCAACGATGTTCGGCATCTGTGCCTTGAATTTGTACTTGAACCTTCCGCCGGTCATCAAGGTGTCCAGTTCGGAATCCCCCAGCAAGTTCTCAAAATGCAGTTGCGCCGTGTCCAAAAAACAGCGTCCGCCGTCATAATCCTGAAAAACGCGCACGTCAAGTTTGTAATCATTGTCCTGTTCCAGCATCGGCTGACCGCAGGCATTGGTATCGAACGGGGTCATTTCGATTTCCGGCGGCGCGTTGTAGATGAAATCGGTGGTGTCGTTTTTCTCCGTCAGGTCGAGCGTTGCGCCGCCGCGCAATTGGAAGTAATCGTAAATCACATTGTTCGAGTGTTCCGTCACCGCGACCGTGAAGGGCAGCGGCGGCAAATTGTCAAAAGTGAACTTGCCGTTCGGGTTCGTAAACTGGTAATCTTTGTAAAAACAGCCATCCAGCGTTTCCACTTTTACTTTCACGATGGCGCTCACGTCGCCGTTGGGAGCGGTCGGGATGATGGATTTTCGGCAAGTTTCATTGCCCGCCAACTGTCCTTTGATGTGGCGTTTGACCGTGTTGCGGAACAAAATGCCCGCAATCGGCGAAGCAACACTTTCAACCTCCCAAAATGGTGGATAAAAGGTGTGGTTGCTGAAAACCGGGGTCAGTTGTGCCGACTCGCCGGGTTCGAGGTCGAGCGAAAAATAGCCCGTGCTGTCGGTGTAAACAGGCGGCGCGGAGCGTTGCCCGTTGATGTAAATCTCCACTTTTTCCTGAAAACAGTCCGTGCCGTCAAAACGCACATAACCCGAAACCGGCACCGTGCTTTGGTCGGTAAAATCAATCCCGTCCACGCTCGTGTTGCTCGGGTCGAGGGTAACGAACCGCGTCGAAGGCGTGAACTTGTGCGGCTCTTCTTGCGTGATGCCCGCCACCGTCGAGAAGGTCGCGCCGTCGGTCGTGCCTTTGCCGGTCAGGGCAAAACCGTAGTCTTTTATCGAAGTTCCCTCGCCTTCATTGAGTGGGAAATAGTTTTTCAAAGACTTGTGTACCACGTTCGTGCCGATGTTCGCGTGCAATTGGATGTCTTGCAACGGCAGCAACGTATTGAAAAACGCCACCTCGTCGATCAAACCGGAGAAATAATTGCCCCCCGAGTTTTTGCCCAAAAGCCATCCGCCGCCACCTGCGAAATTGGAAGCCACGCCCGAAAACGTGTTCGTGCCGACCAGCGTGCCGTCTTTGTAAAATGTCACCGCAGCCGATGAGCCACCGCCCACCTGCTCAATCACAAATGAAAGACGATGAAAACCCATGCCGAGCGAACCCAAATTTTGCGTCGTGCCGCCAATCGTCAACACCAAATCGCCCGCGTTCAAATTCAAATTGAAATGGCTGCCCTTGTTCAACAGGCATTGGCTGCCCGCAAAATCAAAACCTTTCACCGTGATTTCCACCGTCGAAGAATCGGCAAGGTCAAAATCGGTCAGCGTGGCAAATTGCTCGTTCACGCCGTTGAATTCGAGCGATTGGTTGTAGTAAAAATTCTTCGACGGGCGAGCCGTGAACGTCGTGCCGGAGGCGTAATTGATGCCCGGAATTTTGTAAAAACCGTCCTCGTTCGTCAAACCTGCGTTCAACACGTTCGGTTTGTCGCTCGAAAAACTGGCTCCGCAGAAATACATTTTTTGCTTCGCCGGGGTCAGGTCGAAGGTTTTGCTGCCCGTGCCTTCGTCAAATTTCCAATAATTTACCAAGCCATCCATGTCCGGGGCGACCGTGCGGTTGAGGAACATCTGGATTTCGGTCTGCGACATTTGGCGGTCAAAAAAGCGCACCTCGTCAATGTTTCCCGTGAAATAACCCGTTTGATAGGCTTTTACGCCAAAAAACAAGGGCATCGAATCGGCGGAAACCGCAGCGACCGCCGTCGAAATCAGTTCGCCGTCGGCGTACAAAAGCACGGACGAGCCGTTGTACGTCACCGCGATGTTGTGCCAAGCGTCGGCGGTGGCCGCCGGAAATGCGTAATCCAAATTGGTCACGTTGCCCACGCCATTGCCCATGCCGAAGCGAACGCCTTTGCCCGAAGCACTCGGCAACGTGTGCAGCCACCAGTTTTTGGAAATGGTCGAACCGAGGTCAAAAATGGCCGCATTATCATTTCCCGCGCCCAATTTTACCCAAGTCGAAAGCGAGAACTGCGTGCGCGGAAATGCCGTGCTGTACTCCGCAAAAGCCATGTCGTCGCCCGCGAAACTGCCGGACGTGCCGAGGGTGGGAGTCAAGGTCACGATGGTGCCGGGGACGGGATTGCCCGCAAAAGATTTGACCTGGCCCGTGACCACGCCGTTGGGGTTCAAAAAACCCAAGGCCACGCCGCGCACGCCTTCGCCGAAGGTGTTCACGCCCGTCACTTCGTAGGTGTAAAACTTGCCCGCGATGACGTTGAAATCCAAAAAAGAGAACGTCTCGCCGTCCACCGCAGCCAGCAAAAAGCCGTTTCGGTAGAGTTTGTACGAAGTCGCCGAGGGCGAAAGCGGGTCGGGCGCCCACTCGATTTGCACGCGGTCTTCGAGGTCGCCCTCGCTGCAAGTGACGATGGGCGCAGCGGGCGGCAGCAGGAAACGCCCCCAAAAACCGTAGGTGGTCTTTTTCAATTGCCCGAGTTGGGTGCCTATCACGGGCTGCCCGATGGTCTGGTTGGAGCGGTACTTCGAATTGAAGGCGTTGGACACGCTGCCGTGGTTGAAAAACGATTGCCCCGTGAGGTAGTCGTTGTCGCTAAAAGTGCTGCAATTGGGGCTGGATTGCGCTGCCATTTTTTGAAAAATGGCGAGCAACAGCACCGCAGCGAGGAGGATGTGTTTTATATTTTTCATTGATGAAAATTTTTAAAATTTTGATTTTTAAAATGATGGTTGGTTGGGGTTTTTCAGGAAAAAGCAGTTTTTAAAGAATGTAGTCAGAAATTATAGTTTTTTTTTCTGATTACAATCCTGAAAAATCTACTTTTGCGCTTTGTTGCTAACTTTTTCAAAGTCTTTTGTAAAAACTGAACCATCATGCAGATACCCAGAATTTTACTCCAAACCGTCCAATCGAAAATCGGCGAAGGCAAAGCCATCATCATCATGGGCCCGCGGCAGGCTGGCAAATCCACCTTGCTCAACGAACTCGCCAAAACGACCGACCGCAAATCCATTTTTTTGGACTGCGACGAACCCGACATCCGTCAAATTTTGACCAACACCACCTCGACCGCTTTGAAAAACCTCATCGGCGAGGCGACTTTGGTGCTGATTGACGAAGCCCAACGGGTCAAAAACATCGGTTTGACCTTGAAACTTTTCACCGACCGGATTCCCGAAGTGCAGGTCGTCGTCACGGGTTCGTCGTCGTTTGAACTGTCGAACGAAATCAACGAGCCGCTCACCGGCCGCAAATTCGAGTACCTCATGCTGCCCCTCGCTACCGCCGAAATGATGAACCACCACGGCGCGTTGGACGAAAAACGGCTCCTGCCCACGCGCCTGATTTTTGGGATGTACCCCGAAATCGTCAGCAAACCGGGCCGGGAGGTCGAGTTGCTCAAAGGCTTGGCGACCAGTTATTTGTACAAAGACATTTTCACGTTTCACGATGTCCGAAAACCCGAAATCTTGGAGCAATTGCTCAAAGCCCTGGCTTTGCAGGTGGGCAGCGAAGTGTCGTACCACGAACTGGCGCAGACCATCCGAACCGACCAGAGCACCGTTCAACGCTACCTCGATTTGCTCGAAAAATCGTTCGTCGTGTTCCGTTTGTCGGCGTTCAGCCGCAACCTCCGCAACGAACTGACCAAAACCCGCAAGGTCTTTTTCTACGACAATGGCATCCGAAACGCCATCCTCGGCAATTATTCCTTGCTGCCCGCGCGCACCGATGTCGGCGCGTTGTGGGAGAATTTTTTGGTCAGCGAGCGGCTGAAATGGCTGCAAAACCATCGGACGCACACCCAGCACTATTTTTGGAGGACCACCGAAGCCCGCGAAATTGACTACCTCGAAACTTTCGACGGCCAAATCAATGCCTACGAATTCAAGTGGAACCCCGAGCGCAAAGTGTCGTTTCCAAAACCGTTTTTGAACGCCTACCCCGAAGCCAAAACCCAAATCGTCCATCCTGAAAACTATCTGGACTTTTTGAAATAGGTTGGCTGCGTCGCTTCCTTTTTTCCTGAAAAAAACATTTCAAAGAACTTCCCGCCCGATAACCGAGCGGGCTTACTTCACCCAGATTTCGACGTTGCCAATGGCGAAACTTTCGTCATCAGAACTAATATCCAGTGTCGAACCAATAATAACCCAGAGGTTGTCGCTAGAATTTTGGATGACCATTTCTACGCGTTCGTTGTGGTCTATACTATTGATCAATCCTCCTGCGATTTGGAAGTAGTTACTCCCAGTCAGTTGTTTTTTGGACACCCAACTATCAACGATAGCGGTGGGAGCGGGCGCAGGTGCCATCGCAAAACTGGAATAGCTATTTTCTCCCTCCCAACCATCCAAAAAGTGGTAGTTGAAAATCACTTTGACCTGCGTGTGCGGAATGCCAGTCAGGTTGAGTTGTTTTTTCAAATTATCATTGCCGTTAACACTTGGGCGGAGCACGTAACTGTTGTAATTGGGATGGGCGGGATCCGTGCTCAACGGGATCCTGCCAAAAGCCACGGGAGTAGTGTTGTTCCAATAGTCATGACAAACCCAGCCTTCCACGTCCGTACTAAAATTGTCCGTGTCAACCAGCCGCCAGTCGTCGGACAGGTTATTGTACTTAAACCCGCCCGTCTGCCGCCAAACCGAGCCATCGGACTGCAACTCGACGACACCTTTTGCTGGAACCGAGGTGGCGGTAGCACCTGCGAGGTCCAGATAATTGGAAGCCGTCAAGGTTTTGGCGACCGCCGCCTTGTTCACCAACATCAGGTGCCGACCTGCATTGGCTGCCGAGGCAGCGGGCAGGGTGACGTTTTGGTTGGCGGTGTGGTCAAGAAAAATGACGTGGTCGTCCGCAGCCACGGTGTACGAAGTCGCCGTCGTGGTCGCTTGCCCGGTCGAAATCGAACCGTCCACCGCCAGCGTCGTGCCGGGCGTGTTCGTTCCGATGCCCACATTTCCCGTCGAGGGAAACCTGTTGTCCTGCCCAATCAACGAAATGGCGTAGGGCGAGGAAGTGAGCAGCAAGCGCGGTATCAGTTCGGGGCCGCCCGGCAGCGTGGTGCCGAGGAAATACGGCACATCGAAAGCGGCGGTGAGCGGGTTCACCGCGCCGAGCAGGACGCTGTACACGCCGTTGACGACCTGCACGGTCTGTGTTTCGCTCCAAACGGCGGTTCCGCCCACCTCGGCGGTGTAGAGTTTGAAGAGGATGTCGTAGTCGCCGTTGTCAATGGCAGTCGCCCCCCCCGAAAAGGTGTTTTGGACAATGGTCCCCTGCACCGAAAGTCGGGCTTGGGCTTGCAGTTGGGTGCCAACCAACAACAAGCCGCCGAGGAGCATTATCTGTTGTACGAATTTTTTCATTGATGAAAAATTTAGAGATGATGAATTTTGATTTTAAAAAAATGATGGTTGTTTGGGGTTTTTCAGGAAAAAGCAGTTTGAGATTTTTTCAGAAGAACATGACCAAAGGGGCGTATTTTTGCCCTGTTTTTCAACAAAAACGCCGTTTAATATGATAATTCAAACTTCAATCGCCGAACCAAAAGAACTCAGCATGGCTGAAATCAAAGCCGACTATCCCGGCGAATGGGTGCTCATCGGCAATCCAGTTCGCGACGAGAATGGCGTGGACATCGTTTTAGGCATTCTAATTGACCACAGCCGGGACAAGCGGGAACTCGCCTATCGCTGGCGGGGCAATCTGGCTGCGTACGATAAGTACACCTTTAAATATATCCGAGAGCCTGGTACTGTTCGCCAATACAATCGGTTCATTCCATTCGTCACCCGTCACACCCGTATGCTATGAGCTTTCCTTTTAAACGAGGCTCGGAGGACGGGATGATCTTGGTCGAAGTCCTTTTGGATAGCCATACCGAGATGATTGTCATGCTCCACACCGGAGCCAGCGTCAGCACCTTCGACAGCACCGAATTGATTGTGGCTGGATACGATTTGAGCCAACCCATCGGTATCGCGGAAGTCGAAACCGCCATCGGCATATTGCAAGTCGAGGTATTTGAACTGCACGAATTCACCGCTTTTGGCATCACGAAGCACAATTACCGCATCCAAGTCTATGATTTCTTGGCACACGGCATCCTGTCAGAGTATCAAGGGATGCTCGGCATGGACTTCTTCGAAGGCACCAAATTTTGCATTGACACCGTCCGAAACCAGATTTCCATCGAGCCAATCTTGGCTTGACTTCTTCCCTCGCTTCCTCTTTTTCCTGAAAAAAACATTTCAAAGAACTTTTGTCCAAACCCTGATTCCTTATTGATTTCAATGATTCCCCTGATTTTCTAAAATCAATAAATCACCAAAATCAAAAAAAGCATAGTTCAGGTGCCGCCCGCTCCGCTTCGGTCATTACCGAGGGGGGCAGCGGGTTAATTTTCTGTGATGAGCAGGTAAGTACTGGTATCGTAGCCGGGCGTTTGCGGCTGCCGAACGGCTTATCGCACCCAAACTTCCACGTCGTCAATGACGAAACTCTCGCTGGTAACTGCCTCACTAAAATGCCCGCCCACAAAAAAAACAAAAGAGTTCAGGTTATTGGAAGCGGTCATTTCCACTACGCGACCGCTAGAACCACCGCGTGCAGTATAAGAGCGGACATAACCTTGGTTTGAGTTGTTATGGGGTGGAAAAGATTGGTACCAGCCGTACTCATACGCGGTGCTGCTCAGGGTGGGCGCGAAACCTGAAAAGATATACTCGTCATCAGGTGAACCGGAAGGGGTAATTGTAACCCTCACTTTTACTTGCGAGTGCGGGACACCTGTCAAATCAATCAACTTTTTCACCACGCCATAACTGCTATAACCGTCTGCCAGTCCCAAGCCATAACCAGTATGTACAGCTCCGGTAAAAGCAAGGCGAACGGGTGCGACGTCTTCTATTCCGTCGAGGCCGTTGTACGACTTCCAGCCTTCAATAGTTGACTCAAAATCATCGAAATCCACCAGCCGCCAATCGCTCACGCCGTTGTATTTGATTGTCTGCCCGGCGGGCAAACTGAGTCCTGCGCTGAAAACCAGGTTCAAGTTTTCAACATTGATGTTCGTCCCGTCGTAGGTAATCGAAGCGGTGTTCGCGCCTTTTTTGAACTCTATTTCCGCGCCCGTCGAACCCTCGACCCGCAGTTTTCCCTCCGAAACCGTGCTGTTGCCCACCGAAACCGTCCCCGACGACGGAAAGGAATTGCCCTGCCCAATCACCGACAGGGAATAGGGCGAGGAAGTCAGCGGCGAGCGCGGCGCCAGTTCGGGGCCGCCCGGCAGCGTGGTGCCGAGGAAATACGGCACATCGAACGCGGCGTTGAGCGGGTTCACCGCGCCGAGCAGGACGCTGTACACGCCGTTGACGACCTGCACGGTCTGCGTTTCGCTCCAAACGGCGGTGCCGCCCGTCTCGGCGGTGTAGAGTTTGAAGAGGATGTCGTAGCCGCCGTTGTCCACGGTAGTCCCGTTGAAGTTTTGCATCGTGCCCTGTACCGAGAGGGTGGCTTGGGCTTGCAGTTGGACCCAGCCAAACAGCAGGCAGCCGAGGAGCATCAGTTGTTGTGTGAATTTTTTCATTGTTGAAAAATTTAGAGATGATGAATTTTTTTAAAAAATGATTGGTTGTTTTTTTTTCAGGAATAACCTCAATTCGGTATTTTCAAAAACATCGTACTTTCGCCGCATCGATAAACAGCAGGAAGTTTTCAAAAACATATCATTCACCCGCTCGCCCGTCGAGCAAAAACTTCCTTTGATAATGGAAACTTCCTTTCAGCACGAGCAGAACGAGCAAAAAATCGTTCTTTTTCAAGAAAAACAGATTCGCCGCACTTGGCACAATGACGAATGGCACCTTTCGGTAGTCGATGTCATCGAAGTCCTTTCCGAAAGCCCCAATCCGCGCAACTACTGGAACATGCTCAAAAAGCGTGAACCGCAACTGTACACAGTTTGTGTACAGTTGAAATTGACCGCTCCCGACGGCAAACTCCGCTTGACCGACTGCGCCAACACCCAGGGTTTGCTCCGAATCATCATGTCAGTGCCGTCGCCAAAAGCCGAGCCGTTCAAACTTTGGCTCGCCCAAGTCGGCAAACAGCACCTCGATGAAATCGAAAACCCCGAACTCGCCGCCGACCGCGCCCGCGAACTCTACCGCGCCAAAGGCTACCCTGATGAATGGATTGAAATGCGCCTCAAAAGCATCGAAGTGCGCCAACAACTCACCGACGAGTGGAAAAACCGCAGCGTCCGAGAAGGCACCGAGTTCGCCATACTCACCGCCGAAATCGCCAAAGCCACTTTCGGACTGACCCCAACCGAGCACAAATCGGTCAAAAACTTGCAGCGCGAAAACCTCCGCGACCACATGACGAACCTCGAACTGATTTTCACCATGCTCGGCGAAGAAGGCACCCGCCAAAACGCCGTCGAATCCGACGCGCAAGGCTTTCCCGAAAACCGCGAAGCCGCCCAAAAAGGAGGTCGTTCCGCAGGCAAAGCCCGCCAAGCCTTCGAGGACGAATCGGGCAAAAAAGTCGTTTCGCCCGCCAATTTCAAAAAGCGGCTGCCCGGCTCGGAACCACCCCAACTTTTGGAGTGATGCCCCTTTTTTCCTGAAAAAAACATTTCAAAGAACTTTTGTCCGAACGGTGATTCTTTATTGATTTCAATGATTCCCCTGATTTTCTAAAATCAAAAAATCACCAAAAGCAAAAAAATCATAGTTCAGATACCTCCCGCCACAATTCGGTCATTGCCGAGGGGGCGGTGTTAATTTTCATTGATGGTCAAAAAAACTTGACTGGTGTTGGCAGCGTAGCTTTGCGTCACACCCATCTGGTGGAGCCACCTGATACTAAAAGTTTGACCCGCTGTCATATATATGGCCCCTGAGAAAGGCATAAAAAGGTGTGTTCCAGGAGGCGTATAATGACTATATACCAAAAAATGGTCATTGATAGTATTACACAACAGGCAAGTACCTATCACGCGCACACTTGACACAGCCTGAGAACTAGCAGCCACTTGACCACCTACAATCTGGCCCATCACATGATAAACCCCTGTGCGCGGCGCGGTGAAAGTTGTACCATCGAAATTGTTGCCAGTATCGGTTACCTCGATCCATGACGCGGTATAGTTAGTGGCGTTCGGCACAGAATGACCAGCACCAGTGCAATGGACGAAAGCCTTCGCACTCGCCCCCGGCTTCACATACCCACCCGTCTGCCGCCAAACCGAGCCATCGGACTGCAACTCAACGACACTATTCCCCGGAATGGTGGTGGAAGTAGCCCCAGTGATGACATCCAAATAATTGGACGCAGTGAGGGTTTTGGCGACCGCCTCCTTGTTCACCAGCACCAAATGCCGCCCCTCCGAAGCCGCAGCCGCGGGCAGGGTGATGTTTTGGTTGGCGGTGTGGTCGAGGAAAATGACGTGGTCTTGTGCAGCCACTGCAACCGTGGTGGCGGTAGTGATGCGCTCTTCGGTGGCTATGGAGCCGTTCACATCCAATTTCGCTGCGGGCGTGTTCGTGCCGATGCCCACATTTCCCGTCGAGGGCACCACATTGTCCTGCCCAATCAACGACAGGGCGTAAGGCGAAGAGGTCATCGGCGTGCGCGGGCGCAGTTCTTCCGGGTCGTCGGGCATCGTGGTGCCGAGGAAATACGGCACATCGAACGGGACGTTGAGCGGGTTCACCGCGCCGAGCAGGACGCTGTACACGCCGTTGGTGACCCGCAGGGTCTGCGTTTCCGTCCAAATGGCGGTGCCGGCCGTCGCGACGGTGTAGAGTTTGAACGTGAGGTCGTAGTTGCCGTTGTCCACGGCGGTGCCGTTGAAGTTTTGCACCGTGCCCTGCACCGAGAGGGTGGCTTGGGCTTGCAGTTGGGCAACGCCAAACAGCAGGCAGCCGAGGAGAAACAGTTGTTGTGTGAATTTTTTCATTGTTGAAAAATTTAGAGATGATGAATTTTTTTTAAAAAAAATGATGGGTTTCGGGTTTTTTCAGGAAAAAGCAGTTTGAGATTTTCAAAGAAAAACCTGCCCGAATGGGCGTACTTTTGACCTGTTTTTCAATAAAAATTTATAGAAACGATGAATAAGAACAATTTCAGAACTTGGAAACTGGAAGATTTGGATGCCACGTTCGGTCTGCAAGAGCAATGGGAACATCCCTCGCTCGACCGCTTGTTTGCCTTCCAATATACCCTATCAGAAATCGAGATAGCCAACCTCAACTTTTTGCGAAACAACTATCGGAACAATGGCGGCGAGGATTGGAACGAAGTGGAACTCGAAAACAAGTTCATCAGCCCGCTCATCGTTTTGAGCGGGATTGACAACCGGAAATTCTCCTATTTCCTCGAACGCGACCTTTCTGCCCAAGTGGATCAGGTGCTGCTTTCCGGCATCGTGGATGGCATGATTGCCTCCGGTTTCCGCAGCCCGAAAAAGCCGTTTTTCTGCCTCCACGAATACAAAAGAGAAAGCGACCCGAACGGCGACCCAAAAGGACAAGTCCTCGCCGCGATGCTTGCTGCCCAAACCCTGAATGCCGATGGAAAGCCCATTTTCGGTTGTTATGTGCAGGGCATCAGTTGGCGGTTCATCGTACTGGACGGACTGAACTACACGTTCAGCGGCCGCTTGGCTGCCGACACGGACGACATTTTTGACATCTTCCGATTGTTCAAAGCACTGCACCACGAAATCGAGCAGACCTATTTCCCAACCGCTTGATTCATCGTTTTTTCAAAGAACTTTTCCAAAAACGCCCCACAAAACGGGACAGCCGAAACAATAAGCAGCAGGAAGTTTTCAAAAACACATCATTCACCCGCTCGCCCGTCGAGCAAAAACTTCCTTATTTGATGGAAACTTCCTTTCAGCACGAGCAGAACGAGCAAAAAATCGTTCTTTTTCAGGAAAAAGAGACTTGCCGCAGTTGTCGACAAATTGTCGACAACTGAAATTGGAATCTGCCGATGATAAAAACACCGTATTTTTGCACCAAAATCAATCAAAAATGGCATCAGTACTCGAACAAGCCCCGGCAACCGAACCGATGGAAATGTCGGAAATCAAAAAACTTTACCCGAACGAATGGGTGCTTATTGGCAATCCCGTCATGGATAAAGGCAATTTGCACGTGCTTTCCGGCATCCTGCTGACCCACAGTTTCGACAAGCGGGAAATCGCTTACGGCTGGCGGGAGAAAGTCAAGGCTTACGACTCGTTCACCCTTGTTTTTAACCGAGTTCTGGTGCCGGGCGCAAAACGCCGGAGCATCTTGCCGCTCATGCTCCGCATTCCAAAATGAACTTTCCAATTGAACGAGACCCCGAAAACGGCGTTTTTTTGGTCGGTATCACGCTGGACAAACACGAACCGATGAATGTCCTTTTGGACACGGGAGCCAGCACCACCACCTTTGATTTCACGTCGTTGGTCATGGCTGGGTATGATTTGAGAAACCCCCTCGACACGGCGGAAATCGAAACAGGCAATGGAATCGTGCAAGTCCAAATTTTTGAAATGCAGGAAATCGCCGCCTTTGGCATTGTCCGCAAGCATTTTCAAATCCAAGTCTATGACTTTTTGGCGCACGGCATTTTGTCCACCTACCAAGGCATACTTGGCGTGGACTTCTTCGAAGGCACCAAATTTTGCATTGACACCGTCCGAAACCAGATTTCCATCGAGCCGATCTTGGCTTGATTGCTGCCTTCGCTTCCCTTTTCCTGAAAAAAACTTTCAAAGAACTTCCACCGTATTTTTGCACCAAAATCAAGTAAAAATGGCAACACAAGACTTGGCAACTGCCCCGACCGAAGCAGTCGGCATCTCGGAAATCAAAAAACTTTATCCAGATGAATGGGTGCTTATCGGCAACCCGGTCATGGACGAAGGTTTTTTCCATGTGCTTTCAGGCATCCCGATTTATCACAGCAAGGACAAACGAGAACTTGCCTATTTCGGACGCGACAAAGTGGCTGCTTTCAATCGCTACACGGTCGTTTACACCGGAACTTTCACGTCTTTGCGAAAACTCGTTTCACTTTACAAGCCCCGAAATCCATGATTACCGACATCGAACGGGACCACGACGGCGGTGTCCTTTTGGTCAGCGTCTTTCTGGACGTGCACCGCCCACTGACACTCATTTTGGACACAGGGGCCGGCAGCACCACACTTGACATCACGGAACTCATCCTCGCCGGATATGATTTGGGCAATCCGCTCGGAAGTCAACTCAACGAAACGGCCAATGGCATTGTAACGGCGCAGATATTTGAAATCCGCGAATTTTCTGCACTGGGCATTTCCCGAAAAAACTACCGTGTTCAGGTGTACGATTTCCTTGCGCACGGCATGATTTCAAATTATCAAGGCTTGCTCGGCATGGATTTCTTCGAAGGCACCAAATTTTGCATTGACACCGTCCGAAACCAGATTTCCATCGAACCCATCTTGGTTTGACTTCTTCCTCGCTTCCTTTTTTCCTGAAAAAACATTTCAAAGAACTTTTGCCCAAACGGTGATTCCTTATTGATTTCAATGATTGCCCTGATTTTCTAAAATCAATAAATCACCAAAATCAAAAAAATCATAGTTCAGATACCCTCCCCACTTCGGTCATGACCGATGCGCTCGGCAGCCGCCATTTTTCGCTTTTGTCGAAAGGAAAAGGGCGGGCTTCATTGCTCGAGGATGGTCAAATGGCAGTTAGTACTTCCTTGGGTGATAAATGTGGAGGAACTACTCTGATAGATTGCAAAAAAAAGTGTTTCGCCTGCGTTCATAAATATGTCGCCTCCGAAATTAATCCCCAGCAGATGAGAGATGGGCATGACCGCGTCGCCGATCGTTTGATAAACAGCACCCATCGCGCAAGTCCCGCCGGCAAAAACTTGGGTAAAAGTGGGTGAAGTGGTGTTGCTGACGCTGGAGGTAACAGCCATTATTGACCCGTTGACGCTGTAAAATCCTGTACGCGGTGCCGTGAACGTGGTCGAGGAGAAGGAATTGGTGTTGTCCGATATCTCCGTCCAGGGCAAGGTCGTAGTAGCACCAGCTGCTAAACCTGTCCCATTAACCGACCTGCAATAGACATACGCTTTTGCCGCTGCAGCCCCCGGCGGCGCAAACGTGGTCGCCAGCCGCCACTCGGTGCCGTTCGAGCGCAGCTCGATCATGCCGTTCGCGGGGATTGCCGTCGCCGCCGCGCCCGCCAAATTGACGTAGCTCGAGACCGTTTTGGCTGTCGAAGTCTTGTTAATCAAGACGATTTCGCGCCTCGGAAACGTCGCCGCCGACGGCAAAGTGACCGCCTGCGCGCCCGCCAAATCCAAAAAAACAACGTGGTCAGCCGCCAAAACCGTGTACGCCGCCGCGCTCGTCGTGACCGTCGCCGTCGAAATCGAGCCGTTCGCGTCGAGTGTCGTTGTCGGGGCGGTCGTGCCGATGCCCACATTTCCCGTCGAAGGGAACTTGTTGTCCTGCCCAATCACCGAAAGGGCATACGGCGAGGAAGTCAGCGGCGAGCGCGGTATCAGTTCGGGGCCGCCCGGCAGCGTGGTGCCGAGGAAATACGGCACATCGAACGGGACGTTGAGCGGGTTCACCGCGCCGAGCAGGACGCTGTACACGCCGTTGGTGACTTCGAGGGTCTGCGTTTCGCTCCAAACGGGGGTGCCGCCCGACTCGACGGTGTAGAGTTTGAAGAGGATGTCGTAGTCGCCGTCGTCCACGGCGGTGCCTTTGAGGGTCTGCACGGTGCCCTGCACGGAGAGGTTGGCTTGGGCATGGGCGTTTTGGGCAAAAGCCAAAAGGCAGAGAAGAAGGAATGCGGAGAGTTTGAACTGTTGCATTTTTAAAAAGTTTGAGATTTATGAAAAAGTGAAGATTGAAATAATAAAACCACCTCCCGGGAAACCCGGAAGCCACGAAAAAGTGGACTGATTAAAAAATTTGGAAACTTGGTAAAGGGCGACCAAAAAACGGGCAAAAGGCTTTTGGGGCCGTGCTTTCACTTCGTTTTCGAGCGCAATGCTACGCGGGTCATTTGTGTTTTATGGCAAAAGCAATCTGGACAAATACTGGACATTTGAGCAGGGGGGGGCATAAATGGCCGAATTTGTTATGTTTGTCCCAGTTTTTAAGCCTTCACTGAATATGAACCGGAGTTTCAATCACCACTTAAATTTTTTAACAAAAATGAACCAACCAATCCACCCAGTCTTTTTGAACACCCGGCTTTTGATTTTTGCCACCCTTGCCTTGATGGCATCTTGCCAATCCGAAAAAGCCCAACCCTACCAAAAAGAAGCGGTTGAAAATGCGCTGAAAAAAGCAGATTCCATCCCAATATCCGGCTTGTCCGCACTTGCCCAATCCTTGCCCGGGGCAGCCGAGCAGGATTCTTTTTTTGAAGTGTACATATCCAATTTATATGCGAGCAAAGGCTTGGACTCTTTGGCGGCGGTGCTTCCGATTTTTGAAAAACTCCGGGGCAAGGAAATTTTTGCACAATCCATCATTTTTGAACGCAAAGGATTGATCCACCAATTCGGTGGGCGGTTCGATTCTGCTGAATATTACTATGGACGAAGCATCAGTATTTGGGAAAATACGCAGGAATATGACAAATACGCAAGGGCACTCAATAATCGTGCGGCACTTTATAATTCGAAGGGAAATTTGGACCTGGCAATGACTGACCGATTCAAAGCCCTCGAAATTTTGCAAAACGCACTGGACAAGCCCGATGATTTGACGGCGGAGAAAAAGGGGGAATTGGAAAGTGCGGTGGTCGAAATCCGTGCCTTTTTGGGTTTTGATTTTATTAGAAAAAAGGAATACCAAAAAGCACTGGACGTTTTGCAGGCACCGACTGCCGATTATTTGGAAAAACACAACGTCAGAATGGCAGCAATGTGCCTCGGCGCCACCTCAGCTGCTTACGAAAAACTCAACGATTTGCCCAAAGCATACGAGTTCTGTCGAAAATCAATTGATTTGTCGCGATCTGCCAATGTCCAGTCGCAGTTGGGTGTGCAGCTCCATAATTACGGAAAATTGCTCCAAAATGAAGAAAAATGGCAGCAAGCACTCGACACCCTGAAAGTCGCAAAAGTGATTTTTGAAAAATTGAACAATCAAGTGGCACTGGCCAGAACCAATTTTAAAATAGGATGCAGCCAATCCCATCTTGGACAAATGAAGGAGGCAGAAGATAACTTTCAATTTGCGTACACGCTGAACGACCAACGCAAGGATTATATCTCGTTATTGGAAATTTGCAATGAAATGGTGCAATTGCACAAGCGAAAAGGTGATTTCGCTGCTGCTTTGAAATTTCAAGAAAAAGCAATTGTGGTGGGCGATTCTATTATGAATGGGGAAAAGGAAAAAATCACAAAAAACTTGGAAATAAAATACGGGACGCGGGAGAAAGAGGCGCAAATCGCTGCCCTGAAATTGGAAAAACGCCTGACCAACCAGCGCAACGGCTGGATTGCCGCTTTCCTCTTTTCGCTCGGCGGGGCGATCGCTTGGTTCGTCCGCTACCGCCACCGCCGCGAAAAAACACTGCTCGAAAAGGACATCGAAACCAAACGCCTCGAAAACGAGGTGCTGCTCGCCAACGAAAACCTGAACCGCCAATCGCTGGAAAACGCCGCCCGCGAACTCGAGATGCACAAAAGCCAGTTGCAGGAATTCATGGCCCTGATGCTGGAAAAAAACACCCGAATCGATGCCCTGCAATCCACAATCGAAGAAATTTCGCACCCCGGCGAAAGCAACCCCGCCCGGCGAAACACCCCGGACAGCGACGATATTGACGCGCTTTTTCAAACCTCGCTCGTCACCGAAAAGGACTGGCGGCTCTTCCAAAAGCATTTTGAAAAAGTCTTTCCCGGCATTTTGAGCCGTTTGAAAACCCTGTGCCCGGAACTCTCCACCGCCGAACTCCGGCTCGCGCTGTTGAACAAAATGGGGCTGAAAACGAAGGAAACCGCCGGTCTGCTCGGCATCTCGACCGAATCCGTCTATAAACTGAAATACCGTTTCAAGAAAAAAATGGGGCTTTCGGAGGAAGAACTGCTGGAAAGTGTGGCAGCCTGAACTTTTCAAATTTCAAATTGAAAAAACTGCAAAAAAAAGGGGGCGGTCTCGTTTGAAAACAAGACCGCCCCACCCTATTTTTTCAAAACAAAAAAACTACCGAACCACCACTTTTTCAGTCATCTGCAAACTGCCAGCCGTCATTTTTAGCAAATAAACGCCTTGCGGCAACTCGCCGGCCTCCTGCCAGAGCATCGCGTTCATGCCTTTAATTGCTTGATACTCAAAAACTTGGATGGCTTTTCCGGCTGCGTCCGCAATTTCAAAACGCACATTTTCAGCCTCCGGAGAACGGAAACGGATGGTCGCATAATCTGAAATCGGGTTTGGCAAAACATCCAAAAATGGCTGGAAAATTTCCGTTTCAACTTCTTCCGCTGCGGAAATGGTGCTCGAAAATTTGAACGGGTTCTGCACCGTCCCGACCGCTGCGTCGGCAGAGAAATACATCGTTTCCGACAAATCGAAAATGTCCTTTCCGTCGTAAAACTTGAATTTCAGGAGTTCCCCGGTCGTGTTCGAGTAAATTGTGATGAAAAACAAATGTGCTTGCAACGGCTCGATCCAAATGGCTTTGGCCGCACCGCGACATTCGTTCCCGACGAACGCGCCGAGTTCAAAATCCTTTCCGGTGACGTTCGAGCCAGCGTTTTCGAGCATCGCAATCAAGGTTTGGGAGTGCTCGAATTTGGTGGCGTCAACTTGAAAAACGGAATTG
Organism: Saprospirales bacterium; assembly: GCA_031398055.1. GTDB lineage: Bacteria > Bacteroidota > Bacteroidia > Chitinophagales > Saprospiraceae > M3007. Next base: position 12,850 of record JANNMS010000140.1, on the reverse strand, counting down.
CGGCTGTCAATTTTTACCAATTTGCCGTTGTTGGCGTCCGCGCCACCAACTCCCGGTTTTCCGCCGACCGGTGCATTTGGATAGGTCAAAGTCCCAGCCGAGGCCATTTTCAACAAATAACCGTTCGGCGGCGACATGTATTTCAAATTTCCAATCCAGCCAAAACCGGCCAAATACTGGGCAAATTGCGTCTGCGATTTTATCAAATCCCCATTCAGCGGAGTCAGCGAAGCCAAGGCCTCGTTCACCGTCAACGGAAATTGTGGGACAAAACCAATCCAGTTCCAGCCCGCCGCGACCGAAATATTGACCGTCGTCGGGTCGATCAAAGTGCCGAGTTGCAAAATCGAATCCGCGTCCGCCGTCCGGTATTGGTACATGGGCGGGTTCAGGATCGAGCCCAACGAGCCGAGCCAGCCAAAACCTGCGTCGTACTGCGCGAACTGCGTTTGCGATTTTATCAAATCGCCCGCCGGGTTCGTCACCGAAGCCAAAACGGAACCGAGCGAGTTGTTCGCAAAACCAAGGTTGAACGAGATCCAATTCCAGCCGGGACTCAATTCAATCAAGCCCAACACCATATTATTGGTATGCAAAACCGTCGGCGTTTGCGGCGAACCCTGCAAACCGTCGGCCTCGAACGCAAAATTTTCCAAAACCGAACCATAAAGCAAACAGGCCGAGGCATCCCAAATTTGGAAAGTGACCGTTTCGCCAGCAAACTGGTTGGAATAAACCGTCAAAAATGCCTCGTATTTATTGACCGCCGGGACGTATTCGAGTTTCGCCGTGCCGCGAAGTTCGCCGCCGACGAAGGCCGCGACGACATCCTCCACGTCATTCGAAAGCACAGTTTCGATGTTCAACTGCACCGTGAAATTTTCGGAATAATCCCAGTCGCCTGCGTTCACCTGCCAGTTTTTATCGTGGCAAACGATGCGGCCTTTGACCTGCAAAGGCTCGTCGCCGAGCGAACCTTCCAATTTGATGGTATCGGAGTAAACCCCAAAAACCATCGTCGAGTCAAATTCAAACGTGATGACCTGCACCTGTCCCGGCGCGAGCGTCCCCGATTTTGGGAAAATCCGCACCCAATCTGGCCCGCCCGTGATTTCATAATTTTGGTTGAACCCTCCCCTGTTTTCGATGCGCCGCGTCTCGGTTTTTATTTCTTCTTCATATTTTGAAACATAGACCGCCACGTTGTCCACCCAATTCAGGTTGTTTTTGTCCACGACAAACTCCCATTGGCCGTGCAAAAAATTGTTGTTCACCAAATCCTTGATGTTGTCGAGTTCGACGCGCAGCACGTCATTTTCAATAAACTGGTTCGGAACGTTCGGGATGATCGTGATTTTATCCAAGTTGCAAGTGATGACGGCATCCACCAAATCGCCCGTGCGGGTGTTGTACAGGCCGATATTGTTGTTGTCAAACTGGTCAGCCTGAATCAACTGGTCGCAGCGGATTTCCTCGGTGAACATGACCGAAATTTCATCGGCAGCCGACAAAACACCGTCGGCTGGTTCGGGCGTGCCGAAAATTTCGGGCGGCGTGCGCTCGATTTTCCCTTTTACCACTTTTGAAATACCGGGGTTCAAGGCACCCGAAAAACACTGCGTCACGGCACGGATTTCATAAAAACCATCTTTGAAAGACGTGGGCAAATTCCATTGGACAATTTCAAAAACTGCCCCCAAATCTGCCTTCGGCACTTCGGCAATATTTATCCAAGCCCCGTCGCCCTGCGAACGGCGATATTGGACGCGCACGAGTTCCAAATCCGGGTCGGCCTTGTTGTAATCGTTTATCGTGATGTTCATAAAAGTGCCGCTCGCGGCGAGGTGCACCCAATCTTGCAACGGAAAACCCACCTCGACGGGGCTGCACGGTTCGATAAAAAACACATCGAATTCCATTTCCTTGTTCTGCTCGGCGGGCGGATCGATGCCCAGCGCGTCCGCGCGTTCGACCTCGCAATCTGAAAAATAACCGATCCGCAAATTTTCGTAGTTAAATGCCAACGGGCCGCGCGCCACCGTCATCGTCACGACGACCGGTTGGCCGAAAGGCACCCCGACATTCAAAGCGGGCTGTCCGTTGAAACGGATGACCGCGCCGTCGGGGTTGTTTTCCTGCAAACCTTCGAGGGTGTAAAATTTGGTCTCCTCCGATTGCGAGGTATTTCCCAAAGTCAGTTTGAAAACGGCCACGTCGTTTTTGGGTACGTTCACGGCAACTTGTGCGTCGGCGGCGATGCTCACACCCTCGCGGGGCTGTGTGTTCGGCTCGTGCGGGCATTGGCTTTGCCCGGCGACGAGGTCGAAAACGGGCGTGCCGTACACCTTGTCCTTTTTGATGTTGACCGTGAAATTGTCGCCGATGTCGTCGTCCGCCAAGGTGTAGCCGACCGTCCGAGAAGTCGCGGCAGAGCTGCCAAACGAACCCCCAGCCGAGATATTCAACCCTAATTTGATGCCCGCCGAGATGCCCACACCGTTGGCTGTCACCCCAAATTCAGCACTCACCGCTGAATTTACGGACAACACAAATTCGTGCGAAATGCTGCTTTCCACATCGGTCGTGGTGGACTGTTCGACGACCACGCCGGCATCGAACGAGCGGTTTTCGACAAACACCGCGCTCGCTTTTTGGGCATTGTTCAAGGCGATAATGTCGCGCCAGCGGTTCGCGCTCGACATGTCGCCAATCAATTCGAGGTTCGGGATGACCACATCCAAAATGTGATATTCCGAATAAATAAATGTGGTGGCAAAACCGTCGGGAAACACCGTCAAGCCTTTGTCCAAAAACGGCGAACAGGTCATCGAGTCAATTTTCAACTCGTCCGTGATGCCAAAAAGGTAGTTCATCGCACCGCCCATGTACACGTCGCCGCCCATGCTGCTGCCAACGACGAGGTCATTGTCGCCCGTGGAAATGACTTCGGTGGTGGTCACGCACGATTGCCCTTCGCCGGAAGTCGTGTGGTTGAACGAAATGGTTTGTTCGAAGCCCAAATCTGCGGTATTGTCCACCTCAATTTCCGTTTCCGCGCCCACGCCGACGCTCGTCGTGAAATCCGGGGCAAGGTGCAACGTGGCACTTCGCTCGAAATCCACACCAATTCCAGCCGAAAACGACCACGTTTGGCAAGTCGTCGAGCCTTTTTCGATGTAGGCTGAACTGGCGTCGCCCGGCGGGTCGCGCAAAATGAGGGTCGGGATTTCCGGGGCGGTCGAGGCAAAGGTCGTTTGCCGCGCCCGGCGGCCCAGCACGACGGTGCTTTGGGTGGCCGTCGCCTGCTCGTCGTGCGCTTCGGCGGTGACTTGCAGGGTTTTCAAAAACGGCGGAACGATGTTCGGGTAGCCTGCCTTGAACTTGTGGACGAGGCTGCCCGTGGTCATCAGCGTATCGAATTGGTCGAGGTCGCCGACGACGTTGTTGAAGGTCAGCAGCGCGGTATCGAGGTAGCATTTTCCGCCGTCGTATTGTTCGTACACTTTGACGGTCGTGCGGTATTGCCCGGCTTGTTCAATGACGTGTGCGCCGCAAAAATTGGTGTCGAGCGCGGTCATTTCCACGTTTGGCGGAGCCAAATAGATGAAATCCGTCGTGTCGTTTGTCGCCCGCAGGTCGAGCGTCGCGCCGCCTTTGTTTTGAAAAAACGTGTAGATAATCGGGTTCGAGTGCTCAATTATGGCCACCGTCACCGAGTCCGGCGGCACGCCCTCGAAGGTGAATTTGCCGTTGGCCGGCAGTTGTTTCACCTGTTCGTAGCAGTTGTTCAGGGTGGCGACTTTCACTTTGACAATCGCCCCGGCGGGGATGACGGATTTTCGGCAAATCTCGTTTCCGGCCACTTGCCCAAAAACTTTCCGCTTCGTTTGGTTGCGAAAAAGGATGCCCGCGACGGGCGTGGACAAATTTTGCAGTTCCCAAAACGGAGGGTAAAACGTGTGGTCTTTGAAATTTGGCGAAAGTTTTGGGCTTTCCCCCGGCTCGAAATCGGCGGTGAATTTGCCCTGCGCGTCGGTGTAAATCGTGGGCGTGTGCGATTGGCCGTTGACCAAAATTTCTACGCCTTTTTGGAAGCAGGTCGTGCCCTCGAACCGGACGTAGCCCGAAACCGAAATCGTGCTCTGGTCGGTGAAGTCAATTTGGTCGGCACTCGTGTTGCTCGGATTGAGCGTGACGAGGCGCGAACTGGGCGTGAACTCGTGCGGCAAAGTGGACGAAATGGATGCCAAAGTGCTCCAAAGTGCGCCGTGCGTGGCACCGTTTCCGCTCAAAGCCGTGCCCATGTCGTGCAGTTCCGCGCCTTGCCCCTCGTTCAGGTTGAAATAAACTTGCAGTTTTTCGTGCGCCACGTTCGTACCGATGTTGGCAAAAGTTTGGATGTCGGACAACGGCAAAAGGGTCGAGAAAAATGCCACTTCGTCAATCAGACCGGTGAAGTATTTTTCAAAATTTGCCCCATTTCGTTTCGCGCCCAAAGTCCACGGGCTGCCGCCCGAAAAATCCGCGGCCACGCCTGTAAAAGTGTGCGAGCCGCTGGCCGTTCCATTTTTGTAAAATGAAACTTCCGTCTCGCCTGAGGCGAGACCCGTTTGTTTTACGACGAAAGACAAACGTTGAAAACCCGTGCCGACCGCGCCAAAATCGTGCGACGCGCCGCCCATTTCAAGGTAAAGATTTCCGGCGATGACGTTGACCGAAAAATGGGTCGTGCCGCCGTTTTGCTTTGAAAGCAAGGCCTGGTTGGCCGAAAAATCGAAATTTTTAAAAACCAGATCAATCGTGGACGAGTCCGGGAGGTCAAAATTGGTCAAATCGGCGTAGTTCTGGTTCGCCCCGTTGAACTCCAAGGATTGATTGAAATAAAACGTCTTGCTCGGCGCAGCGGTGAAAGTCGTGCCAGCCGAGTAATTGATGCCCTCGATTTTGTAAAAACCGGTCGCGTCGGTCGTTCCGGCGTTCACCACGTTGGGTTTGTCGCTCGTCCATTCCGCGCCGCAGAGGTAGGTGCGGAACCGGTTCGTTGAAATATCGAAACCTTTGCTGCCCGTTCCTTCGTCAAATTTCCAGTAGGCCACCAGCCCCGGCGTGTTCGAACTGACCGACTGGGACATGTATTGTTGGATTTCGGTCTGCGACAATTGGCGGTCGAACATCCGAAATTCGTCCATTTTTCCAATCAAATAGCCGCCCGTGTCGCTCCTTTTTCCAATAAAAAGTACCGCGCTGTCGGCCTCGATTTCGCCGACAGCCGTGCCGACCAGTTCGCCGTCGATGTACAAAAGCACCGCCGAACCGTTGAAACTCGCCGTGACGTTGTGCCAATCCGAGGCGGTCGCGGTCGGAAATTCATGGCCGATTTCGGTTTTGTTGTTCAAATTTTTGCCGATGCCAAATTTCACGCCCTTGCCTTCGGCATCCGACAAAGTGTGCAGCCACCAGTTTTTGCCGATGTTTTTGCCCATGTCAAAAATGCCTGCGGAGTTGTTGCCGTCGCCCAATTTTACCCAAGTCGAAAGGGTAAATTCCTCGCGGGGGAACGCGGGACGGTATTCCACAAACGAAGTTCCCGTGCCGTTGAACTCGATGGCCGTGCCGATGGTCGGCGACAGCGTGACGGTCGCGCCGAGCACGGGATTTCCCGAAAAGGTTTTGACCTGGCCAGTGACCACGCCGTTCGGGTTCAAAAAACCGAGCGCGCTGCCCCGGTAGCCTTGCCCAAATTCGTTCACGCCTTCCACTTCGTAGGTATAAAACTCGCCGGCCAGCACGTTGAAATCAATGAAAGACCGAATTTCCGAGGCCACCGAAGCCAACAAAGCATTGTTCCGGTAAATATTGAAAGTCGTGGCTGCCGGGCTGAGCGGGTCGGGTTTCCAGTTGACCTGCACGCGGTCGGCCAAATCGCCCTCCGAAGCCGAAACGCTCGGCGCGGACGGCGCAATCAAAAACCGCGACCAAAAACCAAAAGCGGTGTTGACATCTTGGCCAAAATTGCCGCCGACGAGCGGCTGCCCGACGGTGACATTGGCGCGGGTCACGGCGTTCAAAGCATTTGAGGTCGAGCCGAAATTGAAAAAAATCTCGGCGGTCAGGATGTTTGCCGAAGTCAGGCTGCCGCAAGTCGAGGAAACCTCGGCATCGGAGCCGGGGCACGCGCCTTCGACGAGGATGCCGTTGCAGTTGTCGTCCACGTTGTCGCAATTTTCGGTCGCGCCGGGTTTGACGGCAGCGTTCGAGTCGTCGCAGTCGCCGCCGACGAGGGTGAGGCTGGGCGGCGGCGTGGTGCAGAATTGTTGCGGGGCGTTTGAATTTCCGTAGCCGTCGCCGTCCGCATCCGCAAAATAAGTGGTGCTGGCTTGGATGGTGATGGTTTGGCTGACCGTTCCGGTGCAGCCGCTCGCAGCGGTGACGGTGACGATGTACGTTCCGCTTTCGGTAAAATTGGTGGCAGCCGTCGAACTTCCATTCGACCATTCGTATGAAATGCCGCCGGAAGCCGTCAAAGTCAAATTATCGCAGCCCGTCGTGCCACCGCTGATGGCCGGTGAAAAGGCATTTACCGTAACCGTTTCGCTGGCAGTTGCGGTGCAGCCGTTCGCATCGGTGACGGTAACAATATAGGTGCCGCTGGCCGAAAAAGTGGCGGCGGCAGTCGTCGCGCCGCCCGTCCATGCATAGGAATTGCCGCCGGAAGCGGTCAAAACCACCGAGGCACAGCCAGTCGTCGCGCCGGAAATCGTGGCGGTGGGCGCGGGGTTGATGGTCACTGTTTGCGAAGCGGTGGCAGTCGAGCCGCCGCCGCTCGTCACGGTAACGGTGTACGTTCCGCTGGCTGAAAAAGTGGCAGCGGCGGTCGTCGCCCCGCCTGTCCATGCGTAGGAATTGCCGCCGGAAGCCGTGAGCGTCACCGAATTTCCGCAAACCGAAGTCGGTCCAGTGATGGATGCCGTGGCACAAGTTGTGCCCGAAGTCACGCCGCCCGGCGCGACCCAGTTGGACGTATTTCCCGAAAGGGAAAAATTGGTCAAGGTGCCGTTGTTGTTGTTTCCGCTGGCATCGGTCAGCGTGGCCGTGCCCGCGTTGTTTGCCCCGACGGTGCCTTGGTTGAATTTGTAGTAGGCTTTCAAACCGGATTCGTTGCCCACGAGTTCGCAGTTCATGCTGCTCGATATTTCGGCTGCGGTACGGGCGACGTTCCAGAACCGCGCTTCGTCCATGCGCCCCGTCCATGAATTGCCGGTACCGACATCGTACTTGCCGAGCCGCAACGGATTGGTTGAGGCTGTGGTCGTTGCGGGTATCGTGCCGGGGAAAGTCAAGGTTTGCAAAGCGCCGTTGACGTAAATTTTCAGACGATTGGCATTGCCCGTTGCGGTGCCGTCAAATACCACGGCGATGTGTACCCAAGTGTTCAAGGTAGCCAAGGGCGTGGTAGTGGTTTGTCCCAAATTTTGGGGAGAGACATCGGGGTAAAAAAATGCGTAAAAATTGCCGTTCGCCATGCGCGCCACATCAAACGCCCCGCCAACGGAGACAATCGGGACGTAATCAACACCAAGCGCGGTATTGTACACCCAAGCCTCGTAAGTGAATTTGTTGGCAGAATTGAATGCCGCAATCGTTCCTCCTTGCACATAATCGTTCGAGCCATCGAAATCGAGCGCGGAGGCAGTGGTGCAGGTGCCGCCCGTCGTCACGCCGCCCGTTGCAATCCAGTTGGAGGTCGAACCCGTGAGGGCAAAATTGTTCAACGTGCCGTTGAAAGCATTGCTCGTGGCGTCGGTCAAAGCCGTGCCGCTGGATTCGTTGAATTTATAGTAGACTTGCAGCCCGGTTTGTGCGCCGGGCAGTTCGCAGTTCATGCTGCTTTGGATTTCGGCTTGGGTGCGGGCGGTGTTCCAGATTCGAACTTCATCTATTTCCGAGTTTGCATAAAAATCTGGCGGAGTGCTGCCCCCGCCCGCGCCTATCCTTAAATCTGAGGAAGGGTTTGGGACAAAAGTGGTGGTTGCCAAACTGCCCGCCAACGTCCCGTTGACGTACAGTTTCATCGTCGCTCCGTCGTAGGTTCCGGCGATATTGACCCATTGATTGAGCACGACCGCCGTGCTGGAATTCAAGGCATTCCAACCACTGCTGCCTGTCCCTGTCCAAAACAACCAGTTGTTGTTGTCGCCAGCATAAAGAATAAACCCCTTTTCGACAGCGGCGGTCGTTCGGTTGGAAAGTACAGCACGGTAACTACCCTGCCCGCCTTTTATTTTTACCCAAGTTTGGAAAGTAAAAGTATTGGTGTTCAAAGCCGCGTTGTACGGCACGGAAACATAGTCGTTCGAGCCGTCGAAAGCGAGGGCGGCTTGGGCGAACGACTGCGAACCGAACAAGCCGCCCGCCAAAAACAGCAGGAGGTTTCGGATGCTTTTGGTTTGGATGCCAAACCGCCAGCCCTTCTCGGCAAAGAGAAGTTGATTTATATTTTTCATTATTGATGAAAGTCTTTTTTGTGAAAAAATCGGGTGCAGCAAATCAATTGGAAAGTTTGTTTTCCAAAGCCCGCAAACGGGCATCGAATTTTTCAGCAGAGGCTTTCATCTCGTTTTCTTTTTTCGTCAGTTCGGTTTTGAGCGTCGTGTTTGCGGCTTCCGATGCTGCCAGTTTTTTCTCCAAAATTTCCACTTTTCGGGCGAGTTCCTGCGTGGCGGAGACGTTCAAAGTCGTGATACGGTCATAATCCACGGTGTGGAAATCTTCCACCTTTTTTCCATAAACAAAGATTTTGTCGGCAGCGGGCGCGTCCCAATTGACCAAAAAAGATTTTTCAGCAGGCACAGCCGCCACGGTCACGATTTTTTCGCCGTCGGGCATCATCAGTTTCACTTCGTCGCCGACCGCAAAACCGTGATTTTTTTCCATTGAAATGGTCATTTTGCCTGCGGCCAAAGCCGTTTTTGCAGACAAAGAGTAGGTGTTGGGGATAAAATCGGTAGAGAAATTGACGGCTTGCGGGAAGACCTGCGCGAGTTCTTGCGCGATGAAGCCTTTGGTCAATGTGTGGCCGCTTTTTACCGCGTCGATGTAGTTGTAATCGGTCACTTGCAGGCGCACCAACAAGGAAAGATCGGTAGCGGCATCGCTGAAATGGAAGTTTTTTTTGATGCGGCGGTCGGACGTGGCACGGAAAACTTCCGCATGAACCGCTCCAGTCCCCCTAATGGACAAATTCGTGCCGCTGAAACTGCCGCTGCTGCCCGAACCACCACCGCCATAAAACCAGTGGCTTCCGCCAGACATCGAGGCTCCCACGGTAACGTCCAAAAAACCTGCAAGAATGGATGTTCCCGCCACCTTGAAAGCAGCACTTGCATCCACATTGGCCTGCCCGACGGCGAGTTTTGAGGTGACCGCAAGCGTTGCAGGGCTGTAACTGCTCAAATTGAGGTTGTCAACATTGATGTTCGTGCCGTCGTAGGTGATGGATGCCGTGTTCGCGCCTTTTTTGAAATCCAGTTTCGCAGCGGTCGAGCCTTCGACGAGCAGTTTGCCGTCGCCCGAAGCATTTTTTGTGTGCAATTGATAGCCCGCTGTCGGCGCAATCGTGCCTGCCCCAACCGAACCGCTCGACGGGAAAACATTGCCCGTCCCAATCAACGACAAAGCATAGGGCGACGACGTGAGCAGGGTGCGCGGGACGAGTTCCGCGCCGCCGTCCACCGCGAGGCCGAGGTAATAAGTGGTGTTGAATGGCGCGTCGAGCGGCGTGGCCGCACCGAGCAGGGCGGAATAAATGCCCCCCGTGACCTGAATGTTGTTCTGCGTTTCGGACCAAACGGCCGTGCCGCCGCTCGAAACCGAGTACAATTTGAAGGTGAGGCTGTACTTGCCGTTGTCCACGGCCGAGCCGTCGGAATTCTTGATAACGCCCTGCACGGAGAGCGTGGCTTGTGCAAAAGTGGTTTGGGCGATTGCCAAAAGGCAGATGAGGGAGAGAGTAAGTTTTACCTGTTTCATTTCAATTAGAAATTGTTTTAAAAAATAAGTGAGGATGGAAATGCTTACTTGGTTGGGAGAATCACCAAAAGCAAGGCAAAACACCTACGCCTATTTTTAAAACAGAAATTTTCGACTGGGACAGCACTCGGACAATTGGGGCGAGTGTCAGGAATCAGTGTTTTTTGAAATAGATTTGCCCCGAAACCAACCCATTTTTATTGTCATGGACAAAATGCAATTTGCCTTCGCCGGCCCGCGCACAAAAACTAAGGCCACTCCAAACCGCTTTTCCTTGCCCATTTTCGGGTTTTTGGGGATTGCCCTGCTGCTTTTTTTTACCGCTTGCCGGAACGAAAAACTGGCCGAACCACCGCCCGATATTTACAAAATGGGCGGCACGTTCATCAAGTCCCTGCCGTATTTCAACCCTGATTCCTGCGTGCTGCTCGTCCGCCGCGACGTGCCCCCCCGCTGGCAGGGCATGGCCTACGAAAACCTTTTCCTCGACGGACCGGAGGACAGCCCGCTCGAACTGGGTTTCAAGCACCTTGATTTTTATGAAAAAAACTTCCCCGCCGACACCGCCCGGGCATTTGCCCAACTTTGGCGCGGACGTTTGTACACCCACCTCGGCAAACATGATTCCGCCCGGGCGTGCCTGCAAGCATCCTACGACATCAGCATCCGGCTCAAAAATTACCCGCGTGCCGGCGATGCGCAAGAGGCATTGGCAAATATTTATTTCCAAGAAGGCAATACCGCAGAGGCACTGCGTTCGTTTTTGGCCGTTTACGAAGCAGTTAAAAACCTCGATTCGAGCCAATATTTGCGAAAGACGGCCGCCATGGCCAACCTCGCCTCGGCCTACAACCAAAGCGGCAATCCCCGCGAAGCACTGGCGTGGGCGCAACGCTATCTGCCACTTGTGGAAAATGAAGACATCGAAAAATATCGGAGCAGAAAAGTGGTTGGTTACGAGCAATGTGGGGTCATCTATTTAGGTTTGAACCTGCCCGATTCGGCGATTTTGATGGATCAAAAGGCACTCGACCTGCAAGAAAAATACCAGACCATCAACAACCGGCCAAGTTTGCTGGCCAATCTCGGCAGTGCATATTTGAAAAAAGGGGACTGCCCGGCCGCGCTGCGGTACCTGCTCGAAGCGGAACGCACCCAGCGCGGGAACAATCCATCGCAACAATTTTCCCTTGAATTAGACCTGGCACAAGCCTATTTCTGTCTCGGTCGGCTGGATTCTGCCGAGATGTTCAACAAACGCTGCCTGCGGTCGCCAAATACGCTTTACGTTTCATCCGCCAACACGAACCTCAGCGAAATTTACGCCCGGCAAGGCAAATACAAAGCAGCATACGATGCCATGCAAGCCAGTTTGGAACTCCGGCAAAAGTTTTTCAACGTCGAAAAAGTGCAGGAAATGGGCGCAGCGAAAGCCGAACTCGAACTCGAACGGACGCAGCACCGCGCCGCCGAACAGGAACAATCGCAAAAAATCGCCCGGCAGCGGCTGTGGATTGGCTTGTTGCTTTTGTCGCTGGGGCTGGCGTTCGCGCTGTCCTTGTTCGTCCGCCAGCGCAACCACCGCCGTTTTTTGGAACAAAAAAATCAACTTGCAGAAGCCCGCGAGGTGGTGCATTTGCAAGAACTCGAATACACCCGCACCCATCTCCAAACCACCCACCAAGCCCTCGAACAAACCGCCGCGCTGCTCGCCCTGAAAAATGAACTCGTCGAACAGTTGGAAATCAAAATGACAAAAAACCGCCGCTCCGACGAAGCCGAAGTGCCCGGCGAAGCGGACGTTAGCAACCTGCGGCAACTCAAAATCCTGACCGATGAGGATTGGCGAAAATTCCAAGAACGATTCGAACAGACTTTTCCGGGAATGCTTGGGCGGCTTAAAAGTAAATTTCCAAGCATGACAGATGCTGAAAAACGGTTTTTTTTACTGCAAAAAATTGGCCTTTTTAACCGCGAAATCGCGGGCGCGCTCGGCATTTCGATTGAAAGTGTTTGGAAATCGCGGCAACGATTGAAGAAAAAACTGGGATTGACCGAGGAGCGCAGCTTTGACGAGTTCGTGCAGAATTTTGGGTAAAATTTCTCCCAAAAACCAGCCCGCCGGAACGGTTTTGCAACCACCCCGGCGGGCCCGGATTTATTCAAACACATGAAACTTGGTAAAAAACGCCTTGCAAAAAAATCAGCGTCCGCTGATTTTTTCCGTCATTTTCCGCTCGCCCTCGCGCATTTCCAACAAATAAACGCCCGGCAGCAATCGGCTTGTCATGCTGGAAGCATCCCACAACATCGCGTTCATGCCTTTATTCGATTGATAATCAAATTCTTGCATCAACCTTCCAATCGCGTCGCTGATTTTTAAAAAGACGTTCTGCTGTTTTTCGGAACGGAAACGGATGGTTGCGTAATCTGAAATTGGGTTCGGCAAAACATCCAAAAATGGCTGGAATGTATCGGCGGGTTCAGCCGCCGCCGAAATCGTGCTCGAAAACTTGAACGGGTTTTGAACCGTCCCGACTGCTGCATCGGCCGAGAAATACATCGTTTCCTGCAAATCGCTTGTCATCCCGGAGGGACCTCCGTCGTAAAATTTGAATTTCAAAAGTTCCCCAGTCGTGTTCGAGTACATCGTCATGAAAAATAAATGGGCCAGGTCAAACGCATTAAGTAGTTGAAAGTAAATTTTCGAGTACATGAAATTGCGGCAGAGCCGCTAAATATTTGTAGAAATGCAAGGGAAGTCTAAATTGAGGTGCGGAGCACCGGAATATTTCGGTGCTCCGCACCTCTGAAAAAACCT
>JANNMS010000086.1:0-2160 GCA_031398055.1 Saprospirales bacterium | reverse complement strand
CACGAGAAATCCCGAAGGGATTTTATGTAAAAACTCGCGCCTGAAAACATAAAATCCCTTCGGGATTTGAGGAAAATGCCCTTGCTCTGAGCTATAAACATAGATTCCCTTCGGGAATGGATTTTAATGCGTTTGACCTGAATTACGATTTACGATTTCTGAGATCTCGAATTCTGAAATATTTTTAAGGCTAACTACTTTGAGATTCAGGTAGTTAGCCTTTTTTTGTTTAATCTTTTTTAGAAATCTTAAACAAAATCTCCCCAAAATCATTTTTTAGTAGATTATAAATTCATCCCGCTTTTCAATTTTTCGATTAAAAAACTCAAAACCAATAGTTTGGTAATCGTAAATCAAAAATCGTAAATCAAGAAAATGGACATCGAAGAGGGTAAGCAAAAATTCATCGAGGCTTGGGGGAAAATGGCCGGCGACTGGGGTATCAACAAAACAATGGCGCAAGTCCACGCGCTGCTTTTGATTGCGCCGGAGGCAAAATGTGCCGACGAGGTCATGGATGAATTGGACTGCTGCCGTGGCAATGTGAACATGAATTTGCGGGCACTTGTCGAGTGGGGTTTGGTGCACAAAACCCAGCAGCCCGGTGACCGAAAAGAATATTTTTTAGCTGAAAAAGATATGTGGGTGGTCGTCCGACAAATCATTATCCATCGAAAAAAGAAAGAACTTGAACCGATGATCCAAGTTTTGGACGAGGTCTCGAACGTCTCTCCGACGTGCCCGGCATCCGCTGCATTTGTCCAAACGGTGCGCGATTTGAAAGTTTTTTCACACAAAGCCAACCGCACGTTGGACACGCTCGTGCAAACCAACACCGGGTGGTTCACCAATATTTTTATGACAATGGTCAAGTGAGAGTTGATTTTTTTGGTAACTATGCACCATTAATTATCAAAATCAAATTGACCAATGACGCTTCGCGAACTTTTTGACTGGATTGGCGAAAACCCAACCGCTGTACTTTTCCTTTTTTTGGGCATTCCTTTCACCGCTTTTTTGGCCGGCGTTTTCGGCAAAAACGAAGGCCATCTTTCGCCGTGGAAATATTTGTATTCCATCCTGATTTTTGCCGTTTGCATTCCGGGCATTTTTTCGGTGGCACTCAGTATTTATATGTTCCTTTTTGAACGCGGGCGAATTATGGAGGCCAATGTTTTTACCCAAATTTTGCCGGTCGCATCCATGTTTTTAACGCTCGGCCTTATCCGAAAAAATGTTGAATTCGGTGCAATCCCCGGCTTCGGAAAACTATCCAGTTTAATGATGATGATAGCGAGTGTTATCGTCGTTATGTGGCTGCTCGACCGGACGCACATCATTGCGTTTTCTTATATCCCGATTCATGTTTTGTTATTGGTGATAGTGGGTTTGTTATTGTTGTTTAGATATGGGATGTCTAATTTATTTAAATAAAAATCTGGTAGAAATTTAAGTTAGATAAAGCATTTTATTGAATAACAATAAGACAATTCAATATCAATGAAAAGGCCAAAAAAAAGTGAATACCCCGAATTTTTAGAAACCTATATCGGCAAAGTGCCGCCACGTGGCAATGCTCAATCGTTGCTAAAAAAATCTTGGAAAGAAGCCGTTGATTTATTTAAAAACCTGCCAGAAGAAAAAGGCAATTTTCGCTACGCCGAAGGAAAATGGACGGTCAAACAACTACTCCAACATTTGATAGATGCCGAAAGGGTTTTCGCTTTTCGCGCCTGTTGGTTTATGCGCGGCGACCGTGCGCTGTTGCCCGGTTTTAATCAAGACCAGTGGATGGAGCAAGTAAATGTGGAAAATCGGTCGGTTGCAGATTTGATGAAAGAATGGAAAGTCGTGCGCGAAAACACCCTGTTTTTGGTCAAACAATGCACCGAAGAGCAATCAAAATTTCAGGGGACGGCAAGCAATTGGAAGGTCAGCACTAGGTCTTATTTTTATGCAATCGTCGGCCATCAAATTCACCATTTCAATGTTTTGCGAGAACGTTATTTCAATTAGTTATCAGGTCAAACGCATTAAAATTTCAAAAACCCGTAGGGTTGGCATTTTAGTAGAAAACAAGGTTAATCAAGCAGGGAAATGCCGTAGGCATGGCATTTTATCCGTGAATGTTGCTGCCAAAATGCCATGCCTACGGCATTT
>JANNMS010000085.1:0-3168 GCA_031398055.1 Saprospirales bacterium | reverse complement strand
CACGAGAAATCCCGAAGGGATTTTATGTAAAAACTCGCGCCTGAAAACATAAAATCCCTTCGGGATTTGAGGAAAATGCCCTTGCTCTGAGCTATAAACATAGATTCCCTTCGGGAATGGATTTTAATGCGTTTGACCTGATGCGGAAACGAATTTTTTGAAATCAAAAAATTCCGTTCCAGTTGGCGTTCGTCGGAATTCAATTTTAATAAATGGACGGTCGCATCCCCAATTTCGGTCTTTGGCAAAATCAATGTTTTTGAAATTTTAAAATGCTCCAACCAAGCATCGGTTCGAGGGCGATAAAGTCGAATTACCTTAAAATCAGGTGGAAAAACGGTTGATAAATCTGAACCTTTCAAGCGATTGCACAAAAAGCAAGCGCAGGCGAGATTGCTGAATTGGTGCAAAATATGGTGCTTTTGACTGATAATGTGCTCAATTTGCAAGGGTAAGTATGAATCTGATTGATGAATCAGGCAATATTCGCAGATGAAAAAAGCACGTTGAAAAACTTTTTGCCGGAGGGCGGGAGATATTTTCATGCGGGTGTCAATCGCTTTTTTGCTTTTGCTTTCGCAATTCGCATGATGTGTTCCAAAACCATATAAATATCCAATTCGGATTTTTCCTCGCTCGAAACGCCTTCTGTTTTTTCTTTGAAAACTAAAAACTCGACACGTTCCGCCACTTTTTTGGAAGGCGAAAACGTCAGAATGTCTGCCGGAAATTTCAGGGCAAAAAAATCAGTCCATTCATCAATTGCGGGAAGTGCGGTCGCTGTCATTTTAAATATTTTTCTGCAAAAGTAATCGCCACCTTTCATTTCCCAAACCCTGTCCACCCCCGCACAACATACTGTCCGTTTTCGAACAGATATTTTTTCCAAAAACCATTTTACAAAAACTAAACCATTGAAAATCAATGGTTTGACAATCTGGCACGGCCATTGAAATAGGAGAGGTAAATCATTTTGCTAAAATTTTCATGGACAAAAAAATAGAAAAAAAAGGTTGGACACCGCTGCGGATTTTGCTGATTGTCGCCGCCGTCGCGGGCATTTCGGCCTTCGGTTGGACGATGTACAAAAACGCGGGCACTTCAAAACTCAACGTGCAAAGCGACCGTCTGACCGTTTCGACCGTCAGCCGGGGCAAATTTCAGGAGTTCATCACGGTCACGGGCATCGTTTTGCCTTTGAAAACGGTTCGGATGGATGCCATCGAAGGTGGAAAAGTGGAGGAAAAATTTGTCGAGGACGGCTCGATTTTGAAACGTGGGCAAGCGATTTTGCGGCTTTCGAACCCCGATTTGATGGTCAATTATTTGAACCAAGAGGCGAACATCATTTCCCAAATCAACCAAATCCGCAACACCTCGCTTTTGATGGAACAGCAAAGTTTGAGTTTGAAAGAACAAGCGTTACAGGTTGATAATCAAATCCGTACGACCGGAAAACGCCTCGTCCGAAACCGGCAACTGGCCAACGACCGCGTGATTTCGAAGGTCGAACTTGAAGAAATGGAGGACGAATCCGAGTACCTCGCCGCCCGGCGGAAAATGTTGGCCGCGACGCTGCGAAAAGATTCTGCTTTTCAAAATTTGCAGCAACAACAAATGACTTCCTCGCTCGATTTGATGCAGCGAAATCTGGCCATCACGAAACAAAGCCTCGAACAATTGATGGTCAAAGCACCGATCGACGGCCAACTTTCCGGCCTCGTCAAAGAACTCGGCGAGAACGTGACGCGGGGCGAAAACATCGGCCAAATCGACGACCTTTCCAATTTTAAAATCCGGGTGCGGGTGGACGAATTTTACATTTCGCGGATTTCGGTGGGGCAGGAAGGCTCGTTTTCGTTTGCCGGAAAAGATTACAAATTGAGGATTTCAAAAATTTATCCGCAAGTTTCGAACGGCAGTTTTGAAAGCGATATGGTTTTTTCGGGCGCGGTGCCGGACGGCATCAAACGTGGGCAATCGGTCTCGGTGCGCCTCGAACTTTCGGCAGAAGAAGAAGCAACACTGCTCGCCCGGGGCGGTTTTTACCAAACGACAGGTGGAAATTGGGTGTACGTCATCGATCCGGCGACCGGAAATGCCATCAAACAAACCGTTCGGCTCGGTCGGCAAAACCCCAATTTTTACGAAGTTTTGGAAGGCGTGAAAACGGGCGACCAAGTGATTACCAATAGTTATGATAATTATGGGGACAAGGATGTTTTAGTTTTAAAATAGGGCAACTTCTAAATTTTTAAGCTATGTTTTTTGAAATTTTTCCATTCGATTGGCTGGCACGCATCGTTGAATTCGTGCTGGAAATGCTCCGACAACTGACCTGAACCAACAATTGCAAAATTTGGCAAAAAGATTTGACAACTTTAAAAAAGTTGTCAAATCTGAGCCGGTTTCAAACTCTTAATTTTCAAATTCCTAATTTTAAAAAATGATAAAAACTGTCAATCTTCAAAAAGTCTACCGCACCGACGAGGTGGAAACCACCGCTTTGAACAGCGTAAATATTGACATCAAACAAGGCGAATTTGTCTCGGTGATGGGCCCGTCGGGCTGCGGAAAATCCACTTTGCTCAATGTTTTGGGCATGATTGATTCGCCGAGCGGCGGCGATTTCTTTTTCAATGAACAGGAAGTTGGGCGGCTGAGCGAGCGAAAACGCTCCGATGTTCGGAAGCACAACCTCGGTTTTGTGTTTCAAAGTTTTAATTTGATTGACGAATTGACGGTTTATGAAAACGTCGAACTGCCGATGCTTTACACCAAAGTGCCCGCCGCCGAACGAAAACGCCGCGTCGAAGAACTGTTGGAAGGCATGAACATCATGCACCGGCGCAACCATTTTCCGCAACAACTTTCGGGCGGGCAACAACAACGCGTGGCCGTCGCCCGGGCGATTGTCAACAAACCAAAACTGATCCTCGCCGACGAACCGACGGGAAATTTGGACTCGACCAACGGCGACGAGGTGATGAAAATTTTGGCCCAACTCAATGCCGAGGGCACGACGATTTTGATGGTGACGCACTCGCAATATTGCGCGGAATTTGGCAACCGCATCATCCGGATGTTGGACGGGCAGGTGGTGACGGAAAATGTGGTGAAACAATATTTGTAAATACACGGAGGTGGGTAATTTTTTTTAAAAAAAAA
>JANNMS010000084.1:0-79209 GCA_031398055.1 Saprospirales bacterium | reverse complement strand
ATCATATAAATTTATTTTAAAACCGTAGCTACCTGCGACACATAGAAAACAGAGGAGTTTTACACATAGAACCACATAGTTTTTTTATGTTTTTTAATAAAAAACTATGTGGTTCTATGTGAAAACTCCTCTGTTTTCTATGTGTCGCAGGTAGCTACGGTTTTAAAATAAATTTAGATGATCCATAAAAAGAAAGAACGCGCGAAAGCGAAACTGAAAGAATTCCCACTCGGAAACCGGCGGGAATTTCCGACCGAAAAACGCCGAGAATTCCCCATCGAAAAATTCAAATTGCACCCGCGAAACCGACACCGCGAGCGATATGATTTTAAACTTTTGATTGCCACCTGCCCGGAACTCGCCGAGTTTGTAAAATTGAATGTTCACAACGACGAGTCCATTGATTTTTTCAACCCGGAGGCGGTGAAAACTTTGAACAAAGCCTTGTTGAAACAATATTATGACATTGAGTTTTGGGACATCCCACCCGGTTATTTGTGTCCGCCGATCCCCGGTCGGGCAGATTATATCCACCACATCGCCGAACTTTTGGGTACGAAAAACGGTGGAAAAATCCCGACCGGCGCGCAGGTAAAATGTTTGGACATCGGGGTCGGAGCAAATTGTGTTTACCCAATCATCGGAATCAAAGAATATGGCTGGTCATTTATCGGGTCGGAAATTGACGCGGTGTCGATGGAATCGGCGGCCAAAATCATTGAAATGAACCCGGTTTTGCAGGGGAAAATCGAACTCCGCTTGCAACCCAACCCAAAAGACATTTTTTTTGGAATCGTCCAGCCGGACGAAAAATTTGATTTGAGCATTTGCAACCCACCATTTCATGCTTCGTTGGCCGAGGCGCAGGCCGGGACGCTGCGGAAACTGTACAATTTGAAACCCGAAAAAATCAAGAAACCCATCCTCAATTTTGGCGGCAAAAGCACGGAACTTTGGTGCGCGGGCGGCGAGGCCAAATTTGTCAGTGAAATGGTGCGGCAGAGCAAGCATTTTTCAAAATCGGTTTTTTGGTTTTCGACTTTGGTTTCAAAACAAACGCACCTCAAAAATGCGTTCGAGGCACTGAAATTGGCGGGCGCGGGCGAGGTGAAAACCATCCCGATGGGGCAGGGGAACAAATCGAGCAGGTTGGTGGCGTGGACGTTTTTTAATAAAATGGAAAGGGAAAAATGGGTTGCCGAACGTTTTTCAAACATTGAAAAAGTGCAAAATCAAATTGAATAAAAGCGTCCTCTTCCTCACTCCACCTTTCACCCAACTCAACACGCCGTACCCTGCGACGGCCTATCTCAAAGGTTTTTTGAACACGCTCGGCATTGAATCGCGGCAGGCGGATTTGGGCATCGAGGTCATTTTGGAACTGTTTTCGGCGGACGGTTTGCGCGCGATTTTTAAAGAAATGGACGAAAATGACGCGACCGTTTCTGAAAATGGCTACCGGATTTATGCCCTGCGCGAATCTTATATTTCAACGATCGACCCGGTCATCCGTTTTTTGCAGCACAAAAATCCGACGCTCGCTTTCCAAATTTCAACGAGAAATTACCTGCCCGAAGCCGCCCGTTTTGCCCAACTCGACGACCTCGAATGGGCGTTCGGAAGCATGGGAATCCAAGACCGGGCGCGGCATTATGCTACTTTGTACCTCGAAGATTTGGGTGATTTGATAAAAGAAGCGATTGACCCACATTTTGGTTTCAGTCGGTACGCCGAACGATTGGGGCGGACGGCAACCAGTTTTGACGAATTGCACGCGGCTTTGGAAGCGCCGGATTCTTTGGTTTCAAAGATTTTGAAAAAACTGCTTTTGCAAAAAATGGAAATTTGGCAGCCCGAAGTCGTAGGCATTTCCGTGCCGTTTCCCGGCAATTTGTTCGGTGCTTTGAAATGTGGGCAATTTTTGAAAAAGCATTTCCCAAAAACAAAAATCATCCTCGGCGGCGGCTACGTCAACACCGAACTGCGGCGCGTTTCGGATGAAAGATTGTTTGATTACGTTGATTTTTTGAGCTTCGACGACGGCGAAGCACCGCTCAAATTTTTGCTCGAACATCTTGGGTTCGTGAGCGGAGTCGAACGAGATGGCCAAAATTTGAAACGCATTTTTTCCAAAAAAAACGGCGTGGTTTGCTTCCAAAATGGTGCGCCGGAAAAAGACATCGCACAGCGCGAAACCGGCACGCCCGATTATTCCGACCTTTTTTTGGACAAATATTTATCAGTCATCGAGGTCGTAAATCCGATGCACCGACTTTGGAGCGATGGCCGCTGGAATAAATTGACCCTCGCGCACGGCTGTTATTGGGGCAAATGTTCGTTTTGCGATATCACCCTCGATTACATCAAAAATTACGAGCCGCTCACCGCCGCCATGCTTTGCGACCGCATCGAAACCATCATTTTGCAAACCGGGCAGACTGGTTTTCATTTTGTGGACGAGGCCGCGCCGCCTGCTTTGATGCGCGATTTGGCACTCGAAATCATCCGACGGAAATTGACGGTTTCGTGGTGGACGAACATCCGTTTTGAAAAAAGTTTCACGCCCGACCTCTGCCAATTGTTGAAAACTTCGGGCTGCATTGCCGTTTCTGGCGGCCTCGAAGTCGCGTCCGATCGGCTGCTGGAAAAAATGAAAAAAGGCGTGACCGTCGCGCAAGTTGCCCGCGTGGCCGATGCTTTTTCGGCGGCGGACATCATGGTTCATGCTTATTTGATGTACGGTTTTCCGACCCAAACCGAAGCCGAAACCATTGATTCTTTGGAAATGGTGCGCCAATTGTTCCAATCTGGCGTGGTGCAGTCCGGTTTTTGGCACCAATTTGCGATGACGGCGCACAGCCCGGTGGGGCAAAATCCGGCAGATTTTGGCGTTCAAATGACGGGGCCCATTTTCGAAGGATTTGCCGAAAACGACTATTTTCACGATGACCCGACAGGCGGCGAGCACGAAAAATTTTCAGAAGGTTTGAAAAAATCGCTGTTCAATTTTATGCACGGCGCGGGTTTTGAAATGCCACTTTCCGATTGGTTCGATTTTGAAACGCAGGAAACCACGATTGAAAATAATTTTATCGAAACAGAACTTGCCACGCCGACTGAAAATAATTATCGTCCAAATTCGATGGTCGTTTGGCTCGGCGGACAACCCGAAATTGCCCATTTTTCAAAAAAAGTAAAAGGCAAAAATGTGGAGATGGCCGAACTGGTTTTTTACCGACAAAAAGATGAAACCAGTTTTGTCACCGATGCCGCGACGGGCGATTGGCTGGCGGCCATTTTCCCAAAATTGGTCGTCGGGAGGCACGAACCAATGACTTTCCAGCAATTTAATAATGATTTTGAAATGGCTGGGGTGGGGGATTTTCAGTCATTTTTGAGCGGGAAGGTTTGGGGGATTTTGAAAAACGAGGGCTTGGTTTTGGTGTGAAAAATGACCTTCATTTCAATCCAAGTTGTTTCAAAGTTTTGAAATCCAAACTACCAACAGGCAGGCCATGCGCTATTTGATATTGCCCGAGTTTGTTTTTTAGTTCATTGGTCATTGTTGTAATATTTGTATTTACAGGATATCCGATTTCATTCAACCTGGCAGTCAATCTTCTGATAAAAATTGGACTGATCTTATCCTGGCACATCACTTCATTCCATTCAGTAAAACCACCTCTCACAGAAACTTCCCGTTTCCAATATGTTTTCCAAAAAAAATCATCGGTCTGGGTGGTGTCCACCACAACAACAAGTGTATCAACCAATTGCGCATCGTTTTCCACACACCAAATTGGGGATTTGGGGTCGGATGCGTTGGTTTTTTTGATCCATCTTGAACCATTTCCTTTCGAAAAATAAATGGTGTCCAACGAAACCCCGGCAGTGTCCCAACCAATGAAGACGGGGAATTGGTCGGTTATGGAATACGAATATTGGTCACCGACCAAGCATTTTGCATAGCATTTCCCTGGCTGTGCATCCGGTGGCTGCGCCCTGGAAAAAGTGGAAACACAGGTTAAAAACAGGAAAAGGATGATTTTCTGCATGGTTTCAATTTTAGGAAACATCATTTTATTAAGCGGTCAAATTTACTCGCGCGACTCAAATGTTGCAATTTTAAATCTTTTGTGAGGCACGAGCCCTTGACTTTTCAAGAATTTAAAAATGATTTTGAAAAAGCAAAATTGGGCGATTTTCAATTGTTTTTGAACGGAAAGGTTTGGGGAATTTTGAAAAACGAGGGGCTGGTTTTGGTGTGAAGAATTTGAAAATGTTTTAGCCAAACGCCCACTAATTTATCACTTGGCTTATGTTTGAGCCGCCTTCCAATCCACAATTTTTTCTCTGTTTTTAAACGAAATTTATTATGATCAAACGATTTTTGGTTTTGTCCACCTTTTTGCTGGGCAGTTTTTTGGGCAATGCCCAAATGACGGATATGCACTGGGACACGCACGGCGTGGGTTTCAAAGTGCCTTCCGACGTGCGCATCACGACGAACAACGCCGAGGAATACACGGCTGAAAATGCGAATGTTTTCCTGACCATTTCTCCCGTTCAGGACGGCGATTTGAACGAAGAACACATGGCGGATTTGACCGTTGAAATGGCCAAAGGTTTGGGTTACGATACAGTGGAAGAAGGCGATGCGATTGAAATTGACGATTTCACTGGCTATTATGTCAAAGGCACGAAGGAAGGCGTAAATGCAGTGGTCATGGCCTTGCTGGACAAAGAAAGCAGCACCAATTTGTTGGTTGTCGTGGTTTACAACGACGGTTTTGAAGCAAAAGCGGTGGAAATTTTGGCCAGTTTTTATGCCTACGATTGAACGCTCTTTTAAAAATAAAAAAAGCCGGGACGAATCACTTCGCCCCGGCTTTTTATTTTAAAATTTTTTCAATTGAAATTCGGACTCAATTTCGCTCAACCACCACTTTTCGATTGACCATTTCGCCATTCAAACGAATTGAAACGGTGTAAAATCCATCGGCCAAATCCGTCAAATCAAACCTGATTTTTTCCTCCATTTTAAAATTTCTGGAAAAAACCAAACGCCCGGTCGCGTCAAAAACCAAAGCCGCCGCCTCGCCGGACAAATCGGTGGGGAAATTGGCCGTCAATAAACCAGTGGTTGGGTTCGGGAGCAATTGAAATTTGCTGCCCCACGCCGGTTCGTTCGTTGCGACGACGTTTTGGACTTCAAAAGCCTGCGCGGCGACGGTGCAGCCGAGCGAATCCACAATCTGAATGGTGTACGCGCCCGACCCGATATTTGTCAAATCTTCGGTCGTGGCGAACGGTTGGCCGTTCTTTTTCCAAGTAAAAGTGTACGGCTGCTGGCCTCCGGTCACGGTGATGTTGATGCTGCCAACCATTTTGTTGTCAATATCATTGACCACGACGGGCGCGGAAATCGTGAGTTGTTCCAAAATCGTCACGGTGAAAGAACAAGCCCCCACATTTCCGGCGGCATCGGTGAACGAATAGGCATTTGCGGTCACGCCGACCGGAAATTGCGAACCGCTTGGCAACCCGGAATCGAATGAAAACTGGCCGCCCGTCGTCTGGCAATTGTCTTCGACCGACGGGGCGTTGTACGAAACCACGTCGTCGCCGAAACACCGAACGATGTTGTCCGGGCAGTCCATCACCGGAGCCAAATTATCGATAATCGTGATGGAAAATTGAGCGGTGGCCGTGTTGTTGCTCGCGTCGGTGGCCGAGGCCGTGACTACGTGTTCGCCTTGTTGCGTGCAATTGAAAGATGCTGGCGAAAATGAAAATGCCTGCAACAAACAATTATCCGAGAAAGTCGAATTCGTATTTAGAGGTGTCAAAACCACCGAACCCGCCGGGCCGAGCGGCAAAACCAAATTGGAAACCGAAATCACGGGCGGCACCAAATCGCTCACCAAAATCGTGATTTCGGAAGTCGTTTCGCAACCGTTTTGATCTGTCGCG
The DNA here is from genome assembly GCA_031398055.1 of Saprospirales bacterium. Lineage (GTDB taxonomy): Bacteria > Bacteroidota > Bacteroidia > Chitinophagales > Saprospiraceae > M3007. Next base: position 73,236 of record JANNMS010000084.1, on the reverse strand, counting down.
ACGACTGAAATTTGCCCAGCGCCGAGCCCGGTTGCCGTTGCGCCGGACTGCCCATTTTCCCAAGAAAAATTGATATTTCCAGTCCCGCCGCTTGCCGAAACGGTGGCTGCACCCGTCGAGTCGCTGACGCAACTCGTTGGCGTTGTCGAAGTTGTGGAAATTAGAAGTTGGTTAGGCTGGCCGAGTGTGGCGGTCGCCGTGATTTCGCAACCGTTGGCATCGGTTGCCGTCACGAAGTAATTTCCGGCAGGCAAGGCGGTCGGGTTGACAGGATTTGTCCCGTCCGTCCAGATAAAATTGAGAGGTGTGACGCCGCCTAAAACATCAAGGGAAACGCTGCCGTTGGCCAAGCCAAAACAAGTTGGCTGGGTCAAATTGATAGATGCGGTCAACGCGCAATCCAGCCCAACTTCGACCACCGAAACAGCCGTGCAGCCGTTCAAATCCGTCGCCGTCACCGTGTAAAAACCTGCGGCGAGGTTCTGGATGGTGGCAGTGGTCTGGCCGTTGCTCCACAAAAAAGTGTAGCCAGCAGTGCCGCCCGTGGCCGTCGCGGAGGCCGTGCCGTTGTTTGAATTATTGCCCGTGGCGTTGGTCGAAGTGGTTGCGGCAACCAAAAGCGATGGCTCAGTGATGGTAAAATCAAATTCAGCGGGGCATTCGGTTGCGTCCAAAATGTTCACCGTGTACTGGCCGGGAGCCAAATTGGAAATCGTTTCGCCGGAGCCGCCGTTGCTCCAATTGTAAATTATCGGCGCGACGCCGCCCGATGCGATGATGGTTGCCGTGCCGTCATTTTGCCCAAAACAAGAAACGTTCGTGGTGTTTTGTGAAAAACCGGAAAAAGTGCAATTGTATTGATTTACAAAAACGGTCTGGGAAGTCGTGCAGCCGTTCGCGTCGGTTGCCGTCACGATGTAACTGCCTGGCGCGAGGCCGGAAATGTTCGCGCCCGTCGCACCGTTGCTCCACGAAAAATTGTAGCCTTGTGTGCCGCCGGCCGCAGTGGCGGCAGCTGTGCCGTTGTTTCCATTGTTAAAAGTTTCGGCAGTGGCCGCAGCATTTAACAACAAAACTGGTGGCTGCGAAATCGCAATACTCGAACTCGCTGTGCAGCCATTTCCATCGGTCACGACAACAGAATAAGTTCCTGCCGACAGATTGGAAGCCGTTGGCGTGGTCGCGCCGTTGCTCCATTGATAATTAAAAGTGCCGTTTCCGCCGTTTCCAGTCGCCAAAGCCATCCCATTATTTCCCTGAAAACAAGAAACATTTTGGATGGCGACAACTTGCGGCGGAATCCCGGTCGCGAAATTAACAGTTTGTGCCGCCGTACCTGTGCAGCCGTCGGGGTTGGTCACGGTCAAAGCGTAATTTCCAGCGGCAGAAATTTGGATGGACGGCGTGGACTGATTATTTGACCAAAAATACGAGCCAAAATTGCCAACCGCCGAGAGCGTCACCGTCGTGTTTGCACAAATTTGGAGCGGCCCGGCGATGCCCGGTTGCAGGGCTGGCGATAAATTTATCGTGTGCTGGGCAGTTGCCGTGCAGCCGAATCCGTCGGTGGCGGTCACCGTATAATTTCCGGCAGCGGTTGCGGTGATATTTGCTCCAGTTTGGCCGTTCGACCAGGCATAAATTGGATATCCGCCCGTCGCCGAAAGTTGTCCGCTCACGTTCGCGCAAAGTGTCGTGACTCCTGAAATATTTGTCGCCGGGGCTGGCGGGATGTTCACATTTTGCGAAGCAACGCCCGTGCAGCCAGCGGAATTGACGACAGTCACGCTGTAATTTCCATTTGTTTGAGCGGAAATATTTTGTGTAGTTTGCCCATTTGACCATAAATAAGAGGTAAAGCCCCCATTTGCCGAAAGGCTCATTTGCCCGTTGCAAGCATATTGAGCAACCGAAACCGTCGGCACGGCGGCGGGCGAGGCAGTCACGGTGGCTGTTGCCGTGCCCTTGCAGCCGTTCGCATCGCGGACGATGACGGAATAAGTACCCGCCGTGTTGACCGTGATGGTCGGGGAATTTTGGCCGGTTGACCAGGTGAACATGTTAAAATCTCCCCCCGAAACCGTCAAAGTGGCGGAAAATCCGGGGCAAATTGCCGGTGAATTTAAAACCGGGACTGGCGGAATTGCAGCCACGACGGTAAAACTTTCCGACCTCGAACAGCCAAAACCATTCGTCGCGGTGACGGAATAATCACCTGGGTCGCTGACCGAAATGTTTGGTGAGGTGGCACCAGTTGACCAAATGAAAGTCCCGGCTCCGCCGATATTTGCCAAAACGATGGCCGTGCCGCCCGGACAAATTTGCGGCGGGGAAACGAAGCCAAAAATTTCACTGATTTCAGGTGATTCGAGCACATTGAAAAAAGCCATGCCGGTGCAGCCAAATTGGTTCGTGACCGTCACGGTGTAAAGTCCTGCAACATCAACGGAAATGGATTGTGTGGTCTCGCCACTTTCCCAGAGATATTGGGAAGCGGGCGGGTTGACGGTCAAATTGCCCGATTGGCCGATGCACAAAGATTTTGTGCCGGAAACCACAGGCAAAACTGGCGGACTTTGGGTCACCGTTTTCCAAGCAACGAACTGGCAATCGTATTGATCGTTCGCGATCAAAGCATAACTTCCAGGCATCGAAATTTCGTAAGGGCTTATCACGCTGTGCGGATTTGCGGGGAACCAATTGAAGGAGTTGAAATTGTAGCCATTTCCCGCAGTGACCAAAATGGGTCCGGTGCACAAAACAGTCGGTCCATCAATCGTCAACGGTCCCTGAAAAAATGATTTGGTGTCGGCAAAAAAAGCATTGTCGTTGGGAAAAGCGCAGCCTGGAGTTTCAATGGACCAAGCACCGGGTGGCACAACTTGGATACTCTGTGCGACCTGCCCGTTGCTCCAAAGCCCGGTAAATGGCAAAATCTGCGGGGCAGCAGGCGGGTTGGTTATCTCAATAAAAGCCGTCAACTTCAAGGTTTTGCTGACGCAATCGGGCGTGGAAGTGATAAAAGACCGGCACGTTGCCTGTGGCGATAATGCCGTTGGGTTGCCCTCCGGGGAAATGAATTTGTCGGGTTGGGCAAAATTGAAAATTGAATCTGTGGGGTCGGGAGTCCCATTTTCAAAAATGAAATCGAAGGGTGCAGGATTTGCCGGAAGGATGTTGGCAAAAGATTTTGCACATCCAAATAGCAGCGCGGCAAAAACTAGGAGATTAACATAGAAGAATTTCCTCATGAAATTAAAATTTTAAATGGAAAGGTGTGGTGTGTAACTAAATGAAATTCAACAGAAAAAAACAAAGGGATGTTTTTCAATTCTTGCTCAAAGATTAAAACAGATTTGGAATCATTTGTTCAATTCAAAAGTACTGTCAAATTTCCCCCAAAAAAGTAAAGGTTTTTCGTCGTTTTTCTTGGTTCAAAAAAAAGCCGGAACGCAGATCACTGCGCTCCGGCTTTAATTTTTGCCAGATAATAAAATTATTTTGCTACCGGTTCATCGTACAAAAAATCATCCATGATCACCAAATCACGGCGAGGCGAGCCGCCGGGCGGATGACTCAGGTCGTTGTTGCCCGCACCGAGCGCACCTTTTCCAGAAGTGATGCGGACGTGGGTGATGCGTTTGTTGTCAAATTTCAGGCCGACGAACGAAAACTTTTTCGAGCCGCCGCTCGGCAAAGCCTGTTGGGTAAAAACCCGTTTGTCTCCTTCAAAAAATTCGAGCACCGCGCCGCCGCCAGCATCCACATCCACGAACACCGCGCCGAAACCGGTGACCGTCGCGTCCACATTTTGACCGGGCACTTGAAAAACGACATCGAATTGCGTGCCGCCAATCACCGCGAAAGTTTTGTCATTGCTGAACGCCCGGAAATCTGACGAGTAATTTGGGTTCACATCCTTAAAATTGTTGTTGCTGACCCGAAAACCCGTCGAGTAGCCTTGCAATTTAAAAATTGCCCCACGTTTTCTGCCGCCGGGCAGTGCCGGGTCGGTAGAATTGAAAAAATTTGCGGGGAAATTGTCATTGTTCAAAGCCGCAGCCGGTACTGCATCCCAGTTAATTTCGCGGCGGCCACCTTCTTTTCCGGGCGTGGAATTGAGCGGGTCACCGAGCAGATTGCGGAATTTGTTGACAAAAACTGCAAGTCCAGCCGAATCTGCCGCCGTGCCGGTGATGATTTTCGGGGGTGCTGCATCGGGGGCATCCGCGTTTTTTTGAACGGAAATAAAAGCCGTGAGGCAAAACATTGCCGCGCAGGCAATGCAGGAAAAAAACAACGTTTTCATAAAAAATTTTGGTGGTGAAAAAAATGTTAGAAAAAAATGGTTGATGGTGCAGGTCATCCATTTGATTAAAATTGGTGTTGGTTAAGTTTTTTAAAATTCCCAACACCAATCGAAACAGGATACAAATTTAATGGATACCTCGATGCTGAGAGGCAAGGATTGATGCAATTGTGAAAATAAATGTTGAATGGTTTTTGGGATGGCCTCTTTCCGCGAAATGCTGATGGGGGCTTTTTCTTTGAATCATGAACTTTGACATTTTAACTGTTTCGGACGCATAATTTTTATCTTTGCCTCGAAAATGTGAACGTTCAAGGTTCATCGTTTATACTTCATAGTTCATAGTTAAATGGTCAAACCGTACAATGCCTCGGAAGGCAAAAAAGAGCAGGTCGAAAAAATGTTCGACCGCGTCGCGCCAACTTATGACTTGCTCAATCGCTTGCTTTCGCTCGGCATCGATGTCAGTTGGCGAAAAAAAGCGATTGGATATTTGCGTGATTTGAAACCACGACAAGTTTTGGACGTGGCGACCGGCACGGCGGACGTGGCGATTTTGACCGCCAAAATCTTGCACCCTGAAAAAATTATCGGCCTCGATATTTCCAATCAAATGCTGGAAATCGGGCGCGAAAAAATCAAAGCGCGGCAACTTTCTGACCTGATTTTTTTGGAAACCGGCGACTCCGAAAATCTGCGCTTTCCTGAAAATTCGTTCGACGCGGTGACTGTCGCTTTTGGCGTTCGGAACTTTGAAAATTTGGAAAAAGGCCTCGCCGAAATGTTCCGAGTTTTGCGTCCCGGCGGTCGGGTGGTGATTTTGGAATTTTCAAAACCGCATGTTTTTCCAATCAAACAACTTTACAATTTCTACTTTAAATACGTTTTGCCCGGCATCGGGCGTTTGACAAGTCGAGATTCGCGGGCCTACACCTATCTTTTTGAAAGTGTGCAAGCGTTTCCCGAAGGCAACCATTTCACTGAAATTTTAATCAAAATCGGGTATCGAAACCCAAAATTTGAGCGATTGACGCTCGGTATTTGCACGATTTACATTGCAGAAAAATGAATCAAAAAAATTTCTTCCCAGCCGTTTTACCCCTTCTTTTCCTACTTTTTTCCCAAAATCTGGAAGCCCAGAATTACAGTCGCGGCAACCAAAACTACCTCGATTTTCAGTCGAAACCATATTATTTTGGTATCACTTTGGGGTACAACAGCAGTGATTTTCGGATTTATCACTCCAAAAATTTCATCCTGAACGACTCTTTTAGCCGTGCTGAATCGGTCACAGGCCCAGGTTTCAACCTCGGAATCGTGTCCAATTTGAAAATCGGGGAGTTTATCGATGTGCGTTTTTTGCCCACGCTTTCGTTCGGCGAGCGCAACATTCGGTACTCGCTGCCGGGCGAATCGGTGAAAGGCTTGACCCGCCGCGTCGAGTCGGTTTTTGTCGAATTGCCTTTTCACGTTCGGTACAAATCCGCGCCGTACCATGATTTTCGGCTTTTTGTGCTCGGCGGTTTCAAATATTCTTTCGATGTGGCGAGCGATTCGCGGACGCGGCAATCGGGCGGAATTGTGAAAATTGCACCGACAGATTTTCAGGTCGAGGTCGGCGGCGGGATTCAGTTTTTCTTCCCATTTTTTATTTTTTCGCCGGAAATTAAAGTTTCGCAGGGCTTGAATAATGTCTTGATTTTCAACGACCGTGTCGAGCAAAGCACGATTATCGAAAAGGTTTTGTCGCGGGCGTTTACTTTGTCTCTGCATTTTGAAGGATAATTTAGGGATGAGGAATGAGGAATGATTTTTCACAAATTGTCGGGTTGACTTTGAGTCACCCCGACAATTTAATTTTTACAAAAATGGCAAACGATTCCAGCCCAAATATTGACGACCTGCTTTCCCAATTTTTTAAAAAAGGAATTGAAAAAGAGGCCGAACCAATTCTCCAATCCACCAATCAACCAATCACCAATTTCAAGTCCGGTTTTGTCAACATCATCGGCAAGCCCAACGTCGGAAAATCGACTTTGATGAACGCCTTGGTCGGCGAACGGATGTCGATCATCACCCACAAACCGCAGACGACGCGGCACCGTTTGATTGGAATTTTGTCCGGCGAAAATTTTCAAATCGTCTTTTCCGACACGCCGGGCTACGTCAAAAACCCGAATTACAAAATGCACGTGGCGATGAACCGCTTCGTCGAAGGCACGGTGGAAGATGCTGATTTGATGCTTTTTGTGGTGGATTTAACCGACGAATTGGACGAGCAAAACCACCTGCTCGAAGTTTTGAAAAAAGTGGAATCGCCGCTGATTTTGGTTTTGAACAAAATCGATTTGGTCAAACCGCAACGGCTCGAAGACGCTGGGAATTGGTGGAAAAACCGCGCAAAATTTACCGAAACCATCGGTATTTCGGCTTTGAAAAGTGAAAACACAGCAGAACTTTTGGAGAAAATTTTGGGCTATTTGCCGCTCGGCCCGGCCTATTTTCCAGACGACCAATTGACCGACCGGAACGAGCGGTTTTTTGTTTCTGAAATTATCCGCGAGAAAATTTTGGTGCAGTTCGCCGACGAAATCCCGTACTCCACCGAGGTCGTGATTGAAAGTTTTCAAGAAACAAAAACCAACGCCGGCGAGCCACTTGCCCGAATCCATGCCAATCTTTTCGTTTTGCGCGACACCCAAAAAGCCATTATTTTAGGTAAAAATGGGGCTGCGATAAAAAAATTGGCCAGCACTTCGCGGCTTGCCATCGAGGCTTTTTTGCAAACAAAAGTGTTTTTGGAAATGACGGTGAAGGTGCGGGAAAATTGGCGTGACGATGAAAGGTCGCTAAAAAGTTTTGGCTACATTCAAAGTTGAATCAAAATTTACCGAATTTTTGAATTTTGAGCGGAATTGAGAAAATTCTAAAATTCAGTAAATTCTGATTCCAACAATGAAAAAGCGGCTGCTCCCATTTTCGGAAACAGCCGCTTTTTAGTTTTTCGGAAATAATTAAAGCAATTTCGAAATTGCCGCGTGCAAATTCTGCTTCGAAGTCGCGCCCACGATTTTGTCTTTCAACTCTCCATTTTGGAATAAAAGAAAAGTCGGGATACCGCGAACATTATATTTGAAAGGGATTTCCGAGTTGTCGTCCACATTCAATTTTGCGATGACTGCTTGGCCTTCAAATTCTTTGGCAAGTTCTTCGACAAAAGGGTTCATCATTTTGCATGGGCCACACCATTCTGCCCAAAGGTCAACCAGCGTAACTTTTTTGCTGTCGATGACCTCTTTTTGAAAATTTCCATCGGTCAAAGTTACATAATGCGATTTATGTGATTCTGCTTTGGGATGATTGCCAGTCGGTACGGATGTCATTTTTAGAAAAATTTATTTGAGTTTTAAAAAATTTCGAACAGTTCGTCGGACGTTTTTTTGTCCGGCTGGATGTTGAAACAGCGTTTCGGCTGCTTCGGTTGCAAAGGTAACTTGAAAAGTTTTTGGGCAAATTCCGAAAAGTTCGGGCGCGGACATTTCTCAATTTTAAAAGAAAACGCCCACTTTCAAAGTGACCTGGCCGATCGTGCTTTTCGATTTATCGGTTTTCCAAGTGCCGTCGGCAGTTTTGAACGAGCCACCGTTTTGGGTAAAATCGGTGAACTGTTTTTGGTAAAAAAGCCCCGCGACGAGCGTGCCGTTGGTCGCCAATTCATATTCGACGCCGCCGCCGAGCCCCCAAGCCAAGGACAAACCATTGACATCCTCGCGGATATTTTCGTCGTTTGTGTCGCGGCCATTCGAACCGGTGATATCGCCTTTAACTTTTGTCAAAAATCCGAGGGTAAAAACCGGGGCTTCAGCAAAAAACGAAATCCGAGAGTCCTCGTTCGAGCCGCCGCGCATTTTCAAACCGAATGGTATTTCAACGTAAGTTGCGGAGTATCGAAGTTTTGCGTTTTTGGGAATGGTGTCAAATTTGGGGGCAGACAGGTCGGATTTTGGCCAAAAAACACCAGAATCATAGCCATTTTGAATCGTTCCGCCCTGATTGAATCCAAAACCGAGGCCAGAAATCAAGGCATATTTTGAAGGTTGAAAATAATATTCAGCCATGACGCCGAATTTTGCACCCCAATTTGGGCGCACGGATTCAATCAATTTGTCGGAACTTCCGAGCACTGACCAACTTGGGCTGAACTGAAAACCAAAACGGGTTTTGAAATCCTCGCGTTCGGATTGAGCAAAAGTTTGGGTGGAAAAGAAGGCCGCGCAGGCCAAGAAAAAAACAATTTTCTTCATTTTTATTTAGTTGAATAGTTATTGGAGGGCGGAATTTATTCCGCTCTGTTTTGAGGGTCGAAATAAATTTCGACCTCCAATTTCACGCCGTAAAAATCTTATTTTTTTTGATGAAAAACATTCTTTTGACAAAAGTCCTTGCAGTCGGGGCGATTTTTGGACTGCTTCTTTTTAATTTTGGTTGCAAAGATGAGCCAAAAATAGTGGTCAAAATTGAACGGTTCGACCGCGATTTGATTGCACTCGACACCTCGAACCTCGCCGCCGGGCTGGAAAATCTGTCGAAAAAGTACCCGCAAATGTTGCCGCTTTTTGCCGGAAATGTATTGCGCGACCCCGCAAATGCATTGGAAACACCAGAACAGGCCGTTTCCAATTTCGTTCGCTCGCCGCAAATTCGAAATCTGTTCGACACCGTGCAATTGCACTACCCGAACCTCGATTTTTTGGAACGCGACCTCGGCTCAATGTTTTCAATTTATAAAAAAACATTTCCAGAAAAACCTGTGCCACAGGTAATTACGATGGTTTCTGAGTTTGCGACGGATGCTTTTACGGCTGGCGACAGTTTGTGTGGCATCGGTTTGGATATGTTTTTGGGCAAAGATTTTTCGGGTTACAACCCTGAAATTTTCCCTGATTTTATCAAAAAACAGTTCGTTCCGGAGTTCATCAAAATCCGTTTGGCGAAGGCACTTGCTCAAAATCTGGTCGGCGACCTGCCGGGAAAACGGCTGGTTGACCACATGATTTTTCAGGGAAAAATTTTGTACCTGACCGATTTGCTGCTGCCCGGCGTGCCCGACAGTTTGAAAATGGGCTACACCCGCGAACAAATGGCGGGCTGCGACAACAACGAAACCGAGGTTTGGGCAAGGATTTTGGGGCAAAATCTGCTGTATTCTACTGATTTTGACAAATGGCGGAAAATGGTCACGCCGAGCCCGAACGCCCCGATTGTTTTTGAAGAAGCCCCGGGCGAGGTCGGAAGTTGGGTCGGTTGGCAGATTGTGAAAAGTTGGATGGCGCGGAATTCTGGCGCGACGGTGCAGGAAATGTTGAAGGAAAATGACGCGCAGAAATTTTTGGAGAAGGCGAAATACAAGCCACGCAAAAAGTGAGTTTTGGGACGAAAAATGTACTTTTACGCCCTAAAACAAATCAATCCGCCCATGAATAAGCCATTTTTCTTCCTTCCTTTTTGCCTTTTTCTTTTTTTTGCGAACCGCACATTTTCCCAAAACCAGTTTTTTACAAAAAAATTTGGCTTCAGCAATTTGCAAAATTTCACGGTTTTGCCGGACGGAAATTTGAAAATCACAGCCGATTCGGCGGGGCAGATTTTTGAAAAAACGATTTCGCCGAGCGGTACGGAGTTGTCGAAAACTTGGCTGCCTGCCCCGACCGCCCTGTTCGTTTTTCAAAATGGAAAAATCACCGCGCCCGGTTTTGAACTTGCGCCGGAACCCAAAATTTTCCAGCGTTTTCAAAAAATCGAGCAAGTTTCGCGGGCTGCCGACGGTGGTTTTTGGCTCGGTGCGGTGAACCAAAATGCAGTGCCGGGCGGCATTTTGGACTCGTTTTTTGTCCTCAAAATTTTGCCCGACGGCTTGCTCCAAAATTTCACTTTCACTTTTTCCCAATTTGCAACTGTCTCAAAATCAACGGTTCACGCCTTGATTTCAACTGCCGATGATGGCGTGGATTTCTTTTTCGTAGCCTCGGCAACCGGCCAATTTTCGTATCTTCAAAATTTGTTCCGGTCGCACGTTTTGTCGAACGGGCAACTTTTTTCCACCGAAATTTTCCAAAAAAACACGGTTGCCGCCGAAACCAAAATTTTCAAAATCGCCTCGGCTGACCAAAAATTTGAGTTCAAAATTCAGGCAAATCAAAATGACGGCGGCGGCCAAGTTTCTCGCGACACTTTTTTCAATTACGTTTTTGATTATCAATCGTTTCCGCCGATTTTGGAACAAGTCAGCAGGCATTTTATCGAAGCCGTCAGTTTCAACTCGCCCAGCCAACGCGAATCTTTTTTTGCCAAAAAATGGCTGCCCGATGGCAGCCGTTTTGAAATCAAAGAACGTTTTTTGAAGTTTTCGACCGATACTTTTTTTGTCCAAAAATTTGGAAAAAATGGCGATTTGCTTTTTGAAAAAATGGCAATTTTATCTTTTTTGCCCACTGAAATTATTGAAAATCAGTCGGGGGCAATTTATTTGTCAACCAGAAAAAATGCGGAATTGGTCGTGGCATTTCCCGCAATTCAGGATTCAGTTTTCAAAACCGACGGCTGGTTCGAAAAATATTTTGAGGGCGAAATGCTCTCGGTCGAAGTTTTGGCGGACGGTTCCGGCTATCGTTTTTTGGGCAGAAAAGATTTGAATTTGACGGGCGGCTGGGCTGACAAAACTGGAAAATTGACAAAATCGGTGCTGCTTTCGCAAAATTTCTACCCGCTGCAAAACGATGCCGTCCCGACGAAAGACGGTGGTTTTTTGCTGTCTTCTATTTTTTCGACCGATTTGAAATTGACAAAATTGGATTCGGCGGGGCAATTGGTTTGGGAAAATATTTACCCGGATTCGTTGGTTCATCAACAAGTCCGTTTGGCTGCCGCGAACGACGATGGTTTTTTCGTTTCGAGTTTCGCGCTCGACACTTTTAAACATTATTTTGGGACACCGTTGCAGTGGTCGCAGATTTACAACACCCAACTCACGCGCAGAATCGGTGCCGATGGACAAATAATTTGGGAAAAAAAAGGGGCAAGCGACTATGTTTTTTGGTCAACCGTGCCGAGAAAAATGCTCGAAGTCTTATCCTCAAAAAATGAAGATGCGTGTTTCGTGATTTTTGAAAGTCAAGGAGGGACATCCTATCATTCGGCGGTTGTTGTCGAAAAAATGACTGCGGCAGGGCGGATTTGGTCAAAGAAATTTGAAAAGGAAAATCCTGGCGGTTGGGGCAGTTTTGATTTTTTGACCTTGTCGGAACTGCCCGGCGGCCAACTGAAATTGACTGGAATCGAGGCAAAAGGTTCAACAAGTGGTGGACATCCTGGGTCGGGTTGGAATGGAACCCACACCGTTTTTGATGGAAAAACGGGCAAAACCACCCAAGTTTGGCAGGACGAAAATAATTCTTCGAGCATCGGGACGATTTGCCGGGGGCAGCCGCTCGTCGAAACTTACCTGAAAAATGGCGAAGAAATCGCGGTTTCGTTCGCCTGCTCAACTTATTTGGTCAAACGTGGGACGCTTGCGTTGCCTTTTCCAAAACCTGATTTTACAAAAAATAACGGTAATTTCACGGGATACGCGCGTCCGAACCGTGTTTTGCGGCCAACGCCCGACGGCGGTGCCATTTTGGGCGGCGGTTTGACAAATGGAAATCAGCAAACTGGCACGCTGTTTTTGGCAAAATTTGATTTTTGGTTGAACGCCCTGCCCGAACTCGCGGCGGTGAAAATCCGGGTACGAAAAGATTTGGATTTTGATTGCCAAACTTCGGGGCCGTTTTTGGCTGCGGTTGATTTCCCGATTCGCTTGATTTCGGACGATTCCGCGCTCCCGTTTTTGGATTGGCGCACCGATTCGGCTGGGTTTGTCGAAGGATTTTTGCCGCCCGGACGCTGGAAAATCCTATCGAACGATGGCATTTTGGATATTTCTGGCGGTGATTGCTCGGCAGGAAATTCGTTTTTGGTCGAGGCCGGAGCGGCGGACACGGTTTTTGCCGACCTCGTTTTTTACCGTTTTCAAAGTCAAATTGCCGGGCAGTTGTTTTTGGACCGAAACAACAATTGCCAGCCGGGCGACGCCTCGGATTCTCCGATTAAAAACCAAGCGGTGCGGCTGCGGACGGCTGCGAAATTTTATGATTTTTTGACCGATGAAAATGGAAAATTTCAAGTTGCGGTGGATTCTGGAAAATATGTGGTCGAGTTTCCAAATTTGCCGGAAGGCGTTTTTGCAGGTGCTTTTTGCCAAAAAACGGATACTTTTTGGGTGAAAAACCGCGCCGACACGGTTTCGCAGGTTTTTTTGAGGGTACACGGCAGCGGAATTTCATTTCATATCCTTTTGGACAACAACCGAAATTGCTCGCACGACAATCCCGATACCTATATTTACCAACCCATTTTGAAGGCAAAAGAATTGACGACGGGCGAGGAAAGCCAAAAAAATGCGAACTCGTTTTTGATGTTGCCGGGCAAAACTTATGAATTTTCACCCGCCGACCCGGTTTTGCCGGATTGGTTCTGCCCAAAATTCGAGCCGTTCGTGCTCAATTTTCCGCCGGACACTTTCATAAATTATTTTAATAAAACGGTTTTCGTCCAGCCGCGAGCCGTTTTTGATACGATTTCGGCTTGCGCGGGCGACGAAATTTTTGGGTACACGATGCCGAAAACCGGAAATCTCAACTTGAAATTGACGGATTCGACCGTTTTGGGGATTCCGTTTTTGCATTTTTGGCATGTCCGCGGGTTGGCCGAGCCGATTGTCGAAATTTCAAAAATTGTAGATTCCTTGCCGCTCGGCGCGACTTCCGACACCTTGTTTTTGACCGCCGCGAACGGCTGCGACAGCACGGTGATTGTTCACTTTTTGACAAAAACCAATGGTTTTTCATCGAAAAATGACTCGTTTTCAATTTCTCCAAACCCCGCCGACTGTGGTTTTTGGATTGAAATAAATGAAAATCAGGCAGGAAATTTTTCAAAAAAACAGTCGTGGCGGTGGTCAATTTCAACTGCCGATGGCCACGAAATTGGACGAGGAAATTTTGTGGGCGGAAAATTTTGGGTGCGGCGCGAGGCTTGGCCTGCCGGGATTTATTTTTTGAAAATGGAAAATTTGGAGGGTCGTTCGGTGGTGGGCAAGGTGGTTTTTAGGTAAAAAGCGCAATAAAATAAGAAAGGGCAGAATCAAGGATAAAAACCAGCATCCTGTAAAGCCTTTCTTTCGAGTACCCGTTCTGGTTTATTGAACGCTAAAATTTTGATGGTGCCTGCTGCAATCAAAGTTTTGGGAAAGATTTCCCCACTTCTAATTTCAAAATGGTCATGCCAATTGTGTTTTCGGGGATTGAAAAACGGGACAAAAACATCCTCTTTTCCCGGAAAAACAGTCCCAACATTTGGGCCTTTATTGCCATTGCAAATCGGGCAAATGTTTGCCAAATTTAGAAAAATGGTTTTTCCGCCATGTTGAATTGCAATAATGTGGTCAACTTGAAATTTCACCAACACAACAATTTCTGGCAAACGGCAATATTCACAGCGAAAATTGGCTCGAATTGCGACCCGTTTGCGAAGCGCAGCAGAAATATATCTGCTCATTTTACCGGATTTTTAGAGACCAACGACAAGGCACGCGTTTTTGCCAACCTGACGAGGTGCTCAAAAACGAAGTATTTTTCAAGTTCAAAAGATTCCTCAGCAGTCAAATTGCCATTTTTTTTCCGGTCAACAAGTTGTTCAACCCTGGTTTGCAATTTCGGCGGGGCATAATAAGTCAATAGTTTTTCTGGCGACAAGGCTGCAATGAAATCAGCGAAATCTTGGAACATGTCAATTTGAGTGGCGACCATTTCAATAATTTTTTGACAAAAATAAAGGTAAAATTACGATTTTGGATTTTAGATTTACGATTTCGCCGACGCTGAAAAATCGTAAATCTGAAATCCAAAAATCGTAAATCCAGTTCAATCCATCTCCAAATCCAAGTCGTGCTTCTCGTGCCACGGCAGCCCGCACAAATTCAATTGCTCCATAAATGGGTCAGGATTGAACTCTTCGATGTTGAAAACGCCCGCGCCCGTCCATTTTCCAGTCAAAATCATCATCGCACCGATCATCGCAGGCACACCGGTCGTGTAACTCACGCCTTGCGTCCCGGTTTCGCGATAGGCATCTTGGTGTTGGCAATTGTTCCAAACGTAGTAGGTTTTTTCTTGGCCGTCCTTGATTCCTCGGATGCGGCAACCGATGCTCGTTTGGCCGGTGTAATTCGCGCCAAGACTTTCGGGCGGCGGCAAAACGGCTTTCAAAAATTGCAACGGCACGATGTCCAAACCTTTAAAACGGACGGTGTCGATGCGCGCCATGCCGATATTTTGGATCACGCGGAGATGCGTCAAATAATTTTGGCTGAAAGTCATCCAAAAACGCGCACGTTTCAGGGTCGGGAAATTTTTGACCAAACTCTCCAATTCCTCGTGGTAAATCAGGTACGAACTGATGCGCCCGCAGTCCGGGTAGTCAATCATTTTCATGATTTCGTGGGGTTCAGTTTCGTGCCACGCGCCGTTTTCCCAATATTTTCCGCGCTGCGTCACCTCGCGGATGTTGATTTCCGGGTTGAAATTGGTGGCAAATTCTTTGCCGTGGCTGCCCGCGTTCGCATCGATGATGTCCAAATAATGGATCTCGTCGAAGTAATGTTTCGCGGCGTAGGCCGTAAAAACGGAGGTCACGCCGGGGTCAAAACCGCTGCCGAGCAAGGCCAAAATGCCTTTTTCCTTAAATTTCTCTTGGTACGCCCACTGCCACGAGTACTCGAATTTGGCGACTTCTTTCGGTTCATAATTGGCAGTGTCCATGTAATTCACGCCCGTTTCGAGGCAGGCGTCCATGATTGGCAGGTCTTGGTACGGCAACGCGACGTTGATGACCAACGCCGGTTTGAATTTTTGAATCAAAGCCACCGTCTGCGAAACGACATCGGCATCGAGCCGCGCGGTCTTGATTTTTTTGCCGCCATATTTTTCAAAAATATCGGCGGCGATGTTGTCGCATTTCTTTTTGGTGCGGCTGGCGAGCATGATTTCGCTGAAAACGTCGCGGTGCTGGGCACATTTGTAGGCCACGACGCGGCCAACGCCGCCTGCTCCGATGATTAGGACTTTCATTTTTGAGAGATGATTTTGAGTGATGAGAAATTGCAGAACAGACATTTTTTTAAAAAATGTCTGTTCTCGAAACGGCCACGAAGGTAGTTTTTCCCAAAATTAGGTTTGGAAAATGCAGGTAAATTTTTCTGTTTCAAAAATTTTGGCTGCGTTTCATACTTTCACGTTTCGAAAGTCGTCCAAAAAATGAATTCCCAATCGCTTCCAGTTTTCAAAGACATCTCGTTCAATCCTCGGCCTATCGAAAGTTATGTGCCGATGGAGCCGTTGCATCCGACGGTTTTCGACCATTTTTGCGAAGACGGTTGGGTTTATTGGTCGGATTTGATTTTTCGCCGGAATTTTTGGGAATGGCGCGGCAAGCCCTGCCGGGTGGTGATGCTGCGGATTGATTTGAAAAAATTCACCTATTCAAAAAGCCAAAAAAAATGCCTGCGCCGAAATTCAGATTTGCGTGTTTTTGTCCGGCCGCTCCAAATTTGCCGCGAGCATATTGACCTTTTTGAAAAACACGCCAGCCGTTTTGGGCACAATCGCCCGGAGTCGATCAATGGATTTTTCAGCCGTTTTTCCCATGAAATGCCTTGTTTTGGGTTGGAATTTGACGTTTTCACGTGGGACAAAAAATTGATCGCCGCCAGTTTTGCGCACGTCGGCACCAAAAGTGTGGCTGGGAATTACAGTGTTTTTGATTCCGATTTTTCGCAACGCAGTCTCGGGACGTACACGATGCTGCTCGAAATCGAGTACGCGCGTCGGGCGGGCAGGCGGTATTATTACCCAGGTTTTGTGTACGATTTGCCCTCGGAATTTGACTACAAATTGAATTTCAATGCCCTCGAATATTTCGATTGGTGGGGAAATTGGTACCCGCTCGAACGGATGCCAGTCAGGGATTGGCGCAGCGAGTGGGGCGAAAAAATGCAGGTGAAGGACTTTGTTTTTTGAACTATGAACTATGAACTATGAACTATAAACTATGAACTATAAACAAATTTGGTTCATAGTTCATAGTTCATAGTTCATAGTTCATAGTTCATAGTTCATAGTTCATAGTTCATAGTTCATAGTTCATAGTTGAATAAAGAATCCAATTCCCCCGCGTGTCAATTTTATCCCCGTCGGGAAAAACTTGCAGGAATTTTTTATAAAAACGGTTCGTCGCAGTTTGGTCGGCATGGGACAAATACATTCGATTGAACAAAAACAGGCCGCCGGGGCGCACCAAATTTTTACAGTTTTCCAAAAATTCGATGGTTTCGAACTGCGGCGGCGTGAGTTCATCTTCAAAAATATCCATCACGACGAGGTCATATTTTTCCTCGCAGATTTCCACAAAAATTTCGGCATCGGCAGTCACCACTTCCATCGAACTTTCGAGGCGCGGCAGGCCATATTTTCCAGCCAATTCGATGATGGCTTCGTCCAATTCGACAGCTGTAAAATGCGGGCGCAGGCCATGTTTTTTTTCCAACAAAAAAGGCACGCTGCCCAAACCGAGACCCAACAAAAGCACCTCGTCAATTTTCCGTTTTCCGATTTCCAATTTTTCAAAAGCCACCGCAAAATTCCGGTACAAATCGTCCCAGGAATAAATCGCCTTGCCGGAAACCAATTGCATCCGTCCGCGGTCGAGCCAAACTTCGAGTTCCGGGTTGAGTTCGCTGCCCGTTTCTTCCAAAAGTTGCGGGGAAAAATAGGAGAGGATTTTTTTATAAATTGAAATTTTCATGCGGTGAAATTAGAACCACCGCCGAAATTGGACAAAACAACTTTACTTTGCACTAAAATTTGATTGAAAAATGGTCATCGCTGGCACAACAACAAAATTTTACACAATTGCCGAATACCTCGAATTGGAGGACAACTCCACGATCCGGCATGAATTTGATAACGGAACAATCACTGAAATGGCAGGCGGAATTTTACCTCACAACGTCATCAAAGGCGAGATTTATACCCTCGTCAACATCGCAATCAAAGCGGCATGCGTCCCGCACATGGCTTTGAACAGCGACACAAAAGTCCGAATCGAAGCCCACAACCGCTTCGTTTACCCCGACGTGACGATCAGCGACGAAACGCCGGAGTACTATTTTTCGCCCGACGGACGCCGCCGCCGCGACACAATTATCAATCCGTTGGTCATTTTTGAGGTGCTTTCCGACGACACGCGGGCGTTTGACAAAGGCGAAAAATTTGAGCAACTCGCCACGATCCCCGGTTTTCGGGAGTACATTTTGATTGAACCGGAGACCGTCTGGGTAAAATCGCAGCATCTCCACGACCCCGAAAACAATCTTTGGCGCATCGAAACCATCACCGATCGGGCGGCCATTTTGACTGTCCATTCTTTGAATTTGCAAATCAGTTTGGATGAAATTTATGCGGCTTTGGACAAATTGCCGAAGTAAAAATCATCTAAAATCTTCCTCCTACCTCTTTCATTTTCCAGCCAAACCCATCTGCTGCTGCAAGCCACTTTGGAACATTCCTTAATATTTAGGCTCGCAACCCACCCGTTTGTCCAAAAAGTTGTCTGTTTGAAATGATTTTTCGTTTTTTTCGGGTGTCATTCTGAACGAAGCGAAGAATCTTGGTGATTTTCAACCCAGATTCTTCGCTTCGTTCAGAATGACGCCGAGTTTTTCAAATTATTCAACTTTAAAAATTTACGATGAATCGTCTTTTTCTCTTCGCCTTTTTAATTGGCAACCTCGCTAATTTGACCGCTCAAAACGACCTGCCGGTTTACGACCCCGACAAAATTGACATCCCTTTTCAAAAATTTACCTTGCCAAACGGCCTGCGTTTGATTGTCCACGAAGACCACAAAGCACCAGTCGTCGGCGTGAACATTTGGTATCACGTCGGTTCTAAAAATGAAAAAATTGGAAAAAGTGGTTTTGCCCATTTGTTCGAACACTTGATGTTCAACGGTTCGGAACATTATAATACAGATTATTTTCAGGCACTCGAAGCCATCGGCTCGACGGATTTGAACGGCACGACGAACGAAGACCGGACAAATTATTTCCAAACCGTCCCGATCACGGCACTCGACCAAGTTTTGTGGCTCGAAAGCGACCGGATGGGGCATTTGCTCGGCGCGATTGACCAAGCCAAATTGGACGAGCAGCGCGGCGTGGTTCAAAATGAAAAACGGCAGGGCGAAAACCAACCGTACGCCCGCGAAGATGAATTGATCCAAAAAGAATTGTACCCGCCCAGCCATCCCTACGGCCACACGGTCATCGGTGAAATGTCCGATTTGAACGCCGCCTCGCTCGAAGATGTCCACGAATGGTTCAAAACTTATTATGGCGCGGCAAATGCCGTGGTGGTCATCGCCGGCGACATCACGCCGCAGGAAGCATATAATAAGGTGTTGAAAAATTTTGGTGAAATCCCCGCCGGGCCGACCCTCGCACGCTACGAAACCAACATTCCACGCCGCACCGGCGAGGTTCGGATGAGTTATCAAGACCGCGTGCCGGAAGCAAAAATCCAACTGACTTGGAACGCCAGCGAGTACGGAAATGAAGAAACCGTTTGGCTCGACCTCGCTTCCCGGGTTTTGGGCAGCGGCAAAACCAGCCGTTTGTACAAAAAATTGGTCTACGATTTACAGATTGCCACCGGGGTTTACACGTTCATGGCGCAGCAGGAAATTTCCGGGAATTTTGTCATCGGCGCGACCGTCAAACCCGGAAAAACGGTGGAGGAAGTGGAAAAAGTGATCAACGAAACGCTCGCCGATTTCCTGAAAAACGGCCCCACCGAGGAAGAAATGAAACGGGTGAAAGCCACTTATTTTGCCAGTTTTATCAAAAGATTGGAGCGAGTCGGCGGTTTTGGGGGCAAAAGCGACATTTTGGCGCAGTGCGAGGTGTACGGAAACTCGCCCGATTTTTTCAAAAAAGAAATGAAAAGATACCAAGCCGCCACCGCCCGGCAAGTTTTGGATGCCTCGAAAAAATGGCTTTCCGACGGTCGGTTGACAATGATTTGCACCCCATTTCCGGAATATTCGACCATCAAATCGGACGTTGACCGGGCAAAAAAACCGGAAGTCACGGGTCAAGTGAACGCTGTTTTTCCGACCATCGAACGCGCCACTTTGTCAAACGGGATGAAAGTCGTGCTCGCCCGGCGCACCGAAAGCCCGGCCGTTTCGATGTCCATGATTTTTGACGCAGGAAATGTCACCGACAATTTTGGCGGAAAATTGGGTCTCGCCGAACTCTCGATGAATATGCTCGACGAGGGCACAACCAAACGAAACAGCCTCGAAATCAGCGAACGCGGCCAACTTTTGGGCGCGAACGTCAGCACTTTTTGCGATTTGGATTACAGTTATGCCAATTTGAACACTTTGAAACAGTCGCTCGACCAAAGTTTGGAATTGTACGCCGACGTGATTTTGAACCCTGCATTTCCCGAAAACGACTTCAATCGGCTGCGCGACCTGCAAATCAGCGACATCGAATCCGAGAAAAAAGAGCCGTTTTCGATGGCCATGCGCTCCATGCCAAAACTTTTGTACGGCGAAAACCATCCGTACGCCATGCCGCCGAGCGGAAACGGCACGGAAGAATCGGTTCGAAATATGCAACTCGCCGACGTGAAAAATTTCTACCAAAAATGGCTGCGGCCAAACAACGCGACGATCACGGTCGTCGGCGATTTGACGATGCGCGAATTGGCCGCGAAACTGGAAAGTTATTTTGGAAAATGGCAAAAACAAGACGTGCCGAAAAAAGTCATTCCCGATGTCCGGACGGCGAATTCTGGGAAAATTTTCCTGATTGACCGCCCGGAAAGCATCCAAAGCATCATCGTTTCGGGGTATTTGACCAAAAAATATGGCGAAGTGGACGAAACGGCCATCGAACAAATGAACAATGTTTTGGGCGGCGATTTCACCAGCCGCGTCAATTTGAACATCCGCGAGGATAAACATTGGAGTTACGGCGCAGGTTCGAGCATCCAGAACAGCAAAGGACAGCGGCAATTTTATGTTTACGCGCCCGTCCAGACCGATAAAACGATGGAATCTGCCCGCGAAATAATCAAAGAAGTCACCGATTTTGTTGGCACGCGCCCGATGACGCAGGCAGAATTTGACAAAACCAAACAAAACACCATCCTCTCGATGGCCGGAATGTGGGAAACAAACGGGCGGGTGAACAACAGTTTGCAGCAGTTGGTGAAGTTCAATTTGCCGGACGACCACTGGCAAAAATATTCGAAAAAAGTAAACGCCCTGACTTTGAACGAGGTGCAAAACGCCGCAAAATCCATCGTCCAGCCCAACAATTTGACCTGGTTTGTCACTGGCGACAAATCAAAAGTGCAGGCAAATTTGGAACAACTTGGCCTCGAAATCATCGAAATCGATGCCGACGGGAACCCGGTTGCGAAGAAAATCAAGCCGTGAGTTGGTGATTGGTAGATTTGTTATTGGGGAATTGGTCGGCTTGAAAAAAAAAAGTCCAACCGGGGTGAGGAGCTTTCGGTTGGGCTTTTTTGTTTTAAAAAACTTACTTTTGCTCAAAATTTAGAGAAATGACAACTGCAATTTCTGAACGTCCGCAACCCGCAAAAACGGCAAAAATCAATCGGCAAAACATACCGCAACAATTTGTGCGCGAGGTGATTGACGGCATCCCGTTTTACTATCCGGGGTTTCGGGAAGCCATCAAAAAACACAAAAAAGTCGAAGAAATTATGCCAGACAGTTTTCTACAATCCATCATCAAGAATATCATCGGCGATTTTTTGAAAGCCAAACTTAACCGAAAACTCTGGATGGTTTTGGCCGGAGAAACCGGAAGCCACATCAATATTAATAATAATTTAGGGTTGGACATTGTGGTTTTTGAAAAAGCAAAGGCTTTAAACCAGCGAAATCTTTTAAAATATTCAAATATTCCGCCGTTTTTGGTCATCGAAGTGGATGTGAATGTTGAATTGCCCGACCCAAAATCTGACCTTTTCCATCAGTATGTTGTGCCCAAAATCAATCGCCTTTTTGCCTTCGGCACGCAAAAAGTAGTCTGGGTTTTTACAAAAAGCAAAAAAGTTTTGTCCGCCACGCCGACCCAGCCGTGGCAATTTTTCAACCTGAACGATGACGTTTTAATCATGGAAAAAGTCAAAATGAACGTCGCTAAAATGATTGAAGCGGAAGGCATCAACCCAGACATTTCCTTTTAAAAAATGAAATTAACACCGATTCACACCGGTTTTTTCAAACTTGACGGCGGCGCGATGTTCGGCATCGTGCCCAAAAGAATGTGGGAAAAACTCAACCCGCCCGACGAAAAAAACCTTTGCACTTGGGCAGTTCGCTGTCTGCTTGTCGAGACCGGCGACCGGAAAATTTTGATCGACACCGGCATCGGCAACAAGCAGGACGACAAATTCAGGAGCCATTTTTCGCCATTCGGCGATGAAAATTTGCACGGTTCGTTGGCCGATACTGGCGTTTCGCCGGAAGAAATTACCGATGTTTTTTTGACGCATTTTCATTTTGACCACTGCGGCGGCTCGCTCTTTTTGGATGCTGATGGGCGGTCGACACCCACTTTTCCAAACGCCATTTATTGGTCAAATCAAAAGCATTTCGATTGGGCGATGCACCCGAACGACCGTGAAAAAGCTTCTTTTTTAAAGGAAAATTTTCTGCCACTTTTTGAAATGGGCAAGTTGAAATTTATCGAAACCAAACAAAACGTCGAATTTTTACCCGGTTTTCGCGTCCGTTTTGCCAACGGCCACACAGAAGCGATGATGATTCCGTACCTCGAAACCAGTGAAAAAACGGTCATTTTTTGCGCCGATCTGATGCCCGCGCAATTTCACATCCCGATGCCTTACGTCATGGCTTACGACGTCCGACCGCTCATAACTTTGAAAGAAAAAGAAAAATTTCTTGCCGATGCTGTGCAAAAAAAGCAGGTTTTGTTTTTCGAACACGACCCGTTGGCGGAATGTGGCACGGTGCGACGAGATGAAAAGGGGCGGATTGTTTTGGAAAAAACGGGAGAATTGAATGACTTGATTTCAAGTTTTTGACCAACCAGACTCAATTTTAAAATGAAATTTTTATTTCCAACCCAACCCCGCAAATCCCTAATTTTCGCCTAAAATTTATCAATTTATGAAAAAATCACTCCTCGTTATCGGGTTTGCGCTGGCATTTTCCAACCCGTTTTTTGCTCAAAAACCAGCCCAATCCAACGTCCAACGTCCAATGTCCAACGTCCAATCAGACGGCTGGCACATCGTGGCCGACAAAATTGACCCGTCCAATTATTACGGAATCACGGTGGCCAACGGCATGATCGGCCTCGTTTCCTCGCCGACCCCGATGCACGTCAAGGACGTGGTTTTGAACGGGGCTTACGACAATTACGGTCGCGGGCGGGTGTCCAATATTTTGAAAGGTTTCAATTTTGTCAACATGAATTTGGATGTCGATGGGCGCCGCATCGGTCGTGCCGACATCTCGGATTATCGCCAAACTTTGGACATGCGGCAGGCGGAATTGACCACGACTTTCGAGGTCGGCGACAAAATTTCGGTCACCCACACCGTCATGGCCTTGCGGCATTTGCCATATTGTGCCCTTTCGATGGTCGAAATTCGGGCAAAAAAAGACGTGACGATCACGCCCGCTTCGGTCATCGAGGCTCCTGAAATGTTGCAGGACGTGCGGAATTTTTACGCCGAAATTGACCGCCCGCACGTCTTGATCCCGCTTTTGACTTCCGTCGGAAAAAGCCCTTCTGGAAAATACATGGTTGCGGCGAGCACCAGTTTTATTTTTGAAGAACCGCACGGCTCGGAGCCAAACTTGATCCACGAAGATTGGGATTACAACATGCACCTCGCCAAATTTTCCAAAAAATTGAAGGCTGGGGAAACGTATCGTTTTTCAGTCGTCGGCTCGGTCATTTCCTCTGCCCACGTGGCCGATGCCCAAAACGAGGCCGAGCGATTGACCATTTTTGCAGCCCTCGAACGCAGCGACCGTTTGCTGCGCCGGCACCGCGCGGATTGGGTCAAATTGTGGTCGTCCGACATCGAAATCGAAGGAAATGTGGATGACCAACGCGCCGTTCACTCTGCCATGTACCATTTATATTCGTTCGCCCGCGAGGGAACTTCGTTGAGTTTGTCGCCGATGGGCTTGTCGGGTTTGGGCTACAACGGCCACGTTTTTTGGGACACCGAACTTTGGATGTACCCACCGCTGCTGCTTTTGCATCCCGAGATCGCCAAATCTTTGCTCGAATTTCGGTTCAAATTGTTGGGCGCTGCCAAAGAAAACGCCTTTTCGCACGGCTACCACGGCGCGATGTACCCCTGGGAAAGTACCACGACGGGGCAGGAAGAAACACCGGTTTGGGCTTTGACGGGGCCGTTTCAACAACACATCACGGGTTGCGTGGGCTGGGCCGCGTGGCAATATTTTTTGGTGACAAAAGACAAAAACTGGCTCGCCGAGCGCGGCTATCCAATGTTAAAAGAGGTTGCGGACTTCTGGACGAGCCGCGTCGAACGAAATGGCCCCGGAAAATACGACATCAACAACGTCATCGGCGCGAACGAATGGCAGGAAAATATCGACAACAACGCCTTCACCAACGGCATGGCAAAAACGGTTTTGATGTACGCTACCGAAGCCGCCCGCGAACTCGGCATCTCGCCCGACCCGGATTGGGCGCACGTGGCCGAAAATATTCCAATTTTGAAATTTCCGGACGGCACGACCCGCGAAAATGCAACTTACGATGGGGTAAATATCAAACAGGCCGACGTGAATTTGTTGTCGTACCCGCTCCACATCATCACCGACCCTGCTCAAATCAAAAAGGATTTGGATTTTTACGAACCTCGGATGGATGCCAACGGCCCGGCGATGGGCCACGCGATTTTGGCGGTTTCGGCAGCGCGGGCTGGCCAAGCCGAGCGCGGATATGATTTGTGGGTGAAAAGTTTTCGGCCAAACGAAGTGCCGCCGTTCGGCGTGATTTCAGAAACTGCGGGCGGCACGAACCCCTATTTTGCGACCGGCGCGGGCGGTTTTTTGCAAGCCACGATGATGGGTTTTGGTGGGCTGGACATCACGCCGGGCGGGGTAGTCCAGTTGAAAACGAAATTGCCGAGGCAGTGGAAGTCGCTGAAAATCAGTGGAATTGGGGTGGGGAGGCAGGTTTTTGAGGTGAAATGATTTACGATTTACGATTTTAGATTTACGATTTTTGGAGTGGCGAAAAATCGTAAATCTAAAATCGTAAATCGTTTTACTTCAAATAAGTACTCGTTTTCTCAATTTTCCGCCGTTTCAAATAATCCCGAAACGAAATCATCCGCTGCTGTTCTTCGTCCCAAAGTTTGTTGAAAATACATTTCAAACTTTCGATGAAGGTGATTTTGTTGGCCACTTTATCGAAAATCGGGTTTTCATGGTGGCAACGCGCAAGTTCGTAATTTGGCACGAGCGGGTTGAGGTGGTGGATGTGGTGGTAGCCAATATTTCCCGTCAACCAATGAAAAACGCGCGGCAATTTGTAATAAGTACTGCCTTGGATCGCCGCCCGGAGGTAGTCCCATTTGTCTTTCCAATCTTTGTAAGTCGTTTCGTGCTGGTGCTGGACGTAAAAAAACCAGATGGCGATGGTGCCAAAAACCGCCAAAATCGGCAGGTGAACCATGTAAAGTGCTTTCCAGCCGAGAAAATAAATCAACAAACCATGCACCGAAACCAAGATGATATTATTGACAAGCAAGGCGCGATTGGCATGTTCCCAACCTTTCAAACGGATAATCGGGAAACGGTTGTTGTAAAAAATATATATAATCGGCGCGATGACAAACAGGACGATGGAATTCCGCAAGGCCATATATTTCAATTTTTCCCAGCGGTTCAATGCCCGGAATTCATTGACAGTCAGCAATTGGATGTCGCCGATGTCGCGGTGTTCCCACAAAATACCGTTGTGGCCGTGGTGGAAATTGTGGTTTTTCGCCCAATATTTATAAGGTAAAAAACTCAACGTGCTGCAAATCGAACCGATAATATCATTTGCTTTGCGCGAAGAAGTGAAGGATTGATGGCCGCAGTCGTGCTGAATAATGAAAATTCGCACCAAAAAAAAGGCATTTGCAATCGCCAACGGCAAAATAAACCAAAGGGAAATATCGCTCAAAAAATACATCGCCACCCAAATTCCGATGAACGGAAGGAAAGAATTCAGGATTTGGACAACGGCTTTTTTAGTGTTTGGCAGTTGGTAGGCTTTGACGATTTTTGGGAGTTGTTGGAGTTGTGATAACTCGATGACCGGATTGTGCATTTTTCTTTTTTGAAAATAAAGAAATGATAACCAATAGTTTATAAAATGGTTTTCCGTGCTTGGTTAACTCGAAGGGCGGCACAAAGTCTAAAATTTTCTCAAATCGGCGGCCATTTTTCAGGTTAATTTTCAGTGCATTAACCTATTGGAGGTCGGAATTTATTCCGACCATTTCATAAAAGTTTTTGAAAATCAAGAATTTATAACATTGGGTCGGAATAAATTCCGACCTCCAAAATCGTAAATCCAAACAATGCCACTCGTCCCACCGCTTGCCGCCGACCACGACCTAGAAGTCGCGGAATTGGCCAAATTTTTTAACGAAACCCTCGGTTTTTGCCCCAATTCCGTGCTCACGATGCAACGCCGCCCGGCGATTGCCAAAGCATTTATCCAACTCAACAAAGCCGTGATGGAAAACCAAGGTCGCGTGACCAGCGATTTGAAACGGCTGCTTGGCTATCTCGCCAGCCTGACCGCAGGTTGCCGATATTGCCAAGCACACACAATCCGAGCCGCCGAACGGTACGGCGCGGCGGCTGAAAAAATGGAAAATATCTGGGATTTTCGGACGTACCCGGCATTTTCGGAGGCCGAACGGGCGGCACTCGAATTTTCGATGGCCGCCAGCCGAGTGCCGAACGACGTGGATTTTGAAATTTCTGAAAACCTAAAAAAGCATTGGGACGCGGGCGAAATCGTGGAAATTTTGGGGGTCGTTGCACTTTTTGGCTACCTCAATCGCTGGAACGATTCGATGGGAACATCGCTCGAAGCACCTGCCGAGGCGGATGGGCATCGCTTTTTGGGAAGAAACGGTTGGACGGCAGGGAAGCATGGTTGATGCCGCAGCAAAAAATGGCCGAAGACAAAGTCCTCGGCCATTGCAAAAATTTCAGGGCAAGATATTTTTGATGATTTTAGTTCTGCAATTTCCGAAAAGCATCGAATCCTTTCTCAAAACCCAGCGATTTTTTCACGCCATTTTTGGTCTGGAAAAACCGGATTTCTTCATAATTCAGGGCAAACGTTTCATGTTGAGAACCACCTGCTTTTCTGGAAATTTGGTAACTCGAAATCATGGTATTTTCCAATTTGATTTCATAATATGTGGTTTGGCCTTTTGGTTTTACTTTAAAAGTGGCCGTTTTTAAAGGGATTTCTCGGCTCGAAAAACTGTCCAATTGCATGGAAGAAATCCTGTTGAAATTTTTCCGAAAAGTGATGCTGTGGCTGAACGAATCCAATTGAAAATCAATGATGTCAAACGCCCTTTGCTGGATTTTGGATTCGCCTTTGATGCCTTCAATTTCCAAAAAAGCATCAAAAGCGGCTGTCGGCGCATTTTTTGTAAATGAAAAAGTGGCCACCGCGGCCAAAAAAAGAGCAACGATTGAAATAAGATTTCTCATTTTCAGTGAAAAATTTAGTGGTGAAAAATGTTTGAAAAAATTGGGGGGATGGTTTTTGGGGCGGCTTTTTGTGGACGTTTTTTCGGTGTGCCGTCAAATTTTTTGGAGTTGATTGATATTTTGAAAGCATGGAAAAAAGTTACCTCGCCCCAGAAATTTTAACCATTTTTGTAACTACTTAGCCACATAGTTCAGATAGAAGTTTTCGCATAGGTTCACATAGGTTTTTCTCAATTTTCTATTTTCAATTCTATGTTTTCTATGCGAAAACTTCTATCTGAACTATGTGGCTAAGTAGTTACAAAAACTGAAAATCAAGGTTTTGCGCTCCTTTTTACATATTTTTTGAAGAAAAAATACCCGCCCGCGAAAAGCAAAATCAAAGGCCAAATGCTAAAAACCCCAAAAATCAAATCTTCCAAAATAAACCAGCCGTTTGCCAAAGCCTTGCCCGCCCGGAAACCAAAATTTGGCCGGACGTCGGCAATTTCTGGGTTGGCAATTTTGCGCTGCCGCGTTTCCGTTTTTTGATAAATTTCAATTTGAACCGTGCTGAAACGGATGGCGTCGGCCATTTTCAAGTCCTCCATTTTCGTCCGGTCGCTGGCCGTTTGGCTTTCAAAATTGCGCTTTGCCGCTTCCAATTTTGACTGCGAAGCCGCGCCGGGAGTCGCAGAAATCGTGTTCAAATTTTGCTGATAATTTCCCAAACTCAACCGATTCAGTTCATTTTCAATGAATTGCAAACTCACATCCTCCGCCCGCACCCTTCGATAATTGAACATCGTGGACTGTCGACCAATTTCGCGGAGGCTGGTGTCCAATTTTTGAAACGGGACTCGCAGCGTGATTTTACTTTCCAAACCAATGTAATACGTCTCGATGGCCGAGTCGCGGCTGATCGGTTTGATATTTTGGTACGGATGCAGGTTTTCGAGATTGCTGGACAAAACGAAACCGCCATTTTTGACCGCGATTTGTTCGATTTCGAGGGTGCTTTGAATCACCTCGGCAACTTGAAAACGGAGTTCCGCCGTGCGGACAAATTTTTTCAAAGAATCCAACCGCCCGACTTTGGCAACTTGGGTTAAAAACGGGTCGGCAGAAGTTTGGGCATCGGCGACGTCCAAATTTTTGTTTTTTTCGTCGCCCGAAAAATCGGCTGGGGAAGGTTGTGGCGGGGCAGGCGCGGCTTCGGATTGGACGCCGGGTGTGTTTTTAGCGTCATTTTGGCAATTTGAAATAAAAAAAAGCAAAAACAGGCTGGCGAAAAACAGTGGGAATTTTGAAAAAGACATTTTTGAAAAATTGAAAAGTGATTGCTGGAAAAGTTGAGTTCGTCTGGAAAGATGCCTTCCGACAACTTTTGGCACATTAAAATCTGATTAGTTTTTCCCAAAATCACTTCGCCTGCGCCACCCAATCCTGCAATTCCCGAAAAGTCTCGACCAATTCTTCGCGCTCGACCTCCGGCAGTTTTTCGATTTTTTTCCTAAAAATGTCCTCCGGCGTGAGTTGCTCCAAAATTTCTTCGGAAAATGATTCAGCCAGCACGTTCGCCGGGCGGTCGAGTTTGACGGAAAGGATTTCGAGGCGATGTTTTTTTGCGGTGTCGCGGAGTGTTTGGCTGAGGTTCGGCAGCGCGCCCGGGCTGCTCACCGTGACCTCGACCCAGCCGGGCAAGTCGTTTTCGGCCACGGCATTTTCGGCCAGTTTTTTTTCAATTTCTGAAAGATTGCCAGCCAGCCGGAGCAGTTTTCTAAAAATCGGGACTTGGATTTCGCGCACCGCCGGATGCTTTTTTTCGGGCAAAAAATCCAAAATCAGTACGATTTTTTTGTCCTGGATTTCAGAAAAATTCAATGGAATCAACGAGCCAGAATATCGGATGTGGTCAAGTTTCGCAATCCGTTGCGGTCGGTGGATGTGCCCAAGTGCCACATAATCAAAGACTTCTGGAAATTTTTCGGCAGTGATATTTTCCAAATTTCCAATGTAAATATTCCGCTGCTCGCCAGAACTCGACGCGCCCGTCGCAAAAAGATGGCCGGTGACCAAAAACGGCACATCCGCCGGGAGTTGCCCCCTGCGTTCCAGACAAATTTCACCGGCGCGGGCAAAATGTTCGGCGATGCCCAATTTGATGGCTTCCATCCGCTGCGCCGTGTTTTCCCCGGCGACACTGATTTTCAAATCGCGGTCGCGCAAAAACGGGACGGCTGCGATGACTGCCGCGAGTTGCCCGTTTTTTTCGCGGAGTTCGACAATTTCATCCGAAAAGTCGTCCGTCGCAGCCCCGACGACGTGGACATTCAAAGCCCGCAGCAAACCCGACGGCGCGTTCAGCCGCGACGGCAAATCGTGGTTTCCGCCCACAATCACGACGTGGCGGCAACAAGTCCCCATCAAACGGGTCAAAAAACGGTAATAAATTTCCTCCGCCGAAACCGGCGGATTGTTCACGTCAAAAATATCGCCGGCGACGACGAGCGCGTCAACCCGTTCATTTTCAATGGTTTGAATCAGCCAATCGAGCGCGGCGAGGTGTTCCGCGTCGCGCGATTGGTTGATGAATTTTTGGCCGAGATGCCAGTCGGAGGTGTGGAGAAAACGCATGGACAAGGGGATTTTTAATTGAAAACAAGGCCAATCATCGGATTCCAGCGGCTTGTGTACCACTCGCTCCTCGATCCGGCACCATTAAAACCCCAGGAAGTTACAAATTGACTGCCCTGAAACCGCAAAATTGCCTCCAACCGCATTCGATTATTTAATCGCAGGCCGCCTCCCATTTCAAAATTGAGATCTGCACTGCCGGTATTGATTCTCAGGTTCATCGGCTGGCCTGAATAGGTTGCGGTTTTAATTTCCCGGGTGATGGGAATGCTTGCGCCGGCTCCGCCATTGGCAAACCAGTAGATTTTTTTGTCCAAATCGCTCATGTATCCTAACATGATAGGCACAGAAATATGATGCGTTCTTCCGGAAACTATCAAATCTCCTGCAAAACTTACCATTTTTTGACCTTGCATCAACCGCGGGTAATATTCGATGCCCGAGGTGAAAATGAAGTGTTTTGACAAGTGAATTTGTCCTTTTAAGCCTGCTGTTAATCCGGTGCTTTGATCCCAACCCACGTTTTCAAAGGTGGATTGGCTTTTATTTGTTTTTACTTTTGATTGCCCAGTTGTCCAACCCAAGTGCACTCCGAAACTGAATTTTTGCGAGAAAATTGGTTGAAAAACCAGTGAAAAACAAACAATCAAAAAGTAAGCAAGGTGCTTCATGTATTCAAGATTTAAAGTTTAAAAATCAAAGGTAATTCTCTTCCACCTCCAAAAACTCAAATTTCTCTGCATCAAAAAGCCCCAAATCCGTCATTTTCAAAGCCGGAATCACTGGCAACGCCAAAAACGACAGCGACATGAACGGCGCGGAAAGCACACAACCGAGCCGGTTTTTTGCAAAAAAATCCAATTTCGAATAGTCCGCTGCCAGCGAATACCCATCCGACAACGACATCAAACCGGCAATCGGCAGCGGCAAAATCTCGGTTTTTCCAAAACCATCGTTCGACTCCGCTCTCGAACCATCGCTCGCCGAAATGCCGCCGCGAGCCTGAATTACGGCGTTCACCGCCGCGCAAATCGCGTTTTCATCCACGCCAACGGCCACAATATTGTGCGAATCGTGGGCAACGCTGCTCGCCAGCGCACCATTTTTCAAACCAAAACCGCGCACAAAACCCAAAGCCACCGGTTTTTCGAGTGCGTACCGGTTCAAAACTGCAATGAAAATCAGGTCATTTTCGGGGTCGGCGAGCAGTCTGCCGTCGGCTGAAATTTTCACCAGACCCGTTTCCTTTCCACTAATTATTTGCCCGTCAAAAACCCGAATGACATTTACTTTTTGGCTCACCGCCGAGGTTTTCCTTTTTGGAAATAAATGAAAATTCGAGGGCAGGCGCGTTTTCGCCAAAAATTTATTGGGTGCGTCGCAGGTCAGCCGGGGCAAAAGCGAACGGCCATTTTCGGCCACTTTTTTTCCGTCAATCCAAGTTTCGAGGACTCGAAAATCGGTCAAATTTTCAACCAAAATAAAATCCGCCGGGTCGCCGATGCGCAGCAAACCGACCTTCAAATTGTAATGTCCGACTGGGTTCAGGCAGGCCGCCCGGAGGGTATCGAAAAGGTCGCAGCCGTTGGAAATTGCACGGGCGACGAGATGGTTGATGTGCCCACGAACCAAATCATCGGGGTGTTTGTCGTCGCTGCAAAACATGATTTGATGTGGAAATTCATTTAAAAGCGGCCACAAAACATCGAAATTTCGCGCGGCCGAGCCTTCCCGGATCAAAATTTTCACGCCCAATTTTGCCTTTCCCAAACCTTCTTCAAAAGTAAAACACTCGTGGTCGGTCGTGATTCCGGCGGCAAAATATTGCCTCGCCGACTCGCCGCGCAGCCCCGGCGCGTGGCCGTCCACCGGTTTTCCGAGGCGTTTTGCGGCTTTGATTTTTGCCAAAATTTCGGGGTCGGAATTCAAAACGCCGGGGAAATTCATCATTTCGGAGAGGTATCCGATTTCGGGTTTTTCCAACAATTTTTCAACGTCGTCGGCATCCAATTTTGCGCCAGCCGTTTCAAAAACCGTCGCCGGAACGCACGACGGCGCACCAAAACAAAACTTCAACGGCACGCGCCGCGCATCGTGCAACATAAATTCCACGCCCGCCACGCCCAAAACATTGGCGATTTCGTGCGGGTCGGAAACGGTGGCGACTGTGCCGTGAACCACCGCGAGCCGCGCAAATTCGGATGGCGGCAACATGCTGCTTTCGATGTGGACGTGGGCATCGATAAAACCGGGGAGCATGAAATTTGTCTCGCCTGAGGCGAGAGCATTTTTAAGTTCTGTTATTTTTGAAATTTTGCCGTCGGCGATGGTAATTTCCGCAGGGAAAATGCGGCGGTCGTGGAGGTCAACGAGGTGAGAAATGATTTTCATTTGGGTAAAATTTTTTAAAAATCCTCAAATTTTTGTTTGATTTCTTCATTCAAACTTCGCGAAACCGGCACCAAAAAATCGGTCTCGACAAGATGCAATTTGTAGCCCTGCGCGTTCCCCGAAACTTTCAAAACCTTTTCCAAATTCACAATAAACGTCCGGTGGCAGCGGTAAAAAATCGGGTTTTCGGCCAGTTGGTCCTCCATTTTTTTGAGCGAACCGCGCAGCATCCGGTTTTTCAAAACGCCATTTTCCAAAAAATAAACCTGCACATAATTGTCGGCAGCGGAAAGGTAAAAAACCTGCGCTGGCAGCAGCCGCAGCGACTCGTTTTGGTTGTCGCCTTCCAAAATTATTGGTTTTTCGGATTGGTTTTTCGACTGATTTTCGGGCGTTTTTTGTGGGTGCGGGTGGCTTTCAATTTGCTTTGTCAAATCTGCCGCGCCCATTGAAAATTGCCGCAAAAGTTTGATTTCTTTAAAAAAAACGCCAAAAACCGTCGGGAAAATGCCCACGACGAGGGTCATCCATTGCCAGGTCAAAAAATTTGAAAAGGAAATTCCGGACCCAAACTTGAAATGGGCGAATACAAAATTGGCCGAGCCAATCAGCGAAATGAAAAAGATGTAGTACAAAATTTCGCGCCCGACTGTCCAGTTTTTTTCATCAAAAATTTTGGGAAAAACCACCGTCAGCCCACCGCAAAACAAGGCGCAAAACAGGGTGACGAGGCCAAATTGCAGGCAAATCCAAAGGTAAAAAACTTCTTTTCCCGGTGAAATGACCGTGCCGAACGGCCTGACAAAAAACAAAAACAGGGCAACAAAAACACCTCCGACGAGGCCGGAAATCAGGGCGTTTCGCCAGCCGCCGGGCGCAGGGTAGGGTCGGGAAAATCGTTTTGGTAAAAAATTCATGCCGCGAAATTATGGGAGGGCGGAATTTATTCCGCCTTTAAAAAACACTGGGCGGAATAAATTCCGCCCTCCAATCATCGGGCAAACCGAATCTCCAATTTCACCAGATTGTTTTTTCCGGGCTGCCAGTCGAAAAGTTTAACGAGACGTTTTGCCTCCTCGTCGAGTCCAAAACCGAGCGATTTTGTAATCACGATGCTGCCCGTTTCACCTTCCGGAGTTGGGTAAAATTGCAAACCCACGAGTCCAAAATTCATTTGTTTGGCGGCTTCGGGAGTCAGCCGCGCGTTTTGCCGGATGTATTCATTGAAATTGTCCCAGCCTCCGATGGGTTCGGCGGCGGCAATAATTTCTTCTTTTTTCCGCAATTTTCCGAGGTCAGGTTTTGCGTCGGTGTCGTGTTTTATTTGCCCGGCGGGCAGAGATTTGGCCGGATTGGCTGGTTTTGAAGCAGTTGGCATTTTCTTTTTTGAAAAATCTGCGGCGTTTTCCTTGGCCATTTTTTCCTCGAAAGAGGGCGGCGGCGGTGCAACTTCGGCAGACCGAACCGGTGAAATTTTATCATCCGCCACCACAATTTCATTCATTTCTGCTTCCATTTTCGGTTGCGAAAAATCCGTCGGGCGGTCTTCCGAAACAGATTGGGGAGCAGTGGCGACAGTTATTTCATCCCGTTTTCCACTGCTGGAAATTGTTGGTTTTGCCGCAGGTTTTTCGGCCAAAATTTTGTCCGCCGCCGAACCTTGATTTTCTGGGGCGGCACTGTTTTCTGTATAAATTTTAGCATCCGAATTTTCTGGCGCAGGTGTTCCAACTCCCTGATTTTCAGCAGGTTGAGGCAGATTTACGGCAGTTTTTTCAGGTGAAATTTCTTGTTTTTGAAACAACCAAACCGTCCCCAAAACCAGCACCAAAACCGCAGCCGCAGCCAACATCCGCTGCATCCAAACGACCCGGAGTTGTGGCGCAGCACCCGTTTTTTCAGCCAATCGCTGCCGCAAAACCGCCAATTTTTCGCTGTGATTTACCTCCGAAAATTCCGAAAAACCCTGCATCGCCTCGCGGCGAAAATCATCGTCGTCGGTCAATTTTTGCACCGATTTTTCATCGGCACGACGAAAATCACCCCGCAGCCAACGTTGCAGCAGGTCGAGAAAATTTTGGTCGGCTTGATGAATTTTATTTTTCATTTTAAACTTTCGAGACAAATTTTCAGGTTGCGTTTTCCATTTTGGATAAAAGAACGAACCATTCCGAGGTCGAGCGACAATTTTTCAGAAATTTCTTTGTACGAAAAATCATCGTAATAAAACATAGAAACGCAGGTTTTTTGTTGGTCATTTAATTTTTCCAAACATTTTTCGAGTGCGGGTCGGTCAGTCGGAAGTTCAAATTCTGGGTCAGTTTCGGGGTTGTCGAACCGTGCCATTTCTTCGGGCGCGAGGTGGTCGGTCGGTCGGCGTTGCTTTTTCCGCCATTCCATCAGGCAATGATTTCTGGCCAAAACGTACAACCAACCGCGAAAACTTTCGATTTGATGCTCGCGCACTTTTCGCGTCAACTCCTCAAAAATGGCCATCACCGCGTCCTCAGATTTGCCCACATCCTTGAAAATTTTCAAACAAACCCCATAAACCATCGGCATGTACCGCTCGTACAAAATGCCCAAATGCCGTTGGTCGCCACTTTTTAGGTAGGCCGCGAGCAATTGTTCATCGGTTTGCGCGTCGGGTCGAGATGTTCGGAAAAATTTGAGCATTGGTTTTTGAAAAAAATCAGTGGCAAAAGTAGCCCGCATTTTCAAAAACCGATTCACACAATTTGTGGATGCTTTTGACCTCGAAAATGCACAATTCGCACAGTCATTATTGATATTGAAGAAAAACAATTTTGTCAGGATTGAAATTCAATTTAAAGCGGATTTTGAAAGGCCACATTTTTGTCCTATCAATCACACATCAATCACACATCAATCACACATAAAATTTCAACGATGAAAAAGATTTTGATTTTTACTGCTTCCTTTTTTGTTTTTGCGTTCACTTCATGCTTGAAAGAAGCACTTTCTGTATTTCCCGAGGCAAGCCCATGCTCGACAGAGGTTCGGGTAGGGGAATCAAAAATCAGTGGAAAATCCTTGGCGATGGTCGAATCGCTAAAAATTGGGCAAAAATTGATTTTCAAAAATGCTCAGGGAGTCGAAATATCTTTCATTTTTGAAGAAGAGAATGAGGAATTTGTCAAATTGGATGTTGGCACCCGTTGTGAATATTTTGAATCGAATAACATTAATCATCGGTTCAAAACGCAGGCTCCGTTCATTGGAACCTTAGATTATAGATGGTTCGCAGGTTCTGTATGGGAATATGAGTCGGAGAGCAGGCCTTATGATAATTTTGACATCAATTTCAGTTTGTTTTATGCGAACGAAATATTAAATGGTGGTGGCCGCTTTTTGGCCGATGCAAAAAACGTGAAACCCGGAACATTAAATATGACCTATTTTTCGGTGGGCGATTTTTCAAAAACAGTTATTTTGCAAGGTAAAACTTTTCAAAATGTGGAATTTTTGAAGGATGTCAATGCAGTAGCCGAAAAAGGCGTTTATTTCCAAAAAGGCTTCGGAGTCATCGGTTTTCAAATGGATGCAAATACAATTTGGGTCTTCGACCGGCTGGAATGATCCCCAATTCAACCAATTAATTTATTTTTTCCGGTTCAATTTTGCCCTGATTTTACTCAAAAACTCCGGCGAAATCCCCAAAAAAGACGCGATATAATGTTGCGGAATCCGCTGCGGGATGGTCGGGTATTTTTCCAAAAATTCAAGATATCGAACTTCCGCAGGTTGCGAAACGGTGGAGAAAAAACGGTTTTGCAGGGCCGCCAAATTCCGCTGGATAATCAACCGGAACAGCCGCTCGAACTTCGGGACGCGCTGAAAAAGTGCCTCTTTTTGCTCCCGGCCAATCATCAAAACCTCGCAATCTTCCATCGTTTGGATAAACATCCGGCTCGGTTTTCCTTCCGAAAAACTGGCCACATCGCCCACCCACCAATCTTCGATGGCAAATTGCAAATTGACCTCGAACCCGTTTTCATTGACGTAAAACGTTCGGATACAACCTTTTATAATGTAGGTTTCAAATTGGCAGACCTCGTTTTCGTGCAGCAAAAAGGTTTTCTTTTTTAAATTTTTTGGCTGCAAAACCGAGTGGAAAAATTCCGATTCCGCCTCGTTGAGGTGAATGCAGCGGGCAACGTATTTGTCAATTTGGTCAAACATTTTTCAATTTCATTTGACCGCAAATTTCAAAAAAAATGGTCGGACGCTGCCGTCCGACCATTTTTTACACCCTTATTTTTTGAAAAAAATCAAGCCGCAGCCTGCTGAATCAACTGGATTTCAGCCGAAATTTTGACGTCCTCGCCCACCAAAACACCGCCTGCTTCGAGCGCGGAATTCCAGTTCAAACCAAAATCCTTGCGGTTGATTTTGCCTTTCACCGAAAAACCGGCTTTCGTCTGGCCCCAGGGGTCTTTGCCCACGCCGCCAAATTCGACTTCCAATTTGACGGGCAAAGTCACGTCGCGGATAGTCAAATCGCCGTGCAATTCGAATTCGTCGTCGTCGTCTTTTTCCCAAGAAGTTGATTTGAATTTGAGTTGCGGAAATGTCTCGGCATCGAAAAAATCGCCGCTGCGGAGGTGTCCGTCGCGCTGTTCGTTGCCAGTCGAAATGCTTGCCGTTTCGGCGGTAAACTCGATTTTTGGGTTTTCAAAATTCGCCCCGTCCGACGTGGCCTGCACATCAAAAGTGCCAAAACTGCCCGAAACGTTGGCAATCATCATGTGTTTTACTTTAAAATTCAGTTCGCTGTGCGCGGCATCGAAAGTCCAGTTCATTTTTTTAAATTTAATTTTTATGAAATTTTTTATTGAGATTTTTGACTAATAACTGATAACTAATTAACCAATAACTAATCATCCAATTGTCATCGGCACTTCCATCAACAAGATTTCTGCGTCGTTTGAAAGTGCCTCAACCATGATTTTTTCGGTGTCCCAAATCCCAAAACCATCGCGCGGTTCGAGTTCCTGTTGTCCGATTTTCACTTTTCCGGCCAAGACAAAAGCATAAACGCCGTTGGTTTTTGGACTTTTCAAATTGTATTCCGTTGAAAAATTGGCATCGAAACGGCCGAGGTGAAACCACGCATTTTGATGAATCCAGACGCCTGCGTCATCCGAATTTGGCGAAAGGATTTGTTGAAAACGGTTGTGCCGGTCGGACGAATCCAACGTGATTTGGTCGTACCTCGGGGTCACGCCTTTTTTGTTTGGGAACACCCAAATCTGCAAAAATTTGACCTGTTCGGTGGCATTTTTGTTGTATTCTGAATGAAAAATGCCCGTCCCTGCCGACATCACCTGCACGTCGCCGTGCCGGATAACCGTCGTATTTCCCATGCTGTCCTTGTGTTCGAGGTCGCCTTCGAGCGGGATGCTGATGATTTCCATGTTGTCGTGCGGGTGCTTTCCGAAGCCCTGCCCGGCGGCAACCGTGTCGTCGTTCAAGACCCGCAGCACGCCAAAATGCATCCGGTCGGGGTTGTAATAATTGGCGAAACTGAAACTGTGGTGCGAATTGAGCCAACCGTGGTCGGCATGGCCGCGCGTCGCGGCGCGGTGCAAAACGGTATTTTCCATTTTTAAAGAATTTGGATTGGGAATGTGATTAAAACCGACAATTTCGAGGGGTCGGAGTTCGTCAATTTCATTTTTGACGACGCTGCCGAGCGATTTTGTGGCGGCCAAAATGCCCGTGCCGAGCAATGTTTTTTTCAAAAATTCCTTTCGTTCCATGTTGAAAATTTACGATTTTAGATTTACGATGGACGATTTTTCACGCCTGCGGTGTCCATTGTTTTAATTTTTTACGACACAAAGTTGGGGATGGCGAACAGCGAAAAGCATTGAACTACATTAAGAAATTCATTGGTCGCTGCTACTTTTACGCCCTGTGATTGCCCCATTTTCATTTAAATCAACGAGGCTTCAAAAATGTTTTACCAAAATCAAAATGGTGCCTCCTCCTAAAAAAATCGTACATCGTAAATCCAAAATCGTAAATCAACTTATGCTTTCCGACATCGAAATTGCCCAAAAAGCCAAACTCGAAAAAATCCTCCCGCTCGCCAAAAAACAACTCGGCATCCCCGAAAACGCGCTCGAACCATTCGGTCATTTTAAAGCGAAAATTGACCCGAATTGGCTCGAAAAACAGCCGGAAAATCCAAATTCCAAACTGATTTTAGTCACGGCCATTTCGCCGACTCCGGCAGGCGAGGGCAAAACCACGACCGTCGTCGGCCTCGGCGACGCGCTGAAAAGGATTGGAAAAAAGACGATTATTTGCCTGCGCGAACCCAGTTTGGGGCCTGTTTTTGGGATGAAAGGGGGCGCGGCGGGCGGAGGTTTTTCACAAGTTGTGCCGATGGAGGACATCAATTTGCATTTTACCGGCGATTTTAATGCCATCGGTTTGGCAAATAACCTGCTATCCGCACTGATTGACAACCACATTCACCATGGAAATGAACTGCAAATTGACGTCCGCCGAATCACTTGGCGGCGCGTGATGGACATGAACGACCGCGCTTTGCGAAAAACGGTGGTTTCGCTCGGCGGTGTCGGCAATGGTTTTCCGCGCGAGGATGGCTTTGATATCGTCGTGGCATCGGAGGTCATGGCGATTTTGTGCCTCGCCACCTCGCTCGAAGATTTGAAAAATCGGCTCGGAAATATCGTCCTCGGTTTCAACACAAAACGCGAACCCGTCCGTGCCCGCGACCTCGATGCGCATGGCGCGATGACCGTTTTGTTGAAAGAAGCCATCAAACCAAACATTGTGCAGACGCTCGAACACACCCCGGCGTTCATTCATGGCGGCCCGTTTGCCAACATCGCGCACGGCTGCAATTCGGTGATGGCCACGAAAAACGCCCTGAAATTGGCAGATTTCGTCGTGACCGAGGCCGGTTTTGGTGCAGACCTCGGCGCGGAAAAATTTGTCGATATTAAATGTAGAAAATCTGGTTTGCGTCCCGACGCAGTCGTCATCGTCGCCACGATAAAAGCCCTGAAATATCACGGCGGCATCGAAGTAAAAGATGTGAAAACCGAAAATTTGGTCGCGCTCGAACTCGGTTTTCCCAATTTAGCGAGGCACATCGAAAATGTGCAGAAAAATTTCGGGCTGCCGTGTATCGTCGCGGTCAACCATTTTTACCACGATTCCGAGGCGGAAATTTCGTGGTTGCAGGAAAAATTGGAGTCGCGCGGCGTGCCCGTTTCGATTTGCAAACATTGGGCAGCGGGCGGCGCGGGCGCGGAAGATTTGGCCAAAAAAATAGTGCAAATCACTGAAAATCAAACGACTACCTTTCAATTTGTCTACCCGGACGACCTGCCGATTTGGGAAAAAATGCGCGCCGTCGCTACCAAAATTTACGGCGCTTCGGACATCGTGGCCGAGGCAAATGTGCTGGCAGAAATCAAAAAAATCGAGGCGATGGGCTGCGGGCATTTTCCGATTTGCGTGGCAAAAACGCAGTATTCGTTTTCGTCCAATCCAAAATTACGGGGCGCGCCGACTGGTCATGTTTTGAACGTCCGGGAAGTTCGATTGGCTGCCGGGGCGGAATTTGTCGTGATGATTTGTGGTGAAATTATGACGATGCCCGGCCTGCCGAAAGAGCCTTCGGCAATGAAAATTGATATTGATAAAGATGGGAAAGTGGTGGGGTTGTTTTGATATTTTTGCTGCAAAAAACTTAAAAAAGACGTTCTTTTGTGGAAAGAATAGAATTATGGAAGTTCAAACGGGCATTTCGATTTATCAAGAATTTGCAGAGTTTCTGGCGAGCCTTTCGCCGGAAAAAGTCATGGCTTATCACCCTTCGCAAAATCAACAAGAGCGGTTTGATTTTTTGGTGGAAATCAAAAGGAATAAAGGTCTCAACAAGGTGCAAAAAGTTGAGTTTGAACATATTATGACGATGGAAAGGATAATTCGACTTGCCAAAGTACATGCCTATAAATTACAAATAAATGAGCCGGTATATTCCTGAGCGGCTGCGCGAATTTGTTGTCATGCGCGCAGGTTTTCGCTGCGAATATTGCCGGATGCCACAAAAATTTGCTGGATATTCATTTCAATGCGACCACATCGTGGCTTTGAAACATGGCGGTCGGACGCACCCTGACAATCTTTGTAATTGCTGTGGGTATTGCAATGGAAACAAGGGAACAGATTTTGGGACGGTGGAATTTGTCAATCAAAAAAAACCAAATTATCCGCTTTTTCAACCCTCGAATTGATAATTGGTTTGCCCATTTTAAGGTAGAAAATGGCCTGATTTTGCCCAAAACAAAAATAGGACGAGCAACAATCAAGATTTTGGATTTCAATAATTCTTATGATATTGAATTTCGGAAGGAGTTGATTTTGCTTGGTTTGTTTCCCTAAAAATTCATCCCACCGTTTCCGGTTTGGCTGGTTTGCGAAACAATTCTTCCGCAGTGATTTGAAATTCTGGCAAAACCGGCGCGGCGGAGCAAATTTGGTCGCCGGAGCAGTGCCAACTCGAATTTTCGGAATGCACCCAAACTTGGTTTCGCGCCGGGGAAATCACCCAAACCACTTCCACATTTGCATTTTTGTAGTCTTTCAATTTATCGAGCAGGTCGTCCACTTTGTCGTGGTCGGACACAATTTCGATGACAAATTTGGGAATCTGGTTTTCACGGTAGGCCATTCGGGCTGCCTGTTCGTCTGAAAACCAAGCCATGTCGGGGCGGCGGTGGTGTTTTTTGAGGAAAAAAGTGTCGATTTCGGCATACATTTTTCCAGAAACTTTGCCCGCAAATCTCAATCGAGTAAAAAGTTCGGTGAGGTTGTCGAGAATAAAATATTGATATTGGTTCATAGCACGAGGCGTTTTGATTACTTTTCCATCCGACCATTCATACCTGAAACCGTCCTCGCGGGTGAGGTATTCTTTTTCAAAATTTTTCCAAGAAATTTTTTCAAGCGGAGCGGCATTTCCGGCAGGAGAGGAAATGGGCGAGGTGGTGGTTTTGGGTTCAGAAACAGCAGCAGCAGTCATAACTTGAAAATTTTT
The DNA here is from genome assembly GCA_031398055.1 of Saprospirales bacterium. GTDB lineage: Bacteria > Bacteroidota > Bacteroidia > Chitinophagales > Saprospiraceae > M3007. The sequence continues at coordinate 31,813 of JANNMS010000084.1, read as the reverse complement.
GCTCAAAAATACGCCGTTTTCAGACAATTTTCTCGACCTCATAAATCGAGTTAATCTTCCCCGCAAACAAACAGTAAAATTTCGGTGTATCGTGCAGCATCGAAATTTCGGTCGGCCTGCCGTCGTCAATGTAACTGCTTTTTAACTTTGATTTTATCGTGAAATAAGAGAAAAGGTGTTGAAAATCAACATCTTCCGCAAAATATTGCTGCATTTGGCTGAGCATTTTTCGGGCATTTTCGACGGGGCGGCGCGGGCAAATTGTGCAAATTCCGGGAGCCGTCGGTCGGCATCGCGGGTCAATTTCGGGTTGCTGGCAATTGAAAGTCGGCAGGTTTTCGTAACTGATTTTGTGGTGGGTGTAAGCCACCGAACTGAGCGAAAGCAGCCCCGATTTTCCGTACGGCATGATGCTTCCGAACGCGCCATCCATCACGGTGAGGCCTTTTTCTTTAAATTTTTGGCCGGAAATGAACGCGATTTCCGAGATTTCGTGGGTCAGTTCGAGGTCGCGCAGGCCGAAAAGTCGGTTGATGGCGTTGGTCGCGGCGTAGGTTGCGTTGATGACCATTGGACTTTGGACTTTGGACTTTGGACTTTGGACATTTGAAAAAACCTCAAATTCAAGTTCCCAATTTTTCCCGGACTGCCCGGCGGCGAGCAGTTTTATGTTTTTAAAAACTTCGATATTCGGATGATTTTCAACACGTTGTGTGTAAAATTGACCGAGCAAAACGGGGTCGAAGGAAAATTCCTCGGTTCTGTAAAGTGCCTCGATTCGTTGAAAATTGAAAAGCGGATGCTCGGCAACGCGCTCGCATTTTATTTTTAAAAAATCGCAAAACCGCTCGAACTGCCGGGCATCGGTGAACGAGCCGAACCGTTCGACGGCGTAAAATTTTTCAAAACTAAAATTGACAAAATCGCGGTGCTCGTCGGTGAACCGGGTTTTGTGTTCATCCGACATCGCAGCCGTCGCGATGCTTCTCGGATAGTGATAACCGGAATGCAAACGCGCCTGATTGACGAGCGATGCTTTTTGAAAAAGGCGCGATTCTTTTTCCAAAAGTGCCACTTTTTGCCCGCGCCCGGCCAAAAACAGGGCAGCGTAGCACCCGAAAATGCCGCCGCCGATGACGATGCAATCAAATTGTGTGGCTGGGTTCATTTGAAATCCTTTAATTTTCGTGGGGCGAAAGTATCGTGTCGAAGTCTACTTTTGCCCAACTTAAATTTTCAAAAATACTACGATGAACATCATTCAAGATTACCTCGACATTTTACAAAACATCGAAAAATCAATTTTGGCGGTGGCAAATGCCAACCCCGAAATTGCGGATGGTGATATTTTGCTTGCTTTCGAAAAAGCCGTTTTCAAACTTTCCCGCGAGAAAAAACGCCTGCCGGAATTGCCGGTTTTGATGCCACCGAAAACCAAAAAAGTGTACGATGTTTTGATGGAAGTGGTGGGTTTTCGGCTAAACCGCGATTCCGATGAAATTGTGGATTCTGAATTTGGCTATCAAATTCCTTATCGACACATGATTCCCGTGCTCGAACGGCTTATCAAATCTGTGAAAATGTGGACAAAGAAGGACGGGCGAAAAGGGTTTATCAATTTTGTGAGCGGCTATGCTTAGTTTTTAAAAAATGAAAATCGAAAAAACAGGCGAATGCCTCGGCCACAATTCAGCAATTTACGCTTTGGCTGCTGCCAAAAAACCGAACCATTTTTACTCGGCTGGCGGCGACGGTTTTTTGGTCGAATGGATTTTGGACGAACCCGATTTGGGAAAAGCGGTGGCCGATGTCGGCGAGCAAATTTTTTCCATTTTACTGCTGCCCGATTCCGAAAACGTGCTGCTTGGCACGATGAACGGCGGCATTTTTCAAGTCCTCCCCGGCCAGCCGGATAAAACCAGAAATATTCGACACCATAATAATAAAGGTGTGTTTGGTTTGCTGGCCGTCGGCGAGCGCATTTTTTCGGTCGGCGGTGATGGTGTTTTGACGGTTTGGCACACCGACGAACTGCGGCCGCTCGAAAGTTTCAAACTTTCCAACCGGGCGTTGCGGTGCATTTCTTTTTCAAAAAATCGAAACGAGTTGGCAATCGGCGGCAGCGACGGCGCGATTTATTTTTTGGACGCCAACGATTTGACTTTGAAAAATACGATTCCGGCGGCGCACGGCAGCTCGGTTTTTTCGCTCGCCTATTTTCCGGATGAAAAAAAACTGGCGAGCGGTGGCCGCGATGCGATGCTGCGAATTTGGGATTTGGAAAATGATTTTGAAAAACTCGCCGAAATTCCCGCGCACCGGTACACTTTGAACGATTTAAAATTTTCGCCGGACGGAAAATTTTTGGTCACCGCGAGCCGCGACCGTCATTTGAAAATTTGGGATGCCCAAAATTTGGAACTTTTAAAAGTGGCGGACGCCGTGCGGTCGGGCGGACATTTCAATTCGGTGAACAAATTGCTGTGGCTCGGCGAGCATCTTGTTTCGTGCAGCGACGACCGGACGGTGAAAATCTGGAAAATCTCGATTTGAAATTGGCCAGAATCTGTCTTTTTTAAGGCAACTCGTTGATTATCAAAACTTTTTTGGGCATGGAGTTTGTCATTTCAGGTAAACGTGCGAGTTTTGAGCCTTCGCTTCGAGGCTTTCAGATTTCGAGTCATTTTTAATTGAAAATTTGAAGTTTGAAAACTGGAGCGGAAGGTTTTTACCAAACCGCGAATCCTTTTTACCATTTTTGTGGGACGAAAAATCAAGGCTGAAAATTTTCAGCAAAAATTTTGCGCCCTCAAATTTTGTGCGAACTTTGCGACCTGTTTGGGGAAACCTCGCTATTATTATCCATAAGTTGTTCAAAATCAACGAAGTAAAATGAGAAAGGCTGACCTTGTGAATGCCATCGCCGATAAAACCGGCGTACCAAAAGTGGACGTTTTGGTGTCCCTCGAATCTCTTTTCAAAGAGATTAAAACCACTTTGCAAAACGGTGAAAACGTTTACATCCGTGGTTTTGGTAGTTTCGTCATCAAAAAACGCGCAGCCAAAGTTGGCCGCAACATCAAAAAAGGGAAATCCATCGAAATCCCTGAACATTTCATCCCGTCGTTCAAACCTGCGAAGATTTTTACGGAACAGGTGAAAAGCAACGTGACCGCACTTCCCGAAGACAACGGCGAGGATTGAAGTTGCGATTTTTTGCAGTTGGTAAATTAACGGTTGTGGTTTCCCAAAATCAACAAAACAAACCATCTGCAATTACTTTTTGAAACTTTGAAATGAAGCAGGCACAAAAAATTACGCTTTTGCTGGCAGCCATGCTTTTTTCAGGGCTGTATTTTGGTTTTTCAACCAAGCCAAATGTTGGGAAAAAATCTGAATTGATGAAACCCGGTGGCGTGGTGGCAAGCAATTTTGCGGAACTGATTTCAAAATCGAAAAGTGCTGTTTCGCAGCAACAAAACGAACAAATCGAAGCACTCGAAAAATTGGTTCGGGATGCGACTTCGGATGCGGAAAAGTCCGCTCTGCTCAAAAAATTAGCAAGTTTTTGGCATCAAATCGGGCAGTCTGCTGCTTCCGGTGCGGTGGCTTGGCAAGTTGCCGAAATCGAAAAAGCCGACACGGCTTGGTCGGTGGCAGGTGCGACTTTTTTTGAAAGTTTGTCGGGGGCAAAAGATGAGACAACACACCATTTTTTGGGTGAAAAAGCGGCGGAAGCGTTCGGGAAAGCGGCGGCTGCGAACCCGAAAAACGTTGAACATTTGGTCAATCAGGCTTTGGTTTGGGCGGAAGTTCCACCGGACGGCCAACCGATGAAAGCAGCTCTGACTTTGCGGGAATTGGCCGAAAAAAATCCAAATCACCCCGCTCCGTTCAATGCTTTGGGGCGTTTGGCCATCAAAACCGGGCAGTGGCAAAAGGCCATCGAACGGTTGGAGCACAGTTGGGAATTGGACAAAAACAACCCCAAAACGCCATGCCTTTTGGCAGTTGCCTATAAAAATGCAGGCAATCTGGTGAAAAGCGGCGAGTTTGAAAAAATTTGTAAATCTATATCTGGTAACTAAAATTTAAATTGAAGCAGTTATGCCTTGCGGAAAAAAACGTAAACGTCATAAAATCTCGACTCACAAGCGCAAAAAAAGACTGCGCAAGAATCGTCATAAGAAAAAGCGTTAGTGCTTAAACCAAAGGCTGCGGTGTCTTTTCGGAAATATCGTGTTTCCTTTGGTTTGCATCGAGCAATTTTCAACAGCGAAGGGCAGATTTTTTTTAAAAAAAATCTGCCCTTCAAATTTTTTCGGCAACCCAATTTTGGCTTGTCGATTTGCAGGTCGGATACTTTTCAAAACAAACATTTTTTCGCCGGCGCGGGCGCACACTAAATACCTATTCCAATTTTTCGCTTCGGTTGTTTCTCTGATTTTCAAATTGTGCCACCCAAACACAAGTTTTTTTGAAAATGGCAACCTGAGAAAGCACCTCCCCGCTCGGAAGTTTTGGCAGTGGCCAATTTTTTTCAAAGTCTCCCACCGCAAAATTTGAATCCGCTTTTTGCCGATGCACCATTGGTTTACCATGGATGTGTGCGTCTTGTTTTTGTTCAAAAAATTCATCAAAATGGCAGTTGTTCTGTTTGCCTACTTTTTTTAAATCGAACGACTTTTTAAAGAAAACAACTAAAATATATAAAAGACTGCCCGTTTTTCAATCCAAAACTGTCCTTTTTGTCGGATTGAAAAACCATTTTGCAAAGCATTTTTTTGATAAAAATTTCCCGCCCGTTCCATCTCGTCCAAGACGAGACCACCGTTGCCCATATTTCACAAGGGCGTTGAGTTTGCTTTTTGTTTTTGATTTTCATCAAAAACAGCGTTGCAAATTGCACGTCGGCAAACCATTTTTTTAAAATGGATAAAGAACTTATCATCAACTCCACCCCGACGGGCGTGGAGTTAGCCTTGTTGGAAGGCGGGAAATTGGTGGAACTGCACCACCAAAAAACCAACAACAACTTCACCGTCGGCGATATTTTTATCGGCAAAATCCGAAAATTGATGCCCGGTTTGAATGCAGCATTCGTTGACATCGGCCATCGGAAAGACTCGTTTTTACATTACACCGATCTCGGCCCGAAGGTTTTGTCGATGGTAAAATGGGCAAACGGCGTGATAAACGGCCAAATCAACACCCACAAACTCGAAAATTTCAAGTACGAACAAGAAATCGTAAAAACGGGGAAAGTTGATCAAGTTTTGAACAAACGGCATGCGGTGCTCGTCCAAATTTTGAAAGAACCGATTTCGACAAAAGGCCCTCGGCTGAGTTGCGAACTGACCTTGCCGGGGCGTTTCATGGTTTTGACCCCGTTTTCCGACCTCGTTTCGGTTTCCAAAAAAATTGCCAGCCCGGAAGAACGCAAACGGCTGCAAACGTTGGCCGAAAGTATCCGTCCAAAAAATTTCGGTTTGATTATCCGCACGGCTGCCGAGGGCAAAAAAGTGGCCGAGATGCACGAGGAAGTCAACGAATTGATGGCAAAATGGGAAGAAATTTTCAAATCGCTCAAAACCGAAACCGCCCCTGCCAAACTTTTGAGCGAACTCGACAAACCGGCCTCAGTGCTGCGCGATTTGTTGACCGATTCGTTTTCGCGGATTTTGGTCAATGACAAAGAACTCGGCGGCAGCATCAAAAGTTATCTGCAAAGTTTTAGTCCGGAACACGCCAAAATGGTCACTTTGCACACCGGAAACAAGCACATTTTTGATTCGAGCGGCGTGAGCCGACAGATAAAAGCCTCGTTCGGAAAAACGGCTACGATGAATAGCGGCGCGTATTTGATTATCGAAAAAACGGAAGCGATGCACGTCATCGACGTGAACAGCGGCCACCGGGTGACAACGGGCGATACCGAAACGGCCATTTTGAACGTGAATTTGGAATCGGCAGACGAGATTGCGCGGCAAATTCGGCTGCGCGACATCGGCGGTTTGATCATGATTGATTTTATCGACATGAAAAACCCCGACAACAAAAAACTGCTTTTCAAAGCCATGACCGATGCCATGAAAAAAGACCGGGCGCAGCACACGATTTTGCCCGTCTCGAAATTTGGCATCATGCAAATCACCCGCGAACGTGCCCGCCCCGAAACGGCGGTGGACACTTCCGAAACTTGCCCGACCTGCGGCGGTTCTGGAAAAGTGAACGCCACGATTTTGTTGGTGGACGACATCGAACGCGACCTCGAATTCATCATGCAATCGCGGCCAAAATCGAAACTGATTTTGCGGGTACATCCGTACCTCGACGCTTTTTTGAAAAAAGGTTTGTGGAAATCGCAGCAATTCAAATGGTATTGGAAGTACCATAAATGGATTACGATTGTTCCATCAGGAGATTTTCCGTTGAGTGATTACCGGTTTTTTGATGAACACGAGGATGAGATTCGACTGAATTAGTTGACTTTCGGGAAATTTCCAATCAAAATAAAAAATCTCGCCTTTCGGAATCGTCCGGGGGCGAGATTTTTGTTTTTGGGGATTCACTGATTAGATTTCTTTGTGTTCAGTTTGAACCAACTTTTTAATAATCATGCCCATTTGTTCCTGCAATTGAGAGAAAAGGGTAAAAAATTGAGCGCGGTCTTGTTTTATTTCATCTATCTGTTGAGCATGGTTTTCCACTTTTGAATCAAGTTCCTGCACTTTTTTAGGCATTTCAGCCTCGTATTGGACTGAACCGTGATTGACAATGATGAACTTGTCTTGTGGCTGATGAATATTATTGATGATTGGCTTTTCATGCCACGCTTCCAATTCTGCAACGGTTTTGCCAAATGCCTTTGCGATTTGTTCCAATCTTGAATGTGGGACATCGGTTTTTCCATTTTCAATATTTTGGAGCGCACGAGCACTGATGCCAATTTGGTCTGCAAGGTCTTGTGGCTTAATGCCTTTCACGCTTCTGATTGTTTTAATGTTAAAACCGATTTGAGAAAATTTGTGGGTCATCTTGAAGAAAATTTTGCATAAAGGTAGTGAGAGTTCCGAAAACGAAGTATTTGGGTTGAAAAAAGGAAGTGAAAAGTATGGGGGCTGGAAAAAAAGCCGTAAAACTTTGCACCTATATTGTTTGTGCAACCAACATTTTATTTCTCGAAAAAAAAATGGCGCAAAAGAATTGAAATTTCAGTAACCTGATTTCCATATCAATTAAACATTTACCTTTTTATGAAACAACCATCCTTTAATAATCCCAACCCATTGATAGCCATATTTTTGTGTGCTATTTCTTTCCTAAAAACAGAGGCTCAAAGTACAAGTTATACAGCCCTCTATACCAATTCTAATTTCACCAAAACTGTTGAATTGACTTATGCAGTTGGGTCTGTTGCGGCCTCGGCAGACGCATCTTCTGGAAGCGCGGCCTATTCGATACCAATTGCCGTTCCGCCCGGAACAAATGGGGTAACTCCCAACATTTCAGTTGCCTATAATTCTTTGAGCGGTGGTGGAATAGCCGGAAGAGGTTGGAGCATCAGCGGTTTGTCCATGATTACAAGGGTAGGGCAAACCATTTACCACAATAGCGCAACTAAACCTGTTGATTTCAGTTCCGACGACCGTTTTGCATTGGACGGGATGCGACTAATGAGCAAAACTGGAACTTATGGCTCAGATGGAGCAACTTATGGCACGGAAACTGAAAATTTTTCTACAACCACATCCAACGGCGATTTAGGCGGTGGGCCGCTTTGGTTCTCTGTTGTAACAAAAGACGGTGTTACAATGGAATTTGGCAACACTTCTGATGCCCGTTTTTTGAATAATGACAATACGAAAGTGTTGTTTTGGCGGATAAACAAAATACTTTACACAGATGGAAATTACATCGAATTCAAATACTTAAACACCGACCGCGACTCTCGGATTGATGAAATCAATTATACAGGAAATGCGGCTGCCAATTTGACTCCGTATAATAAGTTGAAATTCGCTTATTCCGTTCGTTCCGATGTAAACACAACTTATGTTGCCAATGCTTCGATGGTCAGCAAATACATTTTGGATAATATTATAATTTCAGCAGAAGGAAATGAATATTTCAAGGCTTACAATTTCTATTATACAACTAATAACAACGTAAATTCTTTCCTGAAACAGGTCTTAGAGACTGGGAGTAACGGCAATTTCTTAAACACCACCATTTTTAAATACGGAGACCTGCCAACCAATAATTTTACAACAGGGACTTCGACTGCGTTTTTGAATCAAACCGTAAATATTTTGGCTGGTGATTTTAATGCGGATGGCTATTCTGATATTTTGGCTTGTACTAAAAATGTCGTAAACAACATTGTCTATCATACCAATTTCAAGGTTTATCGCAAAGAACCTTCTTCTGGCAATAGCACTTTCACTTTATCAGGCACCCAGAATTTGCCAACCAATTATAAGGTTATCAATAAAACGGATGTTTCAAACCTTTATAATTTTTTAACGGTTGACCTTTCCGGCGATGGAGCAGATGATATTATTACGGTTCGTACCTCAACGACGGGAAATGACAGGCGATTAGATTGGATTGATTGGTATGAAAGCCAGAACAATGCCACTTCCTTTCAATATCACAATGTCATACCACAAGGGATTAGTAATAACATTATTCCTACCAGTGGAAATTACATTTTCACTGGTGATTTTAATGGAGATGGGAAAAGTGATTTACTTACCTTATTGAGGTCAGTAAATAATAGTACTCAATACAAGGCCACTAAAAACGATGCAATCGGTGTTGTTTTTTATGAAATTTCCATTTCCGGCTCTTCAACTTTATCCATAAATGATTGGGGGATAGCAGAAAAAATCCACGTTTTGGATTTCAATGGTGATGGAAAGAGTGATTTGATGGTCATAAAAAATACGGTTTGTGAGATTTTCACATTTGAAGGCAACTCGGCTAAAAGTATTTTTTCGGGCGGCTTCCCCACAAAATACCACTTGTTATATTTTGGAGATTTTAATGGCGATGGGAAGACTGATATTTTGACAAGAGCAAGCACAACAAATGCCCAAGCCCCATGGTATAAGGATATTTCAACCGGAACAGGTTTTATAGAAACACCCTTCACTTTTAATCATACACCTTTAATTTATGAAGGCTTTCAGGGAGATAAACTCTTTATTTCAGATTTCAATGGTGATGGCAAAATGGATATTTCACATTCATGGAATGACCTTTCAATTCTTCCTGCAAAAACTTCCCGGATACATAATTATTACAGCAGGGGAGACGCTTTTCATTTTGAAGAATACGTCTATAATAGCCAGGTCAAACGCATTAAAATCCATTCCCGAAGGGAATCTATGTTTATAGCTCAGAGCAAGGGCATTTTCCTCAAATCCCGAAGGGATTTTATGTTTTCAGGCGCGAGTTTTTACATAAAATCCCTTCGGGATTTCTCGTGCATTTCCATTTAAATTTCTATAAACATAGATTCCCTTCGGTAATGGATTTTAATGCGTTTGACCTGAATGAAAAAGCACCTTTTCCACATTTTGCTTTCCATTTTTTGCGGCACTTTTTTGCCCGCGCAGACCAATTTCATCGCCCAAATCGGCGGCACGGGTTCTGAAATTTCCTACTCCATTTCAACTGACAACGCCGGGAACATCCTGCTCTGCGGCAATTTTTCGGGCACCTGCGATTTCGACCCCGGCGCGGGCGTGTTCAATTTGACCGCCGCGTCGGGTGCGACCGACGGTTTTGTGGCCAAATACTCGCTTGCGGGCGGATTTTTATGGGCATCCGCATTTTCGGGTCCCGAACTGAAAAGGTTCCTAAACTTGGCCACCGACACGAACGGCAACGTGTACACCTGCGGTTTTTTTCAGGGCGAGGTGGATTTCGACCCCGCCCCAGCCGACACCTTTTTGCTCACCTCGAACGGCAGCCGCGATGGATTTTTCATGCGGCTCGACGGCGCGGACGGCAGCCTCGTTTGGGTACACGCGCTCGGCAGCGCGGGCACTTTCGAAGACGTGGAGTCGCTCAAAATCAGTTCGGGCGGACACCTTTACCTCGTGGGGGACTTTGAAAACACGGTGGATTTCGACCCGGGCGCGGGCGCGGCAAACCTCACGACCGGTGGCTCGGGCAGCAGCCAAGTCAACCGCACTTTTTTGGCAAAATACGACCTCGACGCAGGTTATGTCTGGGCAAAAAACGTCGGCGGCTCAGTGAACGGGCTGGATGTCTGGACAAATGGGGGCGGCGATGATTTCCTTGCCATCACGGGTTATATTGGTTATTTGCAGGGCAATCCAGAAGATTTTGACCCGGGCGCGGGGACGGTCAATCCGCCAATCCCGCTGGTGCAGGGGTCTTACGAAGATATTTTCGTGGCCCAGTATGACGGCGACGGCAACTACGATTGGGTCAATTTTTACTGAAATTTTGGCCGCTGGGAAATGGGAAAAGGCCTTGTTTTTGGCCTCGACGGCAGCCTTTATGTCATCGGCGATTTCATCAACAATTTCAACAACTACCCGGGCAGCCCGCTCACTTTGAACAATTACGGCACGATTGGCGAAGACGTTTTTTTGCTCAAATTCGACAACGACGGCGGCCGCCTCTGGCAAAAACAAATGGGCGTGACCAATCAAGATGACGCTGGCGTCCGCGTCGCGCTCGACGGAAACGGCAACATCGTGGCCTTGGGCGTGTACCAAATCGGTGCCATCGAACTCAACTCGGCTGGCCCATCGTTCACCCGCCCGAACGCCGGGGGATTTGATGGTTTTGTGGCCAGTTTCAACCCGGCGGGCGAGTATTTGTGGAGCGGCACGGTCGGCGGGACGAGCCACGACAACGTGACCGGGCTGGCGGTTTTTGGCACGAACGTCATTTTTACCGGCAGTTTTCAACTGACCGCCGACTGCGACCCGACGGGCGCGGTGGGCAATTTGACCAGTTTCGGCTCCTACGATATTTTCATCACGCGGCTCACCGAACCGCCAACGAGCGACAACCCGCCCGGCGCGAAACCCATTTCGGCGCAAGCCCTCGCTGACGGAAATGTCGGTTATTTCGACAACAATTTCGGCGGCGCGGCGGCCACGCTTTTTCCCTGCAACGGCTCGGTGACGCGCGATGTTTGGTTCAAATTCACGGCCAGCGTCGCCAATCCGACCCTCAATTTTACGAATTTGAACTGCACCGCACCGACGACGGGCATTGAAGTTGCCGTGTTTTCCGGTTCGAATTTGAACAATTTTGTGCCCGTCGGCAACTGCACCAGCCCCGGAAATTCCGGGAATTTCAGCGTCCCACTTTCAAATTTGACCGTCGGCCAGACGTATTTTGTGGCAGTCGATGCCAACGGCGCGGCGGGTTGCACTTGGAATATTTCGGTGGGAAATGGCACGCCGCCGCCGCCCGTTTGCGGTGTCCCGCAAAAGCAAAAAGAGACCGATTTGACGGCCACTTCCGTCAAAATTCATTGGAAAAATATGGGCGCGACGGAGTACCAAGTTTAATTTAAAGAAAATGGTTTGGCTTGGCAAACGACCATTTTGACCGATACTTTTTTGGCAAAAATAAATTTGAACCCATTTAAAGTACATATTTGGCGAATCCGTGCAAAATGCGGCACAACTTGGACGGCCTACTCCGCAACTCGGACATTCAAAACCCCAAAAGCAGGCACGACCTGTTCCTCGCCGACCGACATGACATTTTCAAACATCACCGCAAACTCGGTTTTGGTAGATTGGTCGCCCGCCGCCGGGGCAACTTTGTACAACATAAAACGCCGCGCCGTCGGCACGACCGCTTGGACAAATGCCAATACGACAGCCGACCAATTTCAACTCGCCGGGCTGGCCGCCGGGACGGTTTACCAAGTTCAAATCCGCACGAAATGCGGCACGGCGTGGTTCCCGTTTTCACCAATTTATACTTTCCAAACGGCGGCGTTGCGCCCCGGCGAAAACTCGGAACGCGCTGATTTTCAGGAGATTGAAAATTTTTCAAATGAAAATTTGAAGATTTACCCAAACCCGGCGAACGGCAGTTTTTTCCTAAAATTTTTCAATGAAAAAACGGAAGGCGAGGAGGCACGGCTGGAAATTTTCAACACGGCTGGGCAATTGATTTTCAATGATTTGTGGCAAATGGATGCGGGCGAAAACCAGTTTCAAATTGAAATCGGCGACTGGCAGCCGGGCGTTTTTTCCGTGCGGGTTTTGGTAGGCGAAAAATTAGAAATAAAGCAATTCGTGGTTTTTTAAAAAGTGAATAATCTGGGTTTTAAATTCAAATCCGGTGGTGGCAATCGAGCGGCCCCCGGATTTTTTTTAAGGTGATTTTAGAAATTTTAAAGTTTGGTCAGACGGAAAATGAAAAAAGCGAAAAAGCGGAAAATGAAAGCGACTGCCGAGGTTTTGCGCAGTTTGGTGGGCAACGAGAAAGGATTTTGGGGGAAATCAGGGCATCGCACCGCGATTTTCAGGTGCCGATGCCGAGCCGGCGGCTTCCGGAACGGAGTTCCGGGGTACATGGCGAAGTGATGAATATCACCTTTTTTCAGCCACGAAACCGAGCAACCTTGTAAAATTTTAACAATCAGGGCAACCGTAGCCAACGGTTGCCCCGAATTATATCCAAAGTAAGATGAACAACAACCGGCTCGTTCAAATCCTCGAAGGTTGCCGCCGCCACGACCGTGCGTTCCAAAAAGAGTTGTACCAACTCTTTTACCAATACACGTTGGCGGTCGGGCTGCGCTACGCTTCGTCGTTGGACGAGGCGCGGGAAATCGTGAATGATGTGTTTTTGAAAATTTTTTCAAAGATTGAAAACTACAATCCGGAGCAGCCTTTCAAACCCTGGCTCAACAAAATCACGGTTTTCACGGCCATTGATTATTACCGGAAAAACATCAAAAACGAACTCCAGGCCGATGATTTGGAAACGGCGGTGAACGTCGGTTTTTCGTCCGAGGTCATCTCGCAGATTTCGGCGGACGAACTGCGCGATTTGGTACAAAAACTCCCCCCAGCGTACCGTGCAGCCATCAATCTTTTTGCCATCGAAGGCTACGACCACCAAGAAATCGCCGATTTGTTGGGCATTTCGGTCGGCGCATCCAAATCAAACCTATTCAAAGCACGCGCAAAATTGAAAACGATGATGAAAAAACAGGCATTCGTAATACCTCAAACCCATGCTTAAAAATGGAAGACTTCGATTTTGATAAAACTTTTTCCGAAAAAATGCGACGCGCCGACGTGCCCGACCTCAGCGAAGAAGATTGGGAACGGCTCTCGCCCCGGCTCGACCAGCAGCAACAGCGACGGTGGCGGATGCTGCCGTTGTGGTGGCTGGGGGCGTTGACGGGGCTGCTTTTGGTTTCCAATTTGGGCTGGTTTTGGATGTTCAAACAATCTGAAAAACGTGCAGAAACCATGCAAACCGAATGGCAAAAAATCCAACGCGAAACGGTCACGCTGCACGACACGACTTTTCAAAAAACCGTTGTGTATCAATACGATACGATTTACCGGACGGTGGTTTTTAGGCAAAAAGCAAACCCGGTTTTCGATGAAAATCAGGAAGTATTTGGGTTGGAAAACATTGGAAAATCAGGGCAGGGAAAACTTTTAAATTTAGAAAAATGGGCGGCGGCGGAAAATAGGCAGGGGCAAAACGAGGCAAATTTTGGGGTTGAAAAAACTTCAAAAATCACTACTGAAAAAAAACTGACCGAAGACAATCGGTCAGGTTTTTTAGCATTGCTTCCCACCAAAACCATTTTTTTGGAAACACCTCAAAAACACCGGATTCTCCCGGAAAATGATTTTGTCATCACGCCTTTAAACCGCGAACCGCGGCCATTTTTGCTCACGCCGCGAAGTTTTAGAATCGGCGCAGGCGGCGGTGCGATGTTTCCAAATGCCGAAAATTTGTCCAAAACCGGTGGTTATTCGACCTTTTTGACCGGGGAAATTGTGTTTTCAGACCGCTTGGCCATGACCCTCGAAGGCGCGTTCGGCGGCATCGGTTTTCGTGGAAATGTTTATGATGAAAAACTGGGTTTGCCACCCAGCGTCCCGCCCGGCGACGATTATTTGCTCAAATATTTTAAACCGCACGAGGGTTTCAAACCTATTTTTCAAATGACTGCCGGGATGCGATATTGGTTAAAACCGGCGCAAAAATTCAGTCCGTACTTCGGTTTGGGGTACGCCGCGCAGTGGCATCCGGGTTTTGAATTGGAAGAAAATTTCACGCATCAAATTACTGGCGCGGAGAAAAGTCAGGAAGTACACGTGCCTGCGCTGGGTAAAACCATTTCGTTTTTGGACATGAATCTTGGCTTGCGCTACCGTTTTTCGCAGCACTGGTTTTGGCAAACGGGCGCGGCGTACCAATTTAAAATCGACAAAAACCAGCCGGGAATTCCGCGTTTTTGGGGTTTGAAATCTGCAGTTTTGTATGGATTCTGAACACTGTTTATTCAAGCACATGCTCTTTATCACATAGATTTATAGGATTTTTCACATAGATTCACATAAAAATCTATGTTTTCTATGTGAATCTATGTGAAAAATCCTATAAATCTATGTGATAAAGAGCATGTGCTAAGTAGTTACATCAAATCTTGTAAATCACCGCAATCGCCGCAGCCACCGACGATTTTGCAGCCGCATCATTTTTTCCAATAAAAATTTCTTCCGACGCCACTTCGAACCGGATTTCCGGGATGACCGTGATGTTGTCCTTTTTGAAATTTAAAGAAAAAGTATTGGCCAAAATGTTGCCGCCAGTCGTCCCGGCAAAAACATTCAAGCCGTCGGCATCCGAAAAATACTCGCTGCGCAAAGTCAGGCCGAGCCACGGACGCGGGTCGGAATTTAGGTAAACCGCTGCGCCCCACCATTTTCCGGCGGATTCGAAATTGCTTTCCGCATCGCGGGCAAGCGCATCAAAAACGGTGGCGTTAAAACCGAACGACCATTTTTCGATCGGCAAATAATTGACCACCAAATCAATCTGCCGGATTTGGGTCGAATCGCTCGGTTTGCCGCCCTGAAAATTGAGGAAGGTTTTGAATTTTTCATTTTTCGAAACCGTGCTGAGTTGGCCGATGACAAATTTTTGGCCGAAAGGCGTAGATTTCAAATCCGTCGGGTTGGCCACGCCGAGCATCGCGCCGACGCGCCCGAAGGTCTTTTCCACTTTCAAACCGGTGTGAAAAAACGGGCCGTACGAAAATAGGTAACTCATCGAGTAATTCCGGTTCAGCGGCGCGTCCACCATTTCGTATCCGACGTGCGTGGCCCAACTGCCGACGGTGGCCTTGTAGCCGCCCCGAAATTCGTAGTTGAAATACAATTGTTTGATAACAAAACGCGTCCGGTCATCGGCGTACGAAAAATCCTCGGCACGTTTTCCAAAACCAATGTCAGCCGTCACGCCGCCGCGCCCAAAACTGTGGTCGGCGCGCACGGAAATCATGCCCAACTCAAAGGAATTGTGGGAATTGGTAAAACTCGTGCGGTTGTTGGCTGAGGTTCCGGCGAAATCGTACCGATAATATGCATCGGCGAAACCGGAAATGGTGGTCTTTGGTTTTTGCGCAACCTGAACGGTGTCAGCGGTTGCGAGTGGGGCAGGGGCTTGCGCCGAAGCGGCAAGCGGCAGGCACAAAAAGGCCATGCGTACAATGTAATTTTGCTTTAACATTGCGGTTCATTTTATTTAGTGATGAAATGAAATTCAGGCACGGCCAGAGATTTTTGCCGAAATCTCAAACAGGCCGTGCCTTTTTTATTGGAGGTCGAAATTTATTTCGACCCTGACGTGGGCGGAATAAATTCCGCCCTCCAATTCAATGAATGGACTGCGCCAGCACCTCGGTATATTGCCCATTTCCCTGCGGAACGAGCAGCGTGCCCTGCACATAATTTTCATCGTGCTGACTGGCATCGAGGCCGAGTGCCTCTTCTTCCTCGCTCACCCGGATGGGTTCGACGACGTCAATCAATTTAAAAATCAGGAAAGAAACGCCCATGCTGTACGTCACGACGATGGCCAAACCTTTGACTTGGGTCAGGAAAAACGCGAGATTTCCATAAAAAAGACCGTCCGCGCCTGCTGCATTGACCGTTTTTGTGGCAAAAATGCCCGTCAAAAGCATCCCGACCATGCCGCCGATGCCGTGGCAAGGGAACACGTCGAGCGTGTCGTCGAGTTTGGATTTTGATTTGTAAAAAACCGCGATGTTCGAAACGACCGCCGAAATCACACCGATAAATATGGATTGCGGAATCCCAACAAAACCCGCGCCCGGCGTGATGGCCACCAAACCGACCACCGCTCCGATGCAAAACCCAAGAACTGAGGGTTTTTTGCCTTTTAAAACATCAAAAAACATCCAAGAAAGACCGGCGGCAGCGGCAGCCGTGTTGGTCGTGGCGAACGCAGAAACCGCCAAACCGTTCGCGCCGAGCGCAGAACCAGCGTTGAAACCGAACCAACCGAACCACAAAAGCCCCGTGCCAATCAAAACGTACGGGATATTGGCCGGCGGAATGCCTTCTTGGCTGCCGTGCGAAAGCCGTTGTTTCAAAGCAATCGCGCCCATCAAAGCCGCGCAGCCCGCAGAAATGTGGACGACCGTGCCGCCCGCGAAATCAAGCACGCCCATTTTGAACAAAAAACCGTCCGGATGCCATGCCCAGTGCGCCAGCGGGGCATAAACCAGCAGCGAAAACAGCCCGATGAACAAAATGTACGAGGTAAAACGGATGCGCTCGGCCACCGCCCCGACCACCAGACCGGGCGTGATGATGGCAAACATCAGTTGAAAAAAGGCAAAAAGCGTCAGCGGAATGGTCGGCGCGAGCGGCCACGGCGCACCGGACGAGACATCTTTAAAAAGAAAAAACGTCATCGGATTGCCAATAAAACCGCCCATCGATTCGCCAAAAGCAAGGCTGAAACCCACCACGACCCACAAAACACTGACCACCCCGGCGGCCACCACGCTTTTTATCATCGTGGAAATCACGTTTTTCCGCGTCACCATGCCGCCGTAAAAAAAGGCGAGACCCGGTGTCATCAAAAAAACCAAAGCCGTTGCGACCAAAACCCAGGCAATGTCGGCAGGCACATATTTGGCTTCCGGGTCGGCGAAAATGGGTTGCGTCGGTGCAAAAAGGGCAATCAATGCAGCCAGCACCAGCAGTAAAAAGGGGGTCAAAGACTTGACAGAAAGGTTGTTTAAACGAATACCCATAAATAATGATGAATTATAAATGATGAATGATGAATTTTTGCCGTCGTCCAACGACCGCAGAAATCAGTGAAAATCATGAAAATCAGTCCAATCAGTGTTCTATTTCCAAAAAATCGTGCACCTTTTTCGCGCACTCGCGGCCTTCGTGGATCGCCCAAACCACAAGCGATTGCCCGCGCCGCATATCCCCAGCCGTGAAAATTTTCGGGTGATTGGTTGAAAAATTTTGGTCAGAGGCACGCACATTTCCGCGTTCGTCGAGTTCGATTTCGAGTTGTTTCAGCATCCCGTCGTGCTGCGGATGCACAAAACCCATGGCCAGCAAAGCCAAATCGCAGGGAATTTCCCTTTCCGAATTTGGGATTTCTTCAAAACCGGACGGCCTGCCGTCGGTCGAAACTTTCCAATCGAGGTCGGCGACGAGCAACGCCCGCAACTTGCCTTTTTCATCTCCCAAAAACGCTTTTGTCGTGATGGCAAACCGCCGCTCGCAACCTTCTTCGTGCGAACTCGTGGTTTTGTAAAGCATCGGAAAAGTTGGCCAAGGCATATTTTCCGAACGTTCGGCGGGCGGTTTTGGCAACAATTCGAACTGCGTGACCGAGGCCGCGCCCAATCGGTTCGACGTGCCGACGCAGTCGCTGCCGGTGTCGCCGCCGCCGATGACGATGACATTTGAGATATTGGGAAATTGAGATATTTGGATATTTTTTGCGGCCTTGCCGATGCCATTTTGGGAAATTTCGACACTGCCATTTTTGAAATCCAAAATTTGAAAATGCAAATCGTTGACCCGTTCATTTTGCTTTTTCAAAAAATCCATCGCAAAAACAACGCCTTCCAAATCGCGCCCCGGCACTTTCAAATCCCTCGGAACCGTGCTGCCGCCCGCCAAAACGATGGCATCAAAACCGTGCAGCAATTCTTTGACGCTCACATTTCGTCCAACTTCGGCGTTGCATTTGAAAATGATGCCTTCTTTTTTCAAAAAATCGATGCGGCGTTCGACCACGGATTTTTCCAATTTAAAATCCGGGATGCCGTATCGAAGCAGGCCGCCGGGTTTCGCGTCGCGTTCAAAAACGGTCACTTCGTGGCCTGCCAAATTGAGTTGCGCCGCCGCCGCCAAACCCGCTGGGCCGCTGCCGACGACCGCCACTTTTTTGCCCGTCCGGTGAAAAATGGTTTGCGGCTTGACAAAACCGCGCTCGAAAGCCATTTCGATGATGTGTTTTTCAATTTCTTCAATCGCAACGGCAGGCTGATGGATGCCCAAAACGCAGGCACTTTCGCAGGGCGCGGGGCAAACGCGACCCGTAAATTCTGGAAAATTATTGGTCGAAACCAAGATTTCGTAAGCCTCTTGCCACTCGCCACGATAAACTGCGTCGTTAAATTCCGGGATGACATTGCCCAGCGGGCAGCCGTTGTGGCAAAACGGAACGCCGCAATCCATGCACCGCGCCGCCTGCCGATTGAGTTCGGCGGGCTGATATTTTTCGACAAATTCGCCCCAGTGCCGCAGCCGTTCGGCGACGGGCTGGCGGGCGGGGAGTTGTCGGGGATGTTCTAAAAATCCTGTTTTGGACATTTTTTTTGGATTTTAAAGGTTTCACAGAGGTTCACGGAGGAACGGAGGGCACGGAGTTCTTTTTAAAATTTTGACAAAATCTCTGTGCCCTTCGTTCCTCCGTGAACCTCTGTGAAACCTTGTGGAACCGCTTTTTTTGCCAATGCCTTTTTGTATTCCTTCGGAAAAACCTTCACAAAATCCCCCGCCCGATTTTCAAAATCTTTCCACAAAAAACCCGCGACCGGGCTGGCCGTCAATTGAAAATGCCGTTCGAGGAGTTGAAAAATTTCCGAAAAATCTGCGTCCGTCGGTGCTTCGAGGTCAATGGATTCCAGGTTGCAACGTTTGGCAAAAACATGTTTCGGGTCAAAAACCCACGCGATGCCGCCGGACATTCCGGCACCAAAATTTCGCCCTGTTTCGCCCAAAATCAGCACTTTTCCGCCCGTCATGTATTCGCAAGCGTGGTCGCCGGTGCCTTCGACGACGACCGTCGCGCCGGAATTTCGGACGCAAAAACGCTCGCCAGCCTTGCCCCGGACGAACGCCGTGCCGCTCGTCGCGCCGTAAAAAGCCACGTTTCCGATAATGCTGTTTTCCTCCGCCCGGAAAGTTGCGCGGCGGTCGGGGTACGCAAAAAGGGTCGCGCCGCTGAGCCCTTTTCCAAAATAATCGTTCGCGCCGCCTTCCAATTCGAGGGTCAAACCTTTGGCCGTGAACGCGCCAAAACTTTGCCCCGCCGTGCCGCGAAATTTGAAATGAATCGTGCCGTCGGGCAAGCCTTCCGATTTCCAGATTTTCGTGATTTCGTTGGAAAGCAGGGTGCCGGTGGTGCGGTCGGTGTTTTTTATTTCAAATTCTGCGTGGACTTTTTCGCAGTTTTCGAGGGCAGGTTTTGCCAATTTTAAAAGTTTCCAATCCATGATTTCAGCGAGGGCGTGGTCTTGTTTTTCGGAGCAGAAAAAAGTGTCGGGTGTCTTTTTTGTCCTAAAAAGTATCGGCGACAAGTCCAATTTCCGATGTTTCCAATGTGAAATGCCCGGTTTCGTGCGCAGGCAATCGGCCTGCCCGACCATTTCTTCGACCGTCCGAAAACCGAGTTCGGCCATGATTTCGCGGAGTTCTTCGGTCAAAAATTTGAAAAAATTGACGACGTGTTCCGCCGCGCCGTTGAAGCGTTTCCGCAAATCCGGGTCTTGCGTGGCGATGCCGACCGGGCAAGTATTGAGGTGGCATTTTCGCATCAAAATACAGCCCTCGACGACGAGTGCCGCCGTCGCCACGCCCCATTCTTCGGCACCGAGCAAAGTGGCGATGGCGATGTCGCGCCCCGTTTTCATCTGGCCGTCGGCCTGAACCACGACGCGGCTGCGGAGCCCATTTTTCACCAAAGTCTGGTGCGTTTCGGCCAGCCCGAGTTCCCACGGCAGCCCGGCGTGTCGGATGCTGGAAATCGGAGAAGCGCCCGTGCCGCCGTCGTGTCCGGCGACCAAAATCACGTCCGCTTTTGCTTTTGCGACCCCGGCGGCTATCGTTCCGATGCCCGCTTTTGAGACCAATTTCACGCTGATTCGGGCAGCGCGGTTGGCATTTTTTAAATCAAAAATCAACTGCGCGAGGTCTTCAATCGAATAAATATCGTGGTGCGGCGGCGGCGAAATCAGGCCAACGCCGGGCGTCGCGTGGCGCACGCGGCCAATCCAATCGTCGACTTTGTGGCCGGGAAGTTGGCCGCCCTCGCCGGGTTTTGCGCCCTGCGCCATTTTGATTTGGAGTTCGTCGGCCTCGGTTAAATATCTGGCGGTCACGCCAAAACGACCGGAAGCGACTTGTTTTATGGCGGAGCGGAGTGGTTGGTTTACGTTTTTTACGTTTACTAAACTTTTAAAGTTTAGTAAACGTGGCGATTGCTCAGCCTCAAATTCGTACCTTTTTTCATCTTCGCCACCTTCCCCAGTATTACTTTTTCCGCCAAGTTGGTTCATCGCAATCGCCAAAGTCGTGTGCGCTTCCCACGAAATACTGCCGAACGACATCGCACCGGTGGCAAAACGACGGTAAATATTTTCCGCAGGTTCAACCTCGTCGAGCGAAATAGCGGGGCGGGTGGGGCGCATTTCAAACAAACCGCGCAACGTGGCCGCTTTTTCGCCGAGTTCGTTGACGGCTTTTGAGTATTTTTTAAATTGGGAAAAATCGTTCGTCCGCGTCGAATTTTGCAAAAGATGAATCGTCGTCGGGTTGAAAAGATGGAATTCGCCCTGTTTTTTCCATTGAAAAATGCCTCCGGCGGGCAACCGTTCGACGGGCGACATCCGGTTTTTTGGGCCAAAAGCGAGTGCGTGTTTTTCCAAAGCCTCGCGGGCGAGGTCGTCAAAATCGAGGCCGCCGATGCGCGAAACCGCGCCCGAAAAACACGAATCCACCACCTTTTTTCCGATGCCGACGATTTCAAAAATCTGTGCGCCCTGATACGATTGCAGGGTCGAAATGCCCATTTTTGAAAAAACTTTCAGCAGGCCGTCGTTGACGGATTTGATGTAATTCTGATGACATTGGACATTGGACATTGGATGTTGGACACTGGAGTCGTGGCTATCCAATGTCCAACGTCCAATGTCCAACGTCCCAATCGTCGAAAATGCCAAATACGGATTTATCGCCGTCGCTCCGAAGCCAATCAGACAGGCAAAATGGTGGGTTTCCCAAACATCGCCCGCCTCGACGACCAGCCCAACTTGGCCGCGAACGCCTTTTCGAATCAAATAATGATGAATCGCGGCGGTCGCCAAAAGCGTCGGAATCGCCGCGTGTTTTGAGTCAATCGCACGGTCGGAAAGTATCAAAACTTGAAAACCGTCGGCCACCGCGTCGTGGGCGTACCTGCAAATCCGTTCGATGGCGCGTTCCAAACTGCCCGTTTTTCCGTCCGCCCGAAAATACATTTGGAGCGTTTTTGCCTGAAAACTGCCGTCGTCGATGCTGCGGATTTTTTCGAGTTCATGGTTGGTCAAAATGGGGTGGGGCAGGGCGAGGACGTGGCACGTGGCCTCGTTTTCGGTGAGCAGGTTGCCGATATTTCCGACAAAATTGGACAACGACATGACCATTTTTTCCCGGATCGGGTCAATCGGCGGGTTGGTCACCTGCGCAAAAAGTTGTTTAAAATAACTGGAAATATGCTGCGGCTGGTCGCTCAAAACCGCGAGCGGCGTGTCAATTCCCATGCTCCCGATGGGTTCTTTTCCGTCCAAAGCCATTGGTTTGATGATGTTTTCGAGGTCTTCGGTGGTGTAGCCGAAGGCTTTTTGGTATTTAAAAACCTGCTCTTTTTCAAGTTCTGAAAAAATGACGCGGGGCGCGGGCAGGTTTTCGAGTTGGATTTTGTGTTTGAAAAGCCAATCGGAATACGGTCGGGCGGAGCAGATTTCGCGTTTCAGTTCGGTGTCAGAAATCAATTTGCCGCGCACCATGTCCACGACGAACATTTTCCCCGGTTGCAAACAGCCACTTTCGCGAATCAAGGCCGGGTCCATCGGCAAAACGCCCGCCTCGGAAGCCATGATGACGCGGTCGTCGTGCGTCACCCAAAAACGCGAGGGGCGCAGGCCGTTGCGGTCGAGCGTCGCGCCGATGATGTTGCCGTCGGTGAACGAAATCGCCGCCGGGCCGTCCCACGGTTCCATAAAAGAGGCGTGAAATTCGTAAAATGCGCGTTTCGCCGCGTCCATTTCCGGGTCGCCGTCCCAGGCCTCGGGAATCAGCATCATCAAAACGTGGGGCAGCGAGCGGCCGCACAAAACGAGCAGTTCGACCACGTTGTCGAGCGAGGCCGAATCGCTCTGCCCCGCGCCGACGATGGGCAGGAGCATTTCCATTTCTTCTTTTGAAAAATAGGGCGACGTGAAACCTTTCTCGCTGGTTTTCAACCAGTTAAGATTGCCTTGAATCGTATTTATCTCGCCGTTGTGGGCAATATATCGGTACGGATGGGCGAGCCGCCACGACGGAAAAGTATTGGTAGCAAACCGGCTGTGCACCAAACCGAACGCGCTGACGAGGCTGCGATTTGAGAGGTCTGGAAAAAAACCGCGCACCTGCAAACTGGTCAATTGGCCTTTGTAAACAATGGTTTTGTGCGAAAGCGAGGAGATATAAAAACCGATTTCTCCCTGCCGGACGGTATTTTGAACGAGGTTCGAGGCGTAATTTCTGAGGATAAAAAGTTTGCGCTCGAACGCGTCCGGGTCAATGATTTCGTCGGGGCAACCGACAAAAACCTGCTCCATTTCCGGCAAAACTGAAAGTGCCGTTTCGCCAATTCCGTCGGGGTTGATGGGCAATTTTCGCCACAACAAAATAGGAATGCCGAGGTCGGCGGCGGCATTTTCAAAAACCTCGCGGCTTTCCTCGCGGAGCATTTCGTCGGTTGGAAAAAAGACCATGCCCACGCCGTAGCGTCCGACGGGCGGCAGGTGGACGCCCATTTTCAAACATTCGCCAAAGAAAAATTTGTGGGGAACTTGCAACATGATGCCCGCGCCGTCGCCCGTGTTCACTTCGCAGCCACAGGCGCCGCGATGGGCCATATTTTCGAGCGCGGTGAGTGCGTCGGCCACGTTTTGGTGGCTTTTTACACCTTTTATATGTGCTACAAATCCGACTCCGCAGGCGTCGTGCTCAAATCGGGCGTCGTACAAACCAGTATTTTGATTCTCTTCCATCAACCTTTTTTTTAACGGTTGGATTTGGTGGGCAGGGTGGGGCGGCAAAATTTAAAATTGGTTCAGTTTTGCCGGAAGTCGTTTTTAAGAATAAAAATTTCGTGGTGGATAGTGCAAAGGTCTTTGAATATTTGGTTTTAACCAAAATCTCGAAATGGGTTGTGAAAAATAATGGGATTCGACCAGTGAAATGAAATTTCTTCAAAATTATTTCCGGTAGGAAAAACAAGCGGGTTGGTTTTTATTCTGATTTTGAAATAGCGATTTTGCGAAAACAACAGATTTAACGGTTCGAAAAAATCGTACCGTTGAATCTGTCCCAGTTTTTGGGACAGTTCGCCCAGGATTTTTTACTAACTTTGTTCAAAATATAAGATATGCAACTCGCCAATTTGGATAATGAAGTTTTTTTCAAGAAGGTTTTTACCAACCCAGAAGTGTTCCGTGCGTTCGTGCGCGACATCACCGGGGTGGACATGGTGAACGCGAAAATCGAGACCGAAAAAACGCTGGACAGAAAGGTGTCTGCCATCCGTTTCAAACTGGATATTTATGCAGAAAGCGAGGACAAACGGGTGCTGATTGAAATCCAGCGCGTGGATTACGATTATAGTTTCGACCGTTTTTTGCACTATTTTTTGGCGGCTTTGGTGGATTTGCAGCGCAGTTCGAGAAATTATGCCTTCGGGCAGGATGTTTACACAATCGTGGTTTTGACCGCGCCGTATGTTGTAAAAGACAAAACCGGGAAGTTGCTGAAAGACGATGTTTTGGTTTCCGACCTCAATCCGAGGACTTTGTTGGACAAGGTGCGCGAGGTCTACCCGCACCGTTTGATTTTTTTAAACCCAAACCACATCGCCGCCGACACACCCGAAAACATCAAGGATTGGCTTCAATTTATTTACGAAAGTATCGAAAATCCAAACGACCCGAATATCAATTTCAACAACCCGGCGATTCAAAAAGCATCCGTTTTGGCCGATTTGGACAACATGCCCGACAGCGTGGTCGAGGAGGGAAAAATAGCGGAGTCCCGCAAAATAACCCAAGTCATTTATGAAGAAAAAGCACGGGAAGAAGGAAAAGCAGAAGGAAAAGCAGAAGAACGAAAATCAATGGTTGTTGAACTTTGGCAGGATGAAATGCCTGTTCCTAAAATTGCAAAATATACCAAACTGACAGAAACGGAAATTTTTAAAATTATTAAAGAATATAAAAACAACCCAAAAAATAACTAATTTTTTTGAAAAAACTGTAATTGTTCTTCTAAAAATTTGAAAATCCGTTCATTTCCCAAATTCCCAATGCTCCCCAAATGCGTGTGCGGCAACATTTCGCCCGGCGAAAATGTCCCGTTTTCCACCGCCTCGCCTACTTTTTTGTACGCTTCCCGGAACGGCAAACCACTCAAAACCAATCGGTTAACTTCCTCGACGGTAAATAAATAGCGGTATTTTTCATCTTTCAAAATGTCGCGGCGCACCTCCATATTTTCGACCATCAAACCCAGCATTTCGAGGCAGTCGCGCAAAATTTGGAACGCTGGAAAAATGCTTTCTTTCAAAATTTGAAAATCACGGTGGTAGCCCGACGGCAAATTGGCGCAAATCAGGCTGATTTCGTTCGGCAAGGCTTGCAAACGGTTGCAGCGGGCGCGGGCAATTTCGAAAACATCCGGGTTTTTTTTGTGCGGCATGATGCTCGAACCCGTCGTCAATTCGTCCGGAAAATGGATGAAACCATAGTTTTGGGACATAAAAAGGCAGCAATCTGCGCAAAACTTGGCCAAAGTCGCCGCCACGCCCGCCAAACCTTGCGCCACGACGCGCTCCGTTTTTCCCCGACCCAACTGCGCTGCGACGGAATTGACCTGCGGCGCGTCGAAACCCAAAAGTTGCGTTGTCAAATCCCGGTCGAGCGGAAAAGACGAGCCGTAACCCGCCGCCGAACCCAACGGATTCCGGTTGACAATTCGATGCGCCGCCTGCAAAATGAACAAATCCTCGGCCAACGATTCGGCAAAACCAGCCAGCCACAGCCCAAAAGACGAGGGCATCGCCACCTGAAAATGGGTGTATCCCGGCAGCAAAACGTCGCGGTGCAGTTCGCTTTTTTCGAGCAGCAGCCGCGAAAATTGGGCGACAGACTGGGCAGTTTTTTCAATTTCATGGCGAAAAAACAATTTCAAATCGGTCAAAACTTGGTCGTTCCGGCTGCGCCCGGTGTGTATTTTTTTGCCCGCATCGCCGCAGCGGCGGGTCAAAAGCAGTTCGATTTGCGAGTGGATATCTTCGACGCCGGGTTCGAGTTCGAAATTTCCAGTTTCGATTTCTTGCAAAATTTCGTACAGCGCGCGGCGCAGCAAATCGGCATCGGCCATCGAAACGAGGCTGACGGATTTGAGCATTTCGAGGTGCGCGAGTGAGCCGAGCGCGTCGAAACGGGCGAGCAAAATGTCCATTTCGCGGTCATTTCCTGCGGTGAATTTTTCGACGGCGGCGGCGGTCGAGGTGTTTTTTTGCCAGAGTTTCATTTTTAAATGTGTATCCCGGAACTCCGTTCCGGGCAGTTTAGAATCCCGAAACAGAGTTCCGGGTTACTTTTTAATTTTTCAAAACACTTGTCTATCAACCTTTTATAAAAAATTTCCCCGTCCAAAATTTCTTCCAAAAAAATAAATTCGTCCGCCGTGTGGCTGCGCGCGCTGTCGCCCGGTCCGCATTTCAAAGCAGGACAGGGCAGCAGTGCTTTGTCGCTCGTCGTGGGTGAACCGAACGGTTTTTTGCCCAGTGCGATGCCCGCCAAAACCAGCGGATGTTCCACCGAAATCGCCGTCGGACGAATCCGCAACGAGCGCGGCATGACCTTGCAGCGGACATTTTTCGAGATGATTTCGAGCATTTTTTCTGGGGAAACGAGTTCCGTGAGCCGCAAATCCACCACAAAAAGGCATTCGTCGGGCACCATGTTGTGGGCTTTGTTTGGTGTTTCGATGCTGGTCACGGACATTTTTACCGCGCCGAGCCACGGCGAAATTTCGGGAAAACGGTACGTCCGAAACCATTCGATGTCCGGCAGCGCGGCATAAATCGCGTTTGTGCCTTCCTCGCGCGCCGCGTGCCCGGCCTGCCCGACGGCGCGGCAATCCAACACCATCAGACCTTTTTCGGCCACCGCCAATTCGAGTTTCGTGGGTTCGCCAACGATGGCAAAATCCAATTTCGGCAGCCAGTCGAGGATGCTTTCGATGCCATTTTTTCCAGAAATTTCTTCCTCCGCCGTCGCGGCAAAAACGAGGTTGCACGGCAAATTTTCATTTTCAAAAAAATGGCAAAACGCCGCCGCGAGGCAAACCAGACAGCCGCCCGCGTCGTTGCTGCCGAGTCCAAAAAGTTTGCCGTCGGCGATGTCCGGCGAAAATGGGTCGCGGGTGTAACCGGGGTTCGGGCGGACGGTGTCGTGGTGCGAATTGAGCAAAAGCGTCGGTTTTTCGGGCGAAAAATGGCGGTTTTGCGCCCAAATGTTGTTGCCCTGCCGTTGGGTTGGGATGTTTTTTTCTTTAAAAAACAACTCCAACCGTGCTGCCGTGCGGTCTTCCTCGCGGCTGAAAGATGGGAAGGCGATGAGGTCGCGGAGTAAATTGAGTGCGGACATTTTGGAAATAGTTATTTGAAAATTGGTTATTGGGA
Source organism: Saprospirales bacterium (assembly GCA_031398055.1). Taxonomy (GTDB): domain Bacteria; phylum Bacteroidota; class Bacteroidia; order Chitinophagales; family Saprospiraceae; genus M3007. The sequence continues at coordinate 4,495 of JANNMS010000084.1, read as the reverse complement.
AATTGGTTATTTGAAAATTGGGTGCGGTACAAATAACTAATTTTCCAATTCCCCAATAACCAATTCTCCAATTTCCGTCCCCGAAAAACCCGTTCGCAGCGCAGCCGCATTTCCGATGACCACTTTTTTCACCCCCGATTTTGAGGCAGCAAAAGCATTGTCAAGTTTTGGCAAAATGCCACCGGCAACGGCAGTTTTGGTTTTTAAAAAATCATAATCGGTCGGGGATATTTTGGGGATCACACTTTTTTCGTCGGTGGGGTCGGCCAAAACGCCCATTTTTTCAAAACAAAAAAGCAGTTGGATTTCGAAAAACGGCGCGAGCGCGGTGGCCAACGACGCGGCAATCGTGTCGGCGTTCGTGTTCAAAAGATTTCCCCGGCGGTCGTGGGTCAGCGGCGCGACGACGGGAATCAGCCCGTCGGCCAAAAATTTTTTCAAAAAATCGATGTTCACCGCGCCAGTTTCGACATCGCCCGCCCAGCCAAAATCGGTGCCGTCCGCTTGAATTGGCCGCCGCGAGGCCGGGAGCAAATTGCCGTCCGCGCCCGTCAAACCGATGGAGTTGCAGCCAAAACTTTGCAGCCGGGCGCAGATTTGCCGGTTGATCAAACCGCCGTAAACCATCGTGACCAGTTCGAGCGTCGCATCGTCGGTGATGCGCCGTCCGGCGATGTATTTTGGTTCGAGGCCGAGCCGTTTGCCAAATTCGGAGGCGATTTTTCCGCCGCCGTGCACCAAAATTTTTGCCTCCGGCAGATCAGAAAAGTCGCGGAGAAAATTTTCCAGTGCGGCAGGTTCGTCCAAAACTTGGCCGCCGATTTTGATGATGCTGAGTTTTTTCATTTTGCCAATTTTCTTTTGACACATAGTTCAGAGAGGAGTTTTCACATAGAAAACATAGGCTTTTGACAAAGAAAACCTATGTTTTCTATGTGAAAACCCCCTCTGTGAACTATGTGTCAAATTTCAAAATTTCGGCCAGCACGGCCTGCGCCGCCCAAACCCGATTGCCCGCCTGCTGCACGACGACGGCATCCGGCGAGTCCAAAATGGCACTCGAAAGTTCCAAATTTCGCCGCACGGGCAGGCAGTGCATCACTTTTGCGCGGTTGGTTTTTGCCAGTTTTTCGGGGTCGAGCAGCCAGTTTTGGTCATCGCAAATCAGTTGGCCGTACGGCTCGGTGGCGCTCCAATTTTTGACGTAAACAAAATCCGCTCCGGCCAGCGCGGCGTTTTGGTCGTGCGTGATTTTTGCGCCAGCGGTAAATTTTTTGTCCAATTCATGCCCCGGCGGGCAGGCAATCGTGAGTTCCGCGCCCCCCCAAGCCAAAATCCATTGGGCAAAAGAATTGGCAACGCACTGCGGCAACGGTTTGAGGTGCGGTGCCCAAGTCAGGGCGATGCGCGGCGGGCGTTTTTCGAGATGTAACTCTTTGATTGTCAGGAGGTCAGCGAAACTTTGCAGCGGGTGCAGCGTGGCACTTTCCAAACTCACGACCGGAATTCCTGCGTGTTCGATGAACTGTTTTAGAATTTTTTCGGAAAAATCTTCGTCCCGGTTTTGCAAATTTGGAAAAGAACGAACCGCCAAAACATCGAAATATTCGCCAAAAACCCGCGCCGCCTCGCGGATGTGCTCGACGCTCGCGCCGTTCATCACCACATCCGCATCGCCAAATTCGAGCGACCAACCGTCGCTCGAAGCATTGAAAACGATGGTTTCCATGCCCAGATTCCGGGCGGCAATCTGCGTCGAGATGCGCGTCCGGGTGCTCGGATTCAAGAAAACCATGCCCAGCGTGCGGCCTTGCCCCAGATTTTCGCGAAATCGGGGCTGTTTTTTGAAGGCCAGCGCGGCGTCGAGCAATTTTGGCAGGTCGGGCACGTCGTAGGCGGATGTGAAATGGCGCATTTTTTTTCAAATTTTAAGCAAAAGCAAACTGCCGCCCACGTTTACGAAACTTTAAAAGTTTCGTAAACGTGCTGCCGAATTTTAAGCAAAAGCAAACTGTTTTCCGGCCGTTTTCCCAGCCAGCGCGAGTTGCATTTTTTCCAGAAAAATATCGGCTTCCGTTTGGCTGAGGGCGAGCGAAGGCAGCAGCCGGATGGTTTTCGCGCCCGAAACGCCGGTGAAAACATGGTGCTTCAAAAGCAAATCTTTCCGCAAATTCGGCTGCGATTCCGGCACGTCGAAACCAATCATCAGCCCGCGGCCGCGCACATTTTCGAGGTCTGAAAATTGTTTCAATTCGTGCAGCAAGTAGTCGCCGACGCGGGCGGCATTTTGCACAAGTCCTTCATTTTCAATGACTTCAAGCACGGCGAGCGCAGCGGCGCAGGCCAACGGGTTGCCGCCAAAAGTGCTGCCGAGCATACCGTGTTTTGCCTCAAATTTTGGGGAAATCAGCACGCCGCCAATCGGAAAACCATTGCCCATGCCTTTGGCCGTGGCATAAATATCGGCGCGGACTCCGGCATGGTCGAGCGCGAAAAAACGCCCCGTCCGACCGTAACCTGCCTGCACGCAATCGGCCACAAAAACCGTGTCGTGGGCATCGCAGAGTTCACGGATTTTTTTCAAAAAGGACAAATTCGCCTCGTGGATACCGCCCAACCCCTGCACCGCTTCGACGATGACCGCCGAAAATTCATTGGTCTGAAAGGCTTTTTCGAGGGCGTTTTCATCGTTCAATGGCAGGAAAACGACGTTCGGCGTTTCGTTGACCGGCGCGAGGATTTTCCAGTCGTCGGTCGCGGCGAGTGCCAGCGAGGTGCGGCCGTGGTAACTTTTTCGGAAGGCCAAGACCTTCTTTTTTTGGTTGTGGAACGAGGCCAATTTGAGGGCATTTTCGTTCGCTTCCGCCCCGGAATTGACCAAAAACAGCCGATAATCGGTCAAACCACTGACTTCGCCCAGTTTTTCGGCGAGTTCATTTTGACCCGGCAAATGCACAAAATTGGAGTAAAACGGCAGCGAATCGAGTTGCTGCGCAATGCTTTTCCGCCAGTGTGGGTGCGCGTGGCCAATCGAAATGACGGCATGGCCGCCGTACAAATCGAGGTACCGATCGCCGCGGTCGTCCCAGACCCACGAGCCGGAGCCGCGCACGATTTTCAGGGGTTGGAGTGGATAGACATCGAAAAGAGTCATAATTAGTTATTGGTTAAATGGTTATTGGTTACTGGTTGATTGGTTATCGGCGAGTGAAACCAATAACCGATAACCATTTAACCAATAACCGTTTTTAAAAAAAACTCGCTTTCAAATTCAGCCCCGCCGTTTCGTCCAGCCCAAAAATCAGGTTGAAATTTTGGACGGCCTGCCCGGCTGCACCTTTCAAAAGGTTGTCGAGCGCGGCATGAACGACGAGGTGGCTGCCCCGTTTTTCGGGAAAAACAAGGCATTTATTGGTATTTACCGCCATTTTGAGGTCAATCATCCGGCGGCTGACGTGGGTAAATGGGTGTTTTTCGTAAAATTTTTCAAATAAATCAAACGCCTCCTTTTGCTCCAAATCGGTTTCGAGGGTGCAGGAAATGAAAATGCCGCGCGGAAAATCGCCGCGCCACGGCACGAAATGGATGTTCGACGGCGGACGGTTGACGACGGACGGTTGACGGTCGAGGGTCATTTTTATCTCTGCCAAATGTTGATGTTCGAGGGTTTTGTAGGCCGAAACATTGGCGTGCCGCCACGAAAAATGGCTCGTTTCCGACAGGTTTTGACCCGCGCCCGTCGCGCCGGTGATGCCGGTGACGAAGGTTTCGGCAAGTTTTCCAGCGGCAGCCAGCGGCAACAAAGCCAATTGAATCGCCGTCGCAAAACAGCCGGGATTTGCTATCAAATGCGCGTTTTCAATTTGTTTTTTATTGATTTCGGACAAACCGTACACAAATTCATGCCCCGACCACGAGCCGCCCGCCCGGAAATCGTGGCTCAAATCGATGATTTTCAAATCGGGATTTTCAGGTTGCTCAGCCAACCAATTTTTGGCTTCGCCATGCGCCATGCACAAAAAAAGCACGTCCACCGCCGCGTCGGAATTTTTCGAAAAATGCAAATCGGTTTCGCCAAAAAGGTCGGTTTGCAAATCAGAAATCGGCTTCCCGGCCTGACTTCGGCTTTGGACAAAAACGATTTCCGCCGCCGGGTGCCGGAGCAAAATCCGCAGCAATTCGCCACCGGTGTAGCCTGCACCGCCGATGATTCCGATTTTTTTTGGCAAAAAAGAGGTTGTTGGCGAGGACGCCTCATGATTTGTAAGTTTTGGGGTTAAAAAAGTTTAATGTGATTGCTTGCAATCGTTAGTGTCCTGCTTTATTAACCGGAAGCAAATGCCGTGAAAGCGTGTTATGGTTTCAAACCGTTGTAAGCCCAACCAAATTGATTGGATTCCGACCTTTTTTCGGTTATGATTTCCACCGAGCATGGAAATCAGTGCGGCAAATTCTCCGATTGTGGTGTTGGGCTGTGCGGGGTCTATAGCCAAAG
>JANNMS010000072.1:0-6829 GCA_031398055.1 Saprospirales bacterium | reverse complement strand
CACGAGAAATCCCGAAGGGATTTTATGTAAAAACTCGCGCCTGAAAACATAAAATCCCTTCGGGATTTGAGGAAAATGCCCTTGCTCTGAGCTATAAACATAGATTCCCTTCGGGAATGGATTTTAATGCGTTTGACCTGTAAAAGCACTGCGATTACTTTTTCCCGGAAATTTTTTACCAAAAGAAAACGTAGTCAATTGGGTCTGCGATGAATGCCCAAAAACTGCCATGAAATATTTAGATTTTGATTCGGAAATTCAAACCGACACCTTTCCGGATGGTTGGGCAAATTACACCGAGGCCATCGGCAGTTTGAATTATCGGGGGGACGGCATTCAAAATCAGGCGGTTTTCTTTTCCTCGGCAAGGGATTTTTCAGGTACCGGACGGTTAAACATGGGCATTCTTGGCATTTCCATTTTTGAAAACCGGGGCAGTTTTTGGGTTTTAAAATCATTTAACCCAAGTGTCGCCGTCGAAGGCACGTTTTTGAGGGCACATTGCCCGCAATCGGTTGTTCAAATTGGCACTTCAAATTTTGCCTTTATTTTGGATGGCGGAAATGCGAACGTTGCAGGTGGATATTATAGTTATCGTGGAAAATATATTTTCGGAGAGTATCTCGGCAAGCCAAAATTGCTGCTTTTTGTTCCAGATGCCGCTTGCGAATCCCTTGATGAACTCACCCATTGGCAAACAAAAATCGAAGCCATTGATAAAAACACTCCGTTTTCCGACCTTTTATTGGTTACCGAAGGATTTTACCATCCCGACAACACCGGGGAGGAAGTATTTTGGAAAGACATGGTTTGGTGGGAACCAGTCCAAAATTTTTTGAAAAAAACGGGCAGGACGGATTTCAAGATCATTGACCGCTACCGATTTGAGGATGGCAGATACGTTTTGGCGGGGCGGGAAATTGAGTGAAATTCTATCACTTTAAAGTCGATCATTTAATCGACTTTTAAATTTGGGTTGTGGAGTTTTTCCCAAGTTCCCAAAAATCAACCCACGGCGGGCGGCAACTCGGCCGCCTCGTTTTCGCCCGCCCCATCAATCTTCTTTTTAAAATTATCAGCCGTGACCACCCGCCGCCCCAGCCGTTTTTCAAATTCTTTCCTCGATTTCCCGGCAATTTCGCCGCCCTCGCGTGCGGCGGTTTTGTTTTCATCGAAGCCCACCGCATCGTGCGTGATGGCCACTTGCCGGGTAGATTCTTCGCCGAGCATCGTGAAAATCAATTCGAGATTGGTCATGTGGTCGCGCAGGTTTTCACGTTGCAGGCCTTTCAAATCTTTGTGTTCGGTGGGCGTGAGGCCAAAAGTTGCGCGGGCGATTTCGGCGGTCAAAATGCTGTATTCCTTGCCTTCCTGCACGTCGCGGTTTTTCCATTCGCTGGTCAGTTGTTGGCGCACTTCGATGCTTTTGAGGCGCATATCGATCCATTCGTCGGGATAACCTTTGGCGCGGTACAGTTCGCGGGCGCGGTCGGCGGCGAGTTCGGGGTTTTCAACCTCTTGGATTCTTTCGTATCCAACTTGGGCAAGCCATTGTTTGAAAGGCTCGGCTTTTTGCGACGGAATTGATTGAACAAGCCGCAACAAATCTTTTGTGGGTAAGCAATCCGTAATTCGGAGTTTGCCGTCGGCAGCCTCCATTTTGAAACCGTTACAATTTGTAACGGTTTGATTTGCGCCTTCATCCAACAGCCGTTTTTTAAGGACGCGCCAGTAAACTGCGGGGTTTTCGCTCCCGCTCAACACTGCAACGACATCCACGACAGCAAACCACCACTCGTCGTTGTGCCAAACTCGGCGAATCTGTTTTTCCTGAAAAAGAATGATTTTATTTCCGGTGTCCATAAAAAAGGAAGTTTGTCCGCGTATTTTTTGAAAAAACTGCGCGGGGGTAAAAAAAAGGTGAGCAAACTTCCCGCTGTTTATTGTGGTGGTAAAAGTAGAAAACTTTCGATTTTTCGCTCTGGCAGATGTCCTGATTTTTCTTCCAAAATGTTTTGCCAACGTATTTTTACCAAAAATTTCAATCATTCCAAAAATATGAAGGTCAAAAAAACAGCCATTTTCCTGCTCCTTTTAACCACATTTTCCTGCCGAAAAGACTTCGAAGAAATCAACACCAACCCGTTCAACCCCACCCAAACGAGCATGGAAGCCCTGTTCAACGGCGTGCTTTCGTCGCTGCAATTGGGTTGGAGCGAGCAATTTTACCTGCACAACGAAACACTTTACGACCTCACCCAGCAAGGTGCGTTGATTGCACACGCTTGGCCGAACACCCAAATCGGGGTGGACGAAGTTTGGAACAATTACTATTCGACGCTCCGAAACATCCGCGCGCTCGAAGAACGTTTTGACAAATACGCTGGCAGCCAAGACGAATTGGACAACGTGCGGGCGATGTTGAAAATCGTTTTGGCCTACAAAACTTTCAAAGTCACCGACCTTTTTGGCGACATCCCGTTTTTTGACGCGGGTCGCGGCGGACAGGCCGTCGCGTTTTTGCGCCCGAAATATGACCGGCAGGAAGAAATTTACCGGTTTTTGCTTTCAGAATTGGAGTGGGCGGCGACCCACATCCACCTCGAACCGAACACGCCGGACGGCAAACCATTTTACAGTTTTCGGCAGTTCGACACGGTTTTGAAAAGCGACATGAACCGCTGGCGGCGTTTTGCAAACTCGCTGCGGCTGCGCCACGCGATGCGGATGGTGGAAAAAGACCCAAATTTTTCGGGGAAAATCATCCAAGATATTTTTGAAAACAACCTGCCCGTCGTGCAGCGCGGACAAGAAATTTGCCTTTGGCCGCGACAGTTGGGTATCCCTTTTGAAAGCCACCACTGGTCGTTCCGGGAACACAAAAGCCTTCGGATGGGCACGACGATGTGGCATAAAATGTCCACAAACGACTCGACGGACGGCAGTGGAATCATTGACCCGCGCGCTTTTGTTTTTTTTGAAACCAATAATAAGGACGAGTGGCGTGCTTTTCCGAACACGCCGGGCACCAATCCGCCGCTCGAAGGTGGCATTCCGTACAACGGTGGGCGCGATTTCAATTTTTCGGTGAAAGGCTCGGCCTGCAATTTTTCCCCGTTTCATTATTTTCTCGTCCGCGACGAAGCCGACGTGCCGGAAATTTTGATGACCGCCGCCGAAGTTCATTTTATCAAAGCCGAGGCGTTCAAACGTGGCATCGGCGTGGCGGCGGACGATTTTTCAGCCGATGCCGAATATGCCGAAGGCATCAAATCGAGCATCAAATTTTGGTATTCCGTCGTCAATCAGACCCAACGTTGGACAGAAAACAAACCCGCCGAACCCTCCGAAGGTGATATTTACAAATACATTTACCATCCGTCGGTGAGTTTTGCGGGCAACGGTTTTGACCTTGATTTGATTTATGCCCAGCGTTGGATTGACCAATTTCGCCAGCCGTGGGAAGCCTTCGCCCTCGCCCGTCGCAGCCAAAAAACGCCCCGCGAAGGCCAGCCGCTGACTTTCAACCGACTGCCCTACCCTGCTTCCGAAGCCGAATACAACCAAATAAATTGGCAAAATCAGGTTGCCACGATGGGTGCCGATGTGAAGGAAACGAAGGTTTGGTGGATGAAATAGATTTTTTTGACGTTAGACAATTGGACGTTTCTTTGTCCATTCAAAAACCACTCAATTTTTTTACCACAAAGACACATCAGAAAACATAAGTTTTTAAAAATCAAAGGCTTATGTTTTCTAATGTGCCTTTATGGTAAAAAATTGAGTGGTAAAAAACACGATTACACTGCATGAATCACAAAACCAATCCGGAAGCACTCGCCCAATTTATCCAAACGGAAAGTGCATTTCTTGAAAATCTCACCACAGCCACCGCAAAAATCATCGTCGGGCAGCACGGCATGATTGAGCGATTGCTCATCGGACTGCTGACAAAAGGCCATATTTTGCTGGAAGGCATGCCCGGTCTCGCCAAAACTTTGGCCATCAAAACGCTGGCGCAAACGGTGGATGCCTCGTTCAGCCGCATCCAATTTACGCCCGATCTGTTGCCGTCCGACGTGGTCGGGACGCAGATTTACAACCCGGCAAAAGGCGATTTCAGCATCCGAAAAGGGCCGATTTTCGCCAATTTCGTCCTCGCCGATGAGATAAACCGCGCGCCCGCAAAAGTCCAAAGTGCCCTGCTCGAAGCCATGCAGGAACGCCAAGTGACCATCGGGACGGAGACTTTCAAATTGGACGAGCCGTTTTTGGTGCTCGCCACCCAAAATCCAATCGAACAAGAAGGCACATATCCGCTGCCCGAAGCACAGGTTGACCGTTTTTTATTGAAAGTAAAAATCACTTATCCGAGTGCACAGGAAGAGCGCGGAATCATGCGGCGGTTTTTGGACGACGAGGATTTTGAGGTGAAAAAAGTCGTGTCGCTCGACACTTTGATGCGCGCCCGAAAAGCCGTGACCCAAGTTTATTTGAATGAAAAAATCGAGCAGTACATCCTCGACATCGTGCTCGCGACGCGGAATCCCGAAAATTATGGCCTCCAAAACCTGAAACCGTTAATTAGTTATGGCGCATCGCCGCGCGCAAGTTTGGCTTTGGCGCGGGCGGCGCGAGCGATGGCTTTTATCGAACGCCGCAGTTTCGTGACGCCGGAAGATGTCCGCGCACTTTGCCCCGACGTTTTGCGGCACCGGATTGGCCTGACTTACGAAGCGCAGGCGGAAAGCATGACGCAGGAAAATATTGTTGAAAAGATTTTGCAGACGATTGTGATTCCTTGATTGGTTATTGGACTATTTGGCTATTTGGTTATTTGACCCACGCCAAATCCTCAAATCCTCAAATCACCAAATCCTCATAAAAATGGACACTTCCGAACTCCTCAAAAAAGTCCGAAAAATAGAAATCAAGACGCGCGGCTTGTCCAGCCACCTGTTTTCGGGCGGATATCACAGTGCTTTCAAAGGTTCTGGGATGTCCTTCGCCGAGGTTCGGATGTACCAACCGGGCGACGACGTGCGGGCCATCGACTGGAACGTAACCGCACGAACCGGCACGCCTTTCGTCAAAAAATTTGAGGAAGAACGCGAAAACACGGTCATGCTTTTGGTGGACATCAGCGGTTCAGCGTTTTTCGGCAGCCACGGCCAATTCAAAGAAGAATACCTCACCGAACTTTGCGCGGTGCTCGCTTTTTCGGCCATCGCCAACAACGACCGCGTCGGCGTGATGCTTTTTTCGGACCAAATCGAACTGTTCATCGCGCCCGAAAAAGGCAAGCAGCACATCCTCCGGATCATCCGCGAAATCCTCGCTTCCAGCCCAAAAAGTCGCGGAACTGACCTCGCCGGAGCATTTCAGTACATCCACACCGTCATCAAAAAACGCTGCGTCTGTTTTGTTTTGTCCGATTTTTTGGATGAAAAATATGAAACCGCGCTCCGTGTTTTGTCCCGCCAGCACGATTGCGTCGGCATCCATTGTTGGGACGCGCTCGAACGGGACTTGCCGGATGTCGGCGTTTTGCGGGTCGCCGATGCCGAAACGGGGCGGCAAATTTGGGTGGACACGACCAGCAACCGGCTGCGGTGGCAATATTCTCAAAATTTCGATGCCCAACTCGAAGCGACGCGGGGCATTTTTCGGCGCGCTGGGGCGGATTTTTTGAGTTTGAACACCAGCCAACCGTATGTAAAAGCCTTGCTTCAATTTTTTTCGAGACGTTCAAAAATGGTGGCGCATGGTTAAAAATTTGCATTTCCTATTTTCAATAATTTCCATTTTCACACTGGAAAATCTCGCGGCGCAGCCCATCGCGAACGCCATTTTGACCCAAAACGCCATCGAAACCGGCGACACTTTCAACCTCCGGATTTTGGTGGAAGGCACGCCCGTCGCGCCCGAAACCGTTGATTTTTCGTCGTGGAAAACCATTTTGCCCGCCGAAAACATCCTGCACCAATCGAATTGGAGTTTTTCCGGCAAAAAATGGGCGAAAGATTTTACCCTGATTTCGTTCGACAGTGCCACGTTGAAATTGCCGCCGCTCGCCGTTCATCTTCATTTGAACGATTCTGTCAAAACCAATCCGCTCGAACTCCGTGTTTTTCCGACTCCGGCCAGCACCGAAATTTCGGAAATGGCAGACCTGCGCGACATCCGCCGCGAGCCGAAAAACTGGATGGATTACTGGATTTGGATTGCCGCCGCGCTCGTTTTGGCCGTTTTGGCTTTTCGTTTTTTGCGAAAAAAACCAGTTCAAAAATTACAAATCGCACCTGCGAAACCTGCCGAAGCCCAATTTTCCCTGCTCGAAATCACTTTCCAAAAATTGGCAAACCTCGAAAAAAAAGGATTCCTCCTGAATGGCAAAACAGGCCAGGCCGAAGAATTTTGCACCGAATTGAGTATGATTCTCCGCGAATTTTTGGAAAAAAAATACCACATCCAAGCCCTCGAATCCACGACAAAAGAGATTTTGATTTTTTTGAAAAACACTAATTTTCCAGAAAATCAAACCGCCACGCTCCGCGAATTGCTCCAACAAACCGATTTTTCAAAATTTTCAAAAATGCCGCCCCCGCCCGATTTTGCGGAAAAATCTCTCCGAAACACGAGGAATCTGGTTCAAAAAGCAGCGGAAAGTTGAAAAAATACTTGCCTGTCGCTGTTCATAGTTTATCGTTCATAGTTTATCGTTCATAGTTTATCGTTCATAGTTTATCGTTCATAGTTTATCGTTCATAGTTTATCGTTCATAGTTTATCGTTCATAGTTTATCGTTCATAGTTTATCGTTCATAGTT
>JANNMS010000070.1:0-6257 GCA_031398055.1 Saprospirales bacterium | reverse complement strand
CACGAGAAATCCCGAAGGGATTTTATGTAAAAACTCGCGCCTGAAAACATAAAATCCCTTCGGGATTTGAGGAAAATGCCCTTGCTCTGAGCTATAAACATAGATTCCCTTCGGGAATGGATTTTAATGCGTTTGACCTGTGAAAATGGGGCTAATTTTCAAAGTCGAGTGCTTTTTTTACGGCTTTGTCAAAATCGCTTTCAAAAAGTTTGTCCTGCACGACCCGGTATTTTTCAAACTCGCTTTCGGCAAATGCTTTGGAAATCGCTTGGGTTATTTTGCCTGCATTTTCGAGGATTTCTTTTTGGTTGAACTGCAAAAACGCGTTCAATTTTCCAGCCCAATCGCCCATCGTCATCGGGATATTGTTTTCGGCCTGCGACTCGGCATAGTCCAAATACATGGTTACAAAACGGTCGAGGCTTTTGATTTCCTTTTCGGTGAGGTAGTTTTTTGCAACGGAAACATCGGTTTTGACGATTTTCCCGGACGGCGCATTTTTCCACGAAGTCAGTCCCATGTTTTGTTTTTCGCTGTCGGCGCGGTTCATGATCAGTTCGGCTGCGGTGTGGCCATGGATTGCGAAATGAAGTTTGTTTTGGACGGCGGCAAAAAAGTTTTGGGTCGTCGCATCGTCCGGGTTGTAATCCATTGCGGTGGCGTAGATGTCCGTGATTTTTTGGTAAAACCGGCGTTCGCTGGCGCGGATTTCGCGGATGTCGGCGAGTAATTGGTCAAAGTATTCGGCGTTCAGGAACGTGCCGTTTTTCATCCGTTCTTTGTCCAAAACATAGCCACGGATGGCAAAATCTTTCAAAATGGAGGTCGCCCACTGCCGAAATTGGGTGGCTTTTGCCGAATTGATCCGGTACCCGCAGGCGATGATGGCATCGAGGTTATAATGTTTTGTTTTGTAATTTTTGCCATCGGCGGCAGTTACCGAGAAATCCTCGGCAACTGAATTTTCGGCCATTTCCCCTTCTTTGAAAATGTTTTTGAGGTGCAACGAAACATTGTCCGTGCTGCAACCGAAAAGCGCAGCGATCATTTTTTGCGAAAGCCAAATGGTCTCGTTTTGATAGCGCACTTCGATGCCTTCCCCGCTTCCTTGATTGGTGAAAATCAAAAACTCGGCAGTGCTGTTGCGGATTTGTAGTTTTTTATTGGCCATTGAAATTGACTTTTGAGGCGGCGAAAATAGGCCAACCGCCCCGCTTTTTCCCTACCCTTTCGCCGCCGCCCGCCCATTCACCACCTCCCGCCACTTCGCCAAAACCGCAATCACCACCAGCCCCGCAACGATATAATACACAAAATCGGGCACTGGAACCGGATCACCCGCAGCGTACGAATGTAGCCCGGACAAATAATAATTTACCCCAAAATAAGTCATCGCCACCGATGCCCAGCCAAACAGAGTCGCCACATTGAAAGCATAAAGCCCCCGCAGCCCGGGGATAAACCGCATGTGCAAAATGAACGAATACACCAAAATCGTCACCAGGGCCCAGGTCTCTTTTGCGTCCCAGCCCCAATACCTGCCCCACGATTCGTTCGCCCAAACACCCCCTAAATATGTCCCGATACTGATCATGAACAGCCCGCCGATGCAGGTCATTTCGCTGATCCACGAAAGTTCTTTGATGATGCGGTTGATGTTTTCGGCGTTTTTTGGGTTTTTGAAAATCATGAAAATCAGGTTCAAAATGCCGATGATTGCCCCCAAAACCAGAAAACCGTAACTCCCCGCCTCCAACGAAACGTGGATCGTCAACCAATAAGATTTCAAAACCGGCACCAGCGGCGTGATTTCCGGGTCGAGGTAACTCATCCCCGCGACGGCCATGATGGTCGCCGCCAAAACCGTCGTCGCCGCCAGTCCGCCGAACGAATTTCGGGCAAAAATCAGCCCCGCCAAAGTCGTCGTAAAACCGATGTAAATCATTGATTCATAACCATTTGACCACGGCGCACGGCCAGTGATGAACCACCGCAAACCCAGCCCAAAAACGTGCATCAAAAAACCAAAAACCAGCAGCCCGAACGCGATTTGCCCGGCGCGTTTCAAATTGACATTGGGTTTGAAAACGGAGAAAAAAAGCAGCCCCAAAAACGACAAACCCAGCAAGGCGTAAAGCCCCGTCAGGCGGTTGAAAACGTTTATTTTGTTCAACAAAAGTTCTGCGTTGACGGTCGCTGGCGTGGGCAAAATCGCGCCGCCGTATTTTTTTTGGTAATTGTCCAGTTCGCCGACCATCCGGTTGACGTAGTTCCAGTCGTTATTTTGAATCGCATTTTGCAGGGCGGGGATGTACATCGGGTAAAATTTGTCGACAATCGTGCCACCGCCCGCAGCGTCGCCGTGCTGGTGCGTTTCCGCCGGGGACTGCCAAGTGAAAGTCGTGTCGCCCGGAATCGGGAACACTTTCATGAACCGTCCGGAGTAAATCATCGAACAGATGTTCACCTTTTCGTCAATTTTGACGAGTTCTTTTTCAAAAACGCCCCGGTCGCGGGGTGGCATATTGTACGCCCCGCGCACGGCTTCTTTCAATTTGTACTCGCCGTTTTTCCCAAAAAAATCAGCGTACGAAACGAGGTCGCCCTCGACTTGCAGCAGGTTTCGAACCTCCTCGTGTTTCCCGATTTTCACCATTTTCGCATCGTACCAATCGCGCGGGTTGGCGGCCATGCCGAGGATAATTTGCTCCGCCGATTGGCCAAAAAGCGTTTCTTTTTTTGAAAGTTTTCGCAGCACCTCGCTGGCAAAAGTGTTCATCGGTTTCAGCCGGCCTTTGTGATCTTGGACCAAAATTTCGCCAAATTTCGAGGCGTGGCCAGCACTCACTTCCTGCCCGCTCGGCACCGGCGGGCCGCAAAAAGCAGGCGTCGAAAAACCAAAAAAGCAGGCGACGAAAAACCCGGCGACCACTTTTTCGGCCTGTTTCGCCCGCCTGATATTTTCGGCAAGTTGCTGAAAACGGCTTTTTTTGTCAAACAAAACCAGCACCATTCCGAGGGTCAAAAGGAGGTAGCCGAGGTACGAAATCCACGTCCCCGGCGCGTCGAAATTGACGCTCAAATACGTCCCGAGTTCGTCCTGGTCGAACGACGATTGGAAAAAACGGTAGCCTTCGTAGTCCATGATGTTGTTCATATAAATACGTTGGGGACGGTTCACGTTGTTTCGCGGGTCAATCAAAGTGACCTCGCTGGCATACGACGAGGCGTTTTCGGTGCCCGGATATTTTTCCAAAATGAAGTCGCGGAGTTGAATCGAGAACGGTAGCGGCACCCGTTTTGCCCCGTAAAAAACCGCCAAAGCATTGCCATTTGAAAAATTGACGACCCCCGGCCTGCCCTCGTCGCCCTGGCTTCCGGTGACAAAAAGCGGTTTTTCCTCGCCGCCGAGACTGATTTTCATCTCCAGACCGCCGTCGCTCGTGCTGGTCATTTTTCGGGAAGACGACGACATTTCGGCGCGCGCGGCGGGTTTGAAATCGCCAAAAACGAAATTTTGCACCCCGTTCGAGTACAAACTCCGCAGCCGCAGCGGGTGCGAAATGCCCGGCGCGAGCGTGTCGCGGGCCTGCGTGGCCATCACCATTTGGGCAAAAGGCGTGGGCGCGGTGAACGACAAGTCGCTGTTTTCGTATTTAATATTGAAGGCCTGCGGGTCGGGCGCGTTGCCAAAATTGAACAGCGTGCCGTAGATATTTTTCTTGTCGCCCAGTTTGACCAAAAATTCCTCGCGCCCCCCTGCCCCACCGATGACGACTTTCAAAACCGGTACGCCCGTCGGGTCGTCGGTCAAAACCTCTTTCGGATTTGGGACAAATTTGACGACCTCAACTTTCAATTCTTCATTTCCAATCAAATAGGATTGCCGAAAATGGTTGTCGCCGAGCGAGGCAAAAAGCACGGGTTCGTCGAACGAAAACTTTTTCCCGTTTTTCAAAAACTGAAATTGCAGGTACGTTTCGGCGGTCAAAAACGTGTTCGACGCGCTGCCCTCGCGGATGCCCATCATGCCTTCTTTTCCAAAATACCGGGTCACGCCCGCGCCGATGACGATGATGACCATCGAGGCATGAAAAGTAAGCGTTGCCCACTTTTTTTGCTGTAACATTCTGAACCTGAAAATATTGACAATCAAAGAAATGGAAAAAAACACCAAAAGCAGTTCGAACCAGTGCGATTTGAAAATGACTTTTTGCGCCGCGCTCGTGCCAAAATCGTTTTCGACAAACGTGGCCGCACCGATGGAAATGGCAAAAAGCAAAATGTAGAGACCGGCAGCCGAAGTCGAAAACAGCCGGTCGGAAATGATTTTCAAATATTTTTGTAAATATTTCATGCTTGGAAAATAGAAATTAGGAAGCCAAAATGAAGTTGCCGAGCGGCTTTTTGGCGTTGGTTAAATTAAAAACCTGCGTTTTTTTGGTGCAAATAGTTGGGTGATAGAATTATATTCGAAAAAAACAGGGAAATAGTTGTCCAACATCGCAGTAATTCTTTGATAACCAACTCAAAGTCAAAACTAAAACGGGCGCAAACCATCCCAGAAAAAAGGTGCCTGAACCCGTAAAAAATGCGCCTCTGCTGTAATTTTTATTTGCCGAAAAAGCCGCCCTATTTTTGCCGCCCAGCAACAGTATTGCCTTTCGACATCAAAATTTTTCAAAAAATCCGCATGTTTCAAAAACCACTCGCCTTCAATTTCAAATTTTTTGCAGGGCTGACCGCCATTTTTTACGTCATTTATATCGTCGTCCGGGCGGTGCAAATTCCCATCACTCACGACGAGGCGACGAGTGTCATTCTTTCCCAAAATTCCTATTTGGGCATCGTTTTTTACGATTACACCGAGGGCTGGTTGAGTGCCAATAACCACATTTTGAACACGATTTCCATGCGTTTTTTTAAAAGTATATTTTCAGAAACGCCGTTGGTTTTTCGTTTGGGCAATTTGCTGGCTGGCGTTTTTTACTTGTTTTTGGGCTACATTTTGGTGCGGCAATTGTTTCAAAAACCCTTGATTCAAGTTTGTGCTTTCCTGATTTGGCTTTCAAATCCATATTTGGCCGAGTTTTTTTCGCTGGCCAGGGGCTACGGAATGGCCGCAACTTTCGAGGCTGCGGCCCTCGTTTTTGGCGTTTTGTATTTTGATTTTTTGGAAAAAGACCCAGCAAAAAGCCGCCGTTTTTTTCGCCTCGCTTGCCTGTCCGCAGCCCTCGCGGTGTATTCAAATTTTACGGTGCTCTATTTTTTCATGGCTTTTTGCGGCCTGTTTTTTTGGCATTTTTTCCAAAATTGGCGCACCAATTTTGGAAAAATCGCGTGGCTTTCCGCGACCGCCGCCGGGCTCGCTGCCCTGATTTACATCCCGATTTCAAAAATAAAAACTTCGTCCGATTTCATCCGGTTCGGCAATCTCGGTTTTTACCAGGACACCGTGAAAAATTTCGCCGACTGCTGGCTCACCGGAAAAAGTGGCGCGGACGTGTTTTCGATTTTGATTTCTGGCATTTTTTTGCTCGCGTTTTGCTTGTTTTGCTCTTTGGTTTTTAAAAATCGCGGACGGTTAAATTCTCAAATTTGGCTGCTCGCCCTGCTGCCCGCAACCGTTTTTTGCAACCTGGTTTTGGTAAAAATTACGGGCAGTTCTTACCTCACCACGCGCACCACTTTGATGTTCAGTCCATTGATTATCAGTGCTTTATTTGCAATCGCCCGCCATTTTGAAAAGCAAAAAAATGCGCTGGTCATCGGCCTTGCGGCGGTCGCCATTTTCAATTTTTTTCGCTGCGCAAATTTTTCACAATCCTACGAATGGGCCTTCGACCGGGACAACCTAACCATTTTGGATTACCTCGAAAAACAGCACGCCGCCGAAAAAAAGGACGGGCCGTATTCCATCGCGGTTTGGTGTTTGCAGCACCCGTCCTTTCGTTTTTATCAAAAATACGCGCAGCCAAATTTCAGCCACCTGATTTCCGAGCCACGCGACGTGCCGCCGTCGCTGCCTGAACCGCTCGATTCGACCCTCGATTTTTATTTTATGCAAACCGAACACCTGTCGCTTTTGGAAAAAAACTACGCCCCTGTTTGGAAATCGGAGGATGGAAAGCGGGTTTTGTTGCAGAAAATGGAGGTCGAAATTTATTTCGACCCTGCTCGTGGGCAACGGAGATGTTGGCGGGTGTTATTGACAGGGAAGATGCCTGTGCTACAAGAGAGACGGCTGATTCGTTAAC
>JANNMS010000062.1:0-6362 GCA_031398055.1 Saprospirales bacterium | reverse complement strand
TACAACGGTTTGAAACCATAAAACACGCTTTCACGGCATTTGCTTCCGGTTAATAAAGCAGGACACTAACGATTGCAAGCAATCACATTAAACTTTTTTAACCCCAAAACTTACAAATCATGAGGCGTCCTCGCCAACAACACTTTTTTAGGCAGTTGAAAAATTGTTGGCGAGGACGCCAACAACGGCATAAAAATCATCAATCCCCTTTTTTTTGATACTTTTCCTGCTCTCGAAAAAACAAATCCGCCACCAAATGCCCCATAATTTTCCCACCCTCGTGGGTCAAATGGGTAAAATCCTTGTTCGCCAGCGACGGCGACATTTTTGAAAAAGCAAGCATCGTGCCCTCGCCGCCCATGCCTCGGAACAAATCCCAGAACAAAAAACCATGTTTTTGCGCCAATTTTCGTTGCAAATCGACAATCGCAGGCACGGCAATCATCGTTTTTATTTCGCCGTCCACTTTTCCGCCCCGGTCGGCGACGCTGAAAATCAGGATTGGTTTTCCCGGAAAACATTTCCGAAGGTGTGCAAAAGTCTCGTCGAGTTCAATTTCGTACCACGGAATATTTTTCAGCGACGGCGTCACGGCATTCAAACCGATTTGAAAAATAATCAAATCGTAGCCCAGTTCGCGGTCAAATTGTTGCATCAATTTCGGGTCGAGGCGTTTGATTTTTCCGCCGGTATTTCCACGAACTGAAAAATTATCGAGATAAAAACCCGCAGAATCTTCGAGCGACGCCCCGAAAATCAGCAAACTGTCGGGTTTTGGAAACCGAAAAGCAAACGCCGGAATTTGTCCGCCGGGAGATTTCCATTTCCAAACACCCAATTTACCGGGGCTTGCCGCCAAATTTTCGGCAATCGGCGACTGATTTAGATTTTGCCAAACCATCGGCGCGGCAATTTCAGATTCATAAAACAAGCGAACTTGCCCCCACGCCGAGGTATTTTTGAAATAATTATTGCCGTCGTACCGCACGGCACCGTCTGGTTCGGGCTGCGAAACGACGCCAGCGATGCCAAACGGCCAGTTATTTTCCTTGTTTTTTTGAAAATTTCGGGTGTGCCAGCCGCCGCTGCTTTTTTGCAAATAACTCCGCCGAAACCGCTCGACTTCCGACGACATCGGCACAAAACCGACGCCCCGACCACCCCATTTTGATTGCAAAGTGTCGCGCAAATCGCCGAGCAAAATGTCGCCTTCGACAAACGAATCGCCAAAAAACGCGACGCGAACTTGATTTTTTTTGATTTTTAAAGAATCAATCGCCGCGAAAAATGGGCGCAGGCCATGTTTTTCTGGGGTGAAATCTTCGACGATTTTTCCCCAATTTAAAGAATCGGGGTTGCCCAAAAATTGGGGGGTCGAATCATTTTTTGTTGAAAAACTGGGCTGACTATTTTCATAAATCGGCACCAACGAGGCATTTTCCTTTTTTCGGATGTCTCCAAAAATGTCCATTTTTTTGACCGTCAAACCGCCAATTTGAAACTCTTTTGAAAAAAAAGACAAAGCGAAAAGTGCCGCACCGACCCACAAAACCATCCGCCCGACTTGGTTAATTTGATTTTCCATGCCGAAAGGTTTGTCAAAATTTTTCTTTTTTGGAGGGCGAAATTTATTTCGCCCCTTGCCTGCCAAACAATTGATAATCAATACCTTGAAATGTAAAAAAGGCGAAATAAATTTCGCCCTCCAAAACTAAAAAATGCGTCTCGAACCCGATTTTTTTCTCCGCACCGATGTCGTCGAAATCGCCCGCGACCTGCTGGGGAAAGTTTTGATTACCAATTTTGACGGCCAACGAACCGCCGGAATCATCACCGAAACCGAAGCCTACCGCGCACCCGACGACCGTGCCAGCCATGCTTTCGGAAACCGCCGGACGGCTCGAACGGAAACCATGTTTCAGGAAGGCGGGCATGCCTACATTTATTTGTGCTACGGAATTCACCACCTTTTTAATGTGGTGACTGCACCCGAAAATGCAGCGCACGCCGTTTTGATTCGGGGCATCGAACCCATTGAAGGTCAAGAGTTTATGCTCGAAAGACGTGGAAAAAAACGCTTTTCACCCGACTTGACAACTGGCCCCGGCGCACTTAGTCAAGCACTTGGTTTGACCAAAAAATGGAACGGGCAAAACTTAAATTCACCGGACTCGCCGATTTGGTTGGAGCATTTTCCGGATAAATTTTTGATGCCAGAAATTGAAAGTGGAAAACGGATCGGCGTGGATTACGCCGGGGAATGTGCAGATTGGGCGTGGCGTTTTTGGATAAAAAATTCGCGCTTTGCCAAGCAGCCACGGATTTCACAAATTGGCACGAAAAATTTTTAGATAAAAATTTCGTGAAAATTCGTGCCATTCGTGGCCATTCCCACGCCAAATTTGCCCCGTGAAATTTACATTACAACACACCGACCCGCATTCTCGCGCCCGAACCGGGCTGATCGAAACGGCGCACGGCAACATCGAAACACCCATTTTTATGCCCGTCGGCACGTCGGCGACTGTCAAAGCGGTGCATCAACATGAATTGGAACACGACATTGCCGCGCAAATTATTTTGGGAAATACCTACCATTTGTACCTGCGCCCGGGTTTGGAAGTGCTGCAATCTGCTGGCGGTTTGCACAAATTTAATGGCTGGAGACACCCGATTTTGACCGATTCGGGCGGTTATCAGGTCTATTCGTTGGGTCATCGGCGAAAAATCAAAGAGGAAGGCGTCATTTTTCAAAGTCATATTGACGGCTCGAAACACACATTTACCCCCGAAAACGTCATGGATATTCAGCGGATCATCGGCGCGGACATCATCATGGCTTTCGACGAGTGCACGCCCTACCCTTGCGAGTTCAAATATGCCAAAAAATCGATGGAAATGACGCACCGCTGGCTGGGTCGCTGCGTCGAACGGTTCGATTCGACCGAGCCGGTTCATGGTTATCCGCAGGCATTTTTTCCGATTGTGCAGGGCAGCACTTTCCCGGAATTGCGGAAAATTTCAGCCGAAACCATCGCCAGTTTTGGCCGCGAGGGCAATGCAATTGGTGGTCTTTCGGTCGGCGAACCCGCCCCGGAAATGTATGAAATGTGCGGCCTCGTCACCGAAATTTTGCCAAAAGACAAGCCGCGATATTTGATGGGCGTCGGCACGCCGGAAAATATTTTGGAGTGCATCGCCCTCGGAATTGATATGTTTGACTGCGTTTTGCCGACGCGAAATGCCCGGCACGGCGTTTTGTATACTGCCGAAGGCATTTTAAATATCAAAAACGCTTGCTGGAAAACTGATTTTTCGCCGATTGACCCGGCCAGTCCGCTCGAAACCAGTCGAAATCACAGCCGTGCTTACCTTCGACACCTGTTTGTAAACGGGGAAATTTTGGGGATGCAACTCGCTTCGCTCCAAAATCTCGGTTTCTTTTTGTGGCTCGTGGGCGAGGCGAGGAAACGAATTCAGGACGGCAGTTTTGCTGTTTGGAAAAATGAAATGGTAAAAAAGGTCTCTTTTCGGTTGGCGGGTTGATTGGCCGTGTCATTCTGAGCAAAGCGAAGAATCTGGATAAAAACTTTTGGTTTAATTATGATTTCAAATTGCCTTTTCAAAAAGGTGCAGCGCACCTGAATATTTGTAGAAAACATTGATAACCAGTCCTCCGAGGTGCGTAGCACCGGAACATTTGGTTTCAAATATCCCGGTGCTACGCACCTTTTATGAATATTGGCAATCGTTTTCTACAAATATTCAGGTGCGCTGCACCTTTTTGAAAAGGCAATTTGAAATCATAATTAAACCAAAAGTTTTTATCCAGATTCTTCGCTTTGCTCAGAATGACACGGCCAATCAACCAATCAACCAATCAACCAATCAACAATGTTTCAAATCAAGGTTCTGGATAAATATCTTATCTCAAAATATTTGTCCACGTTTTTCTTCGCAGTCCTAATCTTCGCCATGATTACCGTGCCGATAGATTTTAGCGATAAAGTGCAAAGTTTTATTGAAAAACCTTGCACGAAATTGGATATCCTAAAATATTACGCCGGATTCATTTTGTGGATGACGGGGCTTTTGGTGCCACTTTGCACTTTGATTGGGGTGGTTTTTTTCACCTCGCGGATGGCTTTCAATTCTGAAATTTTGTCCATTTTGAATGCCGGGGTGAGCTTTAACCGAATGTTGCGACCGTATTTGTTGGCAGGTTGCGTGGTGGTGGTTTTGCATTTGTTGATGAACCACGTTTTTATCCCGGAAATGAACAAGGTGCGGCATTGGTTTGAACGGACTTATGTTTGGACAGACCAAGAAAAAAGTCTGGGGTCGAATGTCCATTTTTTGGTCGGGCCGGGGGAAAAAGTTTTTATCCGAGGCTACAACAAAACCGCAAAATCGGCGAGCGGGATGAAGTTGCAAAAATTTGAAGGCCGCCAGATTTTGAGCATTTTGGAAGCAGAAAACGCAAGTTTTATTGATTCGACGGGCAAATGGCAATTGAGAAATTACACGATTCGGCAATTTGATGGGTTGAAAGAAACGTTCTCGCGGACGGTCGGCACGATGGACACGGCGATAAATCTCACGCCGGCAGATTTTATTTTTTACGCCAACCAAAACGAGGAAATGACGACCACCGAACTGCGAGAAGCCGTGGCGCGAAATCAGTTGCGCGGCCTTTCGAACTCAAAATCTTTTGAAATTGAATTGCAACGCCGCACGGCTGAGGCATTTTCCAACCTGATTTTGACGGTGATTGGGCTTGCGGTGGCGGGTCGAAAAGTGCGTGGCGGGATGGGCTTGCACTTGGCGATTGCGATTGGGATTGGTGCTTTGTTTATTTTGTTGTCAAAATTTGCGGTTTCGTTTGCCAGCAGCGGCGTGGTTTCGGTGGCTTTCGGGATGTGGATTCCGAATTTGGTGTTTTTGGTGGTGGCGATTTGGTTGGCGATGCGGGCGCAGAAATAGTTATTGGTTGATTGAGTTATTAGTTGATTTGTGGGCGTTTTTCTTATTCAATTAGCATAAAAACACTGAACTTTCAATAAAATTTTAAACCAATTTCACAAATGAAAAAGCACACTCTTCTATTCGTTTTCTTATTATTTTCTATCAATTTCTTATCTGCCCAAAACACAGAAGAAACAACAAAAGAAAATAATAACGCTGAATCTATTTCTGTCAGTAAATCAACTGAGTTTTCTATCCCAGTTTCGCCTGCATTTGATTTGATGGGCGTCAATCCATCGCAGGTTATTAAACCAACAAATATCCGGGAATTTAAGGTGGATTGGTCGTTCCGGTCGTGGCGATTGAAACCGAATTTGGCTTTACAAGTACAGCCAATTTGGGAAATGTTCTATAATCGTGCTACTTTAAATAAATATCAAAAGGCCAATTATCTGATGAAAACACTATCATCATTGGATATTTCTGCCGGAACGGTTGAAGATGAAGATTTTTCGCGCCGCGTTTCTGTGGCTGCTAAAATTAATTTGTATAGACAATATGACCCTTTGGATAATAGAGAATTGTTTGAAGCCATAGATTACGATTATCAAACTGAACAAATGGATAGAATGAAAAGGATCAATCAAATAAAAGCACTGGTCCAACAACAGAAAAAAAGGAAAGCAGTGCAAGAAAACCTATTGGTCGAATTAGATTCTTTGAAAAATGAATACAATTTATTAGAGACTGAGCAAAAGGAAAAAGTACAAGACATTGCTCAAAATTTTATTAAAAACCATTGGAATGCTGCACATTTGGATGTGGCTTACGGCCAAATTTTTTCTTATGATAGACCGCGATTAGACAGTCTTAATTTAAAAGCACAGGCACAGGCAGTTTGGGTAAATGGAAGTATTGGAATTGGCAAAAAAGTATTGCTGACAGGATTAGCGAGATACATTTTGCAGGTAGGAGATCTCGTAAATGTAGTTAAAGATACAACTACAATGATGGATACATCCATTATCACAAATCGGGGATTGAAAGGGAATGTTTTTAGCCTGGGTTTAAATTTCAGATATGGCAGCCCCAAATTCAATTTTTTTGCTGAATACGTTTATTCAAATGGATCCAATAAAATCGCTATTTCAGATAACGCGCTCAATATTACGCAAGTTGGAAAATTTAGCATGGCTTACGGCGGTGATTGGAGAATCAATAGAAATGTGATGATTTCTTATGGCGTTCGAACAGATTATACCGATGGTTTCAAATTTAAAAACTTAATTCCAGTGGCAGGCATATCCTGCATGATGCGATAATTTAACTATGAACTATGAACTATGAACTATGAACTATGAACTATGAACTATGAACCTAACCAGCAATGTGTTCAT
>JANNMS010000016.1:0-19405 GCA_031398055.1 Saprospirales bacterium | reverse complement strand
GTCGGAATTTATTCCGACCCGATTTGCTGGTCGGAATTTATTCCGACCCGATTTGCTGGTCGGAATAAATTCCGACCCGATTTGCTGGTCGGAATAAATTCCGACCTCCAGTCAATTGCCCACCGAAAAATGCCAAATCCCTTTCTGAAATTTGGTGTCCAAAAACGTCGAGATTTTTTCAAAAACCAATTCATCCGATTCGAAATCTTTTTCGCCCAAATCTAAAATGATAATCGGCGTGTCTTTTTCGGTTTTAAAATAATCGAAATAGGCTTTTTGGATTTCTTCGAGGTACTCGCCGGTGATGTTTTTTTCCATTTCACGGCCTCGTTTTCGGATTTGCGATAGCAAAATTTCTACCGGGCGGTGCAGGTAAACCAGCAAATCAGGTTTGGGGTACGTCGAGTTCAGGACTTTAAAAAGTCGCTGAAACAAGTGAAATTCGCTTTCATTCAGATTGTTTTTGGCAAAAAGCAGCGTTTTTACAAAAAAATAATCGGCCACCGTGAATTTCCGAAACAGGTCGGGCTGCGCAAAAAGCTCTTCCAATTGTTTGTGTCGCTCCGACATAAAAAACAGTTCCACCGGAAAAGCGTACCGCTCCGGGTTTTCATAAAAAAAAGGCAAAAATGGGTTGTCGGTGAATTGTTCGAGTACCAATTCGCAGCCAAAATTGACGGCCATTTTTTTGGCCAAAGTCGTTTTGCCGGTTCCGATGTTGCCTTCGATGGCAATAAATTGGTATTTGGAGGTCGGATTTTGAAAGAGGGACATTTTTAATTGGTTGACCGGTTATTGGGTAATTGATTATTGGGCGGGCAAAACTAATCAACCGATAACCAATCACCAATCACAAAAAAAGGGCTGCCCCGATGCATCGGAACAGCCCTTTTATTTTTGTTGATTGGTAATTGATTGTTTTTTCAAACCAATCAACCAATCACCAATTCTAAGATTCGGTGGATTTTTTAGCGATATTGCTGTTGATAACACTTGCTAAGTAAGCCACAGCCATTACGGCAACACAAACAGTAACCATGTCCAGGGAAATTGTGATTAGTGAAACAATGTGATTAAATAAATTGAAATGGATTGAAAATTGAGGGGATTTGATGGATTAAAAACCTCAATTTCAATGTGCTTTTGTTTTGCATCGGCACATTTCAAGTAAGGCAAATGCAGTGCCAAAAAACCCTACCTTCGCCGCCGTTTTTAAGGAAATATTTATTTTCAGTGGTTTTTTAAAAGACAATTTTGGAAACTAAGTCATTGATTTTCAACGAGTCATCCCCAAAAAAAACATCAAATAACGATTAAAAATTTTTAAGAAAAAGTTGATATGACCAAGATTGGAATCATCCGAGAACACAAAATACCGCCCGACAAACGGGTGCCGCTCTCGCCGGAGCAATGTCTGGAAGCCATGAAAAAATTTGATGATTTGGAAATCGTGGTGCAGCCCTCGCCGGTGCGGTGTTTTTCGGATGCCGACTTTGAAAATGCAGGCGTCAAACTGCAAAATGACCTTTCTGACTGCGATATTTTGCTCGGAGTGAAAGAGGTCCCGATTGATAAATTGATTCCCGAAAAAACGTACTTGTTTTTTTCGCACACCATCAAAAAGCAGATTTACAACCGCCCGCTGCTCCGGGCCATTTTGGAAAAAAAAATACGACTGATTGATTATGAAGCGATTACGGACGAAACGGGCAAGCGGCTGATTGCTTTTGGATACTATGCTGGCGTCGTCGGGGCGCACAATGCGCTTTGGACTTTTGGAAAAAGGAGCGAAAAATTTGTGTTGCCTCGCTTGCAGGATTGCCATGACTACGCCGAAGCCGTTGATTTTTACAAAAAAACCAAGTTTCCAAACCTGAAAATCGTCCTGACCGGCGGCGGTCGTGTGGCTTCGGGCGCGGTCAAAACTTTGACAGACATGGGTATCCGACAAGTTTCACCGCAAGATTTTTTGGAAAAAAATTATCGAAAACCCGTTTTTACACAACTCCACGCCTCGGATTATGCCCGTCGAAAGGATGGACAACCATTCGAAAAAAATGATTTTTACAAAAATGGAGCGGCATTCGAAAGCGCGTTTTTGCCTTTTGCCAATCGAGCCGATATTTTTATCAACGGCATTTTTTACGATGGGCTCGCCCCGGCGTTTTTTACTTTTGAAGAAATGGCGCAGCCCGATTTCAAAATCCAGGTGATTGCTGACGTGACTTGCGACATCGGTTCGAGTTCTTCGGTGCCCTGCACGATCCGGGCGAGCAAAATTGACGACCCGATTTTTGGTTTCGACCCAAAATCGAGGACTGAAATTCCAGCATTTTCAAAACAAGGAATTGATGTGATGGCGGTCGATAATTTGCCATCGGAATTGCCGCGCGATGCCTCTGTTTTTTTTGGTAAACAATTGATTCAGAATGTTTTACCTGAACTTTTGAAAGGTCGGACGAGTGGGGCAGTGGTGCGCGGGATGGTTGCGGAAAATGGAAAATTGACGCCGCTTTTTCAATATTTGGCGGATTTTGTTGGCTAAAAAATGGAACAATTTGGGCAACAATTAATTGTTGCCCAAATTGGCCCATTTTTCAAAATTTGCTGCCGCGATATTTTGCAATCGCCTCCTGAATTTTCTCTTTTCGATTTTCTGGCGACGGGTGCGTGCTCTGAAATTCGGGGGTATCTTCTCGGCCACCGGATGCCTGTTTCAAAACTTCCATCACGTCAATCAAACGTTCGGGGTCGTAACCGGCCTGTAACATGAACCGCACGCCCAAATCATCGCTTTGCAATTCCTGTTCGCGGCCATATTTCATGGTAATCATGTTGGCGACCATGTTTGCGAGGTACCCGCCGTTCGGGTTCGATGGGTCGTAAGTTGCCATCGTGACGGCTCCGGTCAGGCCTTGCGCGAGTTCCATTTGTGCCAATTTTTCGGCACTGTGCCGCGCGACGACGTGGCCAATTTCATGGCCGAGCACCCCCGCCAACATGTCCTCGCTCAAAGTCCTGCCATCAGTCGAAAGCCGCGTCAAAAGTCCTTCGGTGATAAAACATTGTCCGCCCGGCAAGGCAAAAGCATTGACCGTGTTCGGGTCGGCGAGCAGGTGAAAATCATATTGATAAGGCGTTTTTTGAGCATCAGAAGACAGGACAATTTTTTGCCCGACCTGTTTGACGACCGCCGCAAGTTGTTGGTTGTTGCTCAAACCGCCCATTTCCTGCACCATTCCGGGCGCGGATTGCAGCCCCATCGCCACTTCTTGGTCTGGCGAAATGCCGATGTGCTGGTTTTCGCCGGTGATTTCATTGGTTTGGCTGTTGCTGTAAAATTTAAAAACAGAAAAAGCAGCCATAATTAATGCAATAATCAGGGTGGGCGGAATCCGAAAACCACCGCTGCGCCCTTGTTGATTTTGTCCAAACATTTTTTTTGAATATTTTAAAGTGAAAAAATATATTTCGAGAAATTTTTAAACCAATTTTTTTCCCATCAGCCAATCTTCTTGTTCGTCATTTCCGACGACAAAAATTTCAATACCAAAAATATCGTAGCCATTTTTTTCATAAAAACGAATGCCGGGCGGGTTCTTTTTCCAAACGCTCAACCACAAAAATTCCTGATTTCTTGCTTTTGAAAATGCCTCAGCCGCATCCAACATGGCCGAACCGATCCGACGATTTTGAAATCCTTCTAAAACGTAAATCCGCTCCAATTTTGTCGTTTTTTGCAAATTGAGGTCTTTTTGAGGCTGGTCGAATTTCAATTTAAAATATCCGACAGGCTGATTTTCAATTTTTGCAAACCAAAAACCCGCGTCCGGCGACGACCATTCCGAATTGATTTTTTCGATGGAAAAATATTCTTGGCAATACGTTTCAAAATTTTCGGGGTCATTGTCTTTTTGGTAAGCCGTCCTAAAAGTATGTTCCGCTAAATCTCGAAGTTGCGGAATTTCATATTTATGAACCAAGTCGATTTCAATCATTTTTTGGAAAATATTTACCCGCCGTTGGCAGGTTTGTTTGGAATTTGATTGCTTGCTGGCACTGGTTTTGGGGCAGACAAAGTATCGGTCGGCGGTGGGTCGAGGTATGAAAAACGCTTCATCGAACGGTTGGTAAAATATCCGAACACCCAACCTTCCGTGCCGTTCGGTGCTTCTATTTTGTACCAATAATCACTCACTTCGATTCTTTTGCCATCCAAAATGGTGGTGAATTTATCAATCGAGGTGGTTTTGTCCCAAACTCCGGCGGTCTCACCTTTTTTCAATTTCCCCAGTTTTTCACCCGAAGTGCTTGCTTCACTTCGGATTGTCACCTCGTTTTGGGTGATGGTCAGCGATTTTTTGGCTTTTTCCTGAATGTTTGCCGCGTCTGCTTTTGGGTTGACGATAAAATCTTTGCCTGCCTCGTCGTTCGAAATATTGCCGGTCGCCGAGCGGCGAGCCGCGCCCATTATTTTTTTGAAAAATTCCAATTCGGATTTAATTCCTTGATATTCATTCTTTTCAAGGCTGTTTTTCAAGGTTGTTTCCACTTTGTCAAATTGGCCTTGGCTGATTTGATATTCAAAATCAAATTGGTGTGCATTTCTGAAATTTTCAAAAACAACGGCCTGCGGGTCTGATTTTGCAAAAAATAATTTATGCAAAACAAAACCAAAAAGTGTGCTCGCCAAAAAACACAAAGTCATGGACAACATTCCGAAGCCACCTTTTTGCCGACGAAGGTTTTCGTAGCCGCCCTGCATTTGACGAATCGTCTCGGTAAGTTGTTGAATTTGAACCTTTTGCGCGTTGTTTTGGGAGGTGGCATGCGCGTTTTTTTCTTCAAAATTCTTTTGGAGTGCTGCAAATTTTTTGTCCACTTCTGCAACCGGAATGCCTTGCATCGCAGGATTTGCGGCAAGTTCCTGTTCCAATTTTTCAATGCGCTGGTCGCGTTGAAAAAGGAGTTTTTTAAAAAACTCGTGGATATTATGTTCGTGTTCAGCGGAGGAGTTTTCCATTATTTACTGTCTGTTTTGTGAAATGGAGGCCGGAATTTATTCCGGCCATGAAAAGTCGAAATAAATTTCGACCTCCAATTGGGACGCTGCAAAATTAAAAAGTTCGTGATATTCACCGCCACTATTTTATGATTCATCATTTATCATTCATCATTCATCATTGAAAAAAAATGTCTGAAATCCAATTTGACTCACTTGTCGTCCGCGAATTGCCCGACAACCGAACCACCCGACCCCATATTTTGCCGATTTATGCCACTTCGTCCTTTGCTTTTGACAGCATTGACCAAGGAATTGACATTTTTCAAAATATCGAGGCGGGCGGCCATGTTTACAGCCGCTACGCCAATCCGACGGTGGACACGGTCGCAAAAAAAATTGCCGCGCTCGAAACGCACGGCCTCGGCCTCGAAGCCGAAGCGATTATGACGTCCTCCGGGATGTCCGCGATTTCGACTTTGGTTTTGGGTTTGTTGAAAAATGGGGAAAAAGTTTTGACCCAAGAAAATTTGTACGGCGGCACGACCGAACTTTTCAAAACGATTTTTGCCGGGCTGGGCATCGAACCGGTTTTGATGGATTTGAAAAATTTGGGCGCCGTCGAGGCCATTTTGAAAAAAGATAAAATGGTAAAAATGATTTATGCCGAGTCGCCGGCGAACCCAACTTTGGCTTGCGTTGACCTCGCCGGGCTGGCCGATTTGGCAAAAAGATACCAAGTTTTTTCAGTGGTCGACAACACTTTCCCGACGCCGATGCTACAACAGCCGTTCATTTTTGGCATTGATTTTATCATCCATTCGACGACGAAATATTTGAACGGTCACGGCAATTCGACCGCCGGAATCGTGATTGGCACCGACAAAGATTTGATGAAAAAAAAGGTGTGGACTGCGATGAAATTGGTGGGCACAAATTGCTCGCCGTTCGAGGCGTGGTTGACGCACAATGGGTTGAAAACCATGTCGTTGCGCATGGTTCGGCACTGCGAAAACGCGCTGGCTTTGGCCAATTTTTTGGAAAAAAACGCGGCGGTGGAGCGGGTAAATTACCCCGGTTTGCCGTCGCACCCCGACCATTTTTTGGCAAAAAAACAGATGAAAAACGGCTTCGGCGGGATGTTGAGTTTTGAACTCCGGGGCGGTTTGGAAGCAGGTATCCGGGCGATGAACCGGTTGAAATTTTGCACGCTCGCCCCGACTTTGGGCGATGCGGATACTTTGATTTTGCACCCGGCTTCGATGTCGCACATCCGAGTCCCAAAAGAAATACGGGAGAAAAATGGCATCACCGACGGCTTGATTCGGGTGTCGGTGGGCATCGAAAATGCGGTGGATATTTTGGGGGATATTGGTCGGGCGATTGGGTGATTGGGGAAATGGTTATTGGAAAATTGGGGAATTGGTTATTGGTTTATCATGCAAATCCAATAACCATTTCCCCAATTTCCCAATAACTAATTTTCTAATAACCATTTCCCCAATAACCAATAAATCATCTCGAAAGGAAATAAACAATCGCCACCAAAAGCACGACCGCCGCGAAAACTATCCACATGAAACTTTTGGTTTCTTTGGCATCGGCGGCGTCGTCGATCTTGCCTGTCCCTTTTTTTGTTGTAAATTTTCTTTTTGCCATTGCTATTTTAATTTTAAGATTTGAAAAAATTTTGCGTTCAGACAAGGCAAATTTACCAACCAGTTTGAAAATTTTTGCCATCCGGGAAACCCTATTTTTTTGAAAAATAGGATTTCAAAATTAGGAAAATCATCGCAGCCCCGCCTCTCGAAAAATGCGGTTTGCCCATTTTAAAAGCGAAAACAAAACCACCGCAGCGATAGAAAGCAAGACAAAATTGACCCAGAAAAAATTGGCTTTGTCGTCGTACCTGTCCCACATCGCGGCCAAAACACCGCTCAATTTGTTGCCAAACGACGTGGCCAATTGCCAGCCGCCCATCATCAAACCGGCCAAATGCCGGGGTGCCATTTTCGAAACCATCGAAAGCCCCATCGGGCTGAGGCAAAGTTCGCCGACGGTGATGACGCCGTAAGTTGCGATGACCCACCAAGCCGAGGCTTTGATTTCGCCGTTGTGGCAAGCCCAAACTGCGGCAACCGTCACCAAAGTTGAAAGCGCGGAAATGACCAGACCCCAGCCGAGTTTGGCGGGCGTAGTCGGTTCTTTTTTTCGTTTTCGGAGGTATGAAAAAACCCAAATCAGGAGCGGCGTCAAAACGACCACGAAAAATGGATTGACTGATTGGAAAATTTCAGTGGAGATCAATTTGTAAGTCGAACCCTCCGGTGGCCACTCGTTTTTGGGGATGTTCCGGAGATAATGTGGGTAGTTTTTTTCTTTAATAACATTGTTTTCGGCATCGCGGGCGACGCGAAAATGGTGGTCGACGACCGGGACATTTTGCAATTTCACCGTGTCAGTTTGCAACATGCCCATAAAACTGGCCGGTTTTTCCAGCATTTCAGGATAAGAACGGTCGGTAAAACTTTCCGCCCAATTGGTCAAAGCCGTGCCGTTTTGTTTGAAAATTGCCCAAAAAACAACGACAACAGCATACATCGCCAGCAAAACTTTGATTCTCGGTTTGTCGGTCGGGCTGGCATTTTTCAAAGTCCAGAGGTAAAAAGCGATGACCGGCAGCACGCCAAAAAGGAAAGCATCGGTCGAATCCGAGCCAAAAATATTTCCGGGAATAAACCAAGCAGCGACGCCAACGGCAATTGCAGGCAACAAAACGGTCGAAAGTACTTTGGCTACGCTGGCCTCTTCTGATTTTTGGGTGTCGACGACATCGGCGTGGGCATAATTTTTCAAACCAAAAGCAAAAACAGCGACCCCGATAAACATCCCGATTCCCGCCGCCGCAAATGCATATCCCCAACCGTAAGTATTTCGCAGATAAGCCGCTACAAAATTGCAAACGAGCGCACCGATATTTATGCCCATGTAAAAAATGGAATAGCCGTTGTCCTTTTGTTCCCGGAATTTGTCCTCGTTGTAAAGATTTCCGAGGAGCGTGGAAATGTTCGGTTTGAAAAAGCCATTTCCCAAAATCATCAGGAAAAGTGCAAGCCAAAACGTAGTCATATTATTAGGTATCGCCAAAACGAGGTAGCCGATGCCCATCAAAAGCCCACCGATGATGATGCTTTTCCGAAAACCGAGCACCCTGTCGGCCAACATCCCACCAATAAATGGCGTGAGATAAACAAGCGCGATGAACGTACCGAAAATATCGGCAGCTTGGGCATTTGACATCGAAAGACCACCTTTTTGGGTGTCTTTCATGTACAAAGTGAAAATGCCGATCATCAAATAATAGCCGAAACGTTCCCACATTTCAGTGAAAAAAAGGAAGGGAAGCCCCGCCGGGTGTTTTTTAAACATGACTTGAAAATTTACTGAAAACAATGCTGGCAAATGTAGAAGCAAAACCCGTTTTCAGAAATTTTTTGTAAAATGAATAAAAGTGTGGAGCGTGAACCTTTCGAATTTGATATTGAAAAGTAAATTTGAAAAAATTAATTTTCGAATTTGAATTTCAAAAGTCGTTTTACCTTCGCCTTGCTATCCAAAAAACGGGTGCTTATTTTTTCTGAATTGTCATGCTGAAAAAAAACTTATTTTTGATTGGGCTGTTTTGTTTTTGTTTGTCGCCACTTTTTACACAAGAACCGATAAAACAAACACCGGAAGGGCCTTCAACGACTCCAACGAATTTGCCGGCAACGGACAGCGTGACAGTTACCATCATCATGAAGCATCAGCAGGACAAGAATTTGACGGAAATCAGGAGAAAATTAGAGGCAAATGGATTTTGGGATTTATTCCCACCAGCTGATGCGCGGGTTATTTCATGGCAAATCGTTGTTTCGATGGGACATTTAATCACTTTGAAAATTCCGGCTGGCTCGATTCGCCGTTTGAATTTGGCTATCGAAAATGGGGCGTGGGGAGCATACGATACGGAAATCTATATTTCTTACGATTATTTACCCGTTTGGAGAGATTACATCGAAAAACGGATGGAAGCCAAAGAAGATAAAGATTGAAGTTTTTTTTGCCTTTCAGATTTTTTTGTTTATAAAGGAATTCAAATTGTGTACAAATTTTTTCTTTGACAATTAGAATTTCAGTTTACATTTGCAGCATGAAGCAATCAACTAATTTTAAGCCCACCCAAATTTTTGGCATGGTTTTTTAACTATAAGAAATCAGAAAGGGCTAAAGAATAGATTGGTTAATTGTTTTCATGGTTATGTTGTTGCCATTCCGTCGTAAGACGGAGTGGCATTTTTCTTTTTGGGTCATTGTGTTTTTCCCTGATTTTAAAGTAAATCATTCAAAAATACCGCTCGGCCAGCGCAAATTTTTCCATTTGAAAAATTGGCAAACTACTTTTGCTCTGCCTCCGATTTGGGTCTCGTTTTAATTTTCTTCCCCGTTAAATTTTTACGCATTTCGCGCTTCTTCATTTTTTCCAATCAAATTTTTTTCCAAACACGCTGCCCAGCCTCGGCTGCTGGACAGATTTTTAATTTTTTTCAAATGAAACAGAAGCGGCTTTACATTTTTCCAGTCATTTTTTGCCTTTTCCTGAATAACTCAACCAAAGTTTTTGGCTGCGGCTACAATTATGTCTCGGATTGTGCGACGCAATTGTCGGTCGAAGCCAACGGACAAACCATCACTTTTTTTGCAGGGACTTGCACTTGGCTGCAAAATTTCCAAAACTACGATTTCGGAACGGTCAATGATTTGACGCTCAAACAAGCCATGTCTTTGACTTGGGAAAGTTGCAGTAACCAAGTTTTGAATGCCTCGTTATTTTACAGAATTTATCAAACGGGTACAACACCGGGCAGTTTTTTGCAAATAAACCTCCTCCACGAAGTCGATGGTGGCTCTGGAAATTACAGAAATCGCACTTTTGACAGCACGCCAAACACCAATCTTTTGGCAGGGCTTGCGCCGGGCGTAAATTTTTCGATAGAAATTTATTTCAAATCTGATATTGATTTTCAAGGCAATTCCGCGCCCGATGGTATTTTGACCCGCGACAACAACGGGCAATTTTTTAAAGCATTTTTCAAAAAAGGCGGTTTGGCTGCTGGCATTTCCATTGATTTGTCGAACAAAACCAACCCAAAATGCAACGGAAATTCTGATGGAGCAATCACAGCGTCTGCTTCCGGTGGCACCACGCCGTACTCTTTTTCGTGGTCAAACGGAAAAACAACGGCCCTCAACAATAACCTCCCTGCCGGAAATTACACCGTGACGGTCACGGCATCCAACGGGATTTCAGCCACCGCCACGACCACTTTGACACAGTCTGCCACCCTCGCCGTCTCTTTGAATATCACCAACGAATCGAATGCAGCGGCCAACAACGGCTCGGCCACGGCGATTGTCAGCGGCGGAACAACACCATATATATATGTCTGGAATTCTGGCGCGGCCGCGGCCACCATTTCAAATTTGGACGCGGGTACCTATTCTTTGACCGTCAGCGATGCCAACGGTTGCTCGAATATCAAAATTTTCACGGTAAACACCTCCGGAAATGTGCCCACAGGTTACTGCGCCTCGGCGGGACTTTTGCCGTGGAACGAATATATTGGGGAAGTAAAATTGGAAAATTTAGACAATTTATCTGGAAAATCCTCTTTTGCCGATTTTACAAATTTGTCGCCGACCCAACTCGCCATCGGCGGAAGTTTTGTTTTGACTTTGAAAACGGGGACGGGCTGGTTTCCGAACCAAGAATTTTGGGCGGCATGGCTCGATACAAACCGAAACGGAATTTTCGAAACTGGGGAAATTATTCTAAATCAAACCAGCACGCCCCCGATTCAAGGTTTAAGCCAACTGATTGCAAATCAGACATTTACAATCCCAGCGACGGCAGCGGCTGGAATTACTCGACTTCGCGTGGCCGTAAAACGTGGGTCGCAACCGACGCCCTGCGAAACTTTTCAGATGGGCGAAGTCGAAGATTATTTCATCAATTTGCTGCCCGCGACGCCGGGTTGCAATTTGACCGCGACTGTCTCAAATCTCGCTTGTCAAAACAACAACACCCCGACAAACCCAGCCGACGACCTTTTTACTTTCACGATTTTGGCAAATAAAACAGGCGGCGGCACGGGTTGGACGGCCAACGTGAACGGCGTCAATTTTTCAGGAAATTATGGCGTGGCAAAAAGTTTTGGCCCGTACAATATCGCTGCCGGGAATCTCAATTTTACGGTTGCCGATATTCAAAATCCAACAAATTGCTCGACAATCATAGCCGTTGCACCGCCGGCAACTTGTTCTTCAAACTCGGGCAGCCCCGTTTATTGCACCTCAAAAAGTGCTTTTCCCTGGCAAGAATGGATCAGCAAAGTCATTTTTTCAAACATAAATAAGCCGTCGGGCAAGGCAGATTATTCCAATTTTACGAGTTCCATCGCAGCCGTGGTTCGCGGGCAAAACTATCCAATCCAACTTTTTGCCTCGTTCAGTTGGGATGCGCCGCCGCAATATTTTCGGGTTTGGATAGATTACAACCGCGACGGAATTTTCCAAACGGCCACCGAAACGGCTTGGCAAGGCATCCTTTCCGGTGCGGCGAAGGGTGCGGTGGATGCGCAATTGACCGGAAATTTTACCATTCCGGCCAACGCCACGCTCGGTGAAACTCGGATGCGGATTTCGATGAAACGCGGGGCGTATCCTGACCCTTGCGAAGCTGCGATTCCGTTCGGCGAGGTCGAAGATTATTCGGTAAATATTGCCGCGTCCCTGGTTGCGGGCAAAAGCAGGGAAATTACAAAACTGGATTTGGCAGATTTTTCGATTTTCCCAAACCCGATTTCAGAAGGTGAGTTTTCTCTGAATTTGGAAAAATTGAAAGGCGAGGCAGTGCAAATTTTGGTCAATCACACCACCGGACGGACTGTTTTTTTTGAAAAAATAGAAGAATTGGAAAATGATATTTTAAAAATAGATGCCACCGATTGGCCGACGGGCGAATATTTTATCTCCATCCAATCGCCGAAAATGCATCCGGTGGTGAAAAAATTGGTGGTTGTTCGCCGATAAAAAAACTGGCTGGATGATTCTTGATCATCCAGCCAGTTTTTTCAAAGCCTATCCAAAGGTATTCGACTGCTTCTGACGGCAAGAATATGGACTTTTTCTTTATCCAAATGCGAATAAATCACCCTGTAATTTCGGATAATGACTTCCCGAATGTAAGAAATATTCACCTCTGGAACGATTCTTCCGGATGCAGGCCAGAGTTTTAGTTGTCCTTCAATCGCATAAATTTCGCGGACAACCAAATCTGCAAAAGTGGGAGAGGTGCGTTCCAACCATTCTGCAATTTCTTCCAAATCATCAATTGCTCGGATTGCCCAAATTACTTGAGCCATTTTTTCAGTCTTCTTGCGGCTTGTTCATGCGAAAGTACCTGCCCCGTTCGCACCTGTTGCAAACCTTTTTCAACCATTTCCAACAAAACTAATTTTTCGAAAAGTTCTTCCAGAGAAAACTCAACGGGCAAACTTTGAATCGTCGATAAGACTTTATCTCTCGTCATTTTGATAAAATTTTATGGCAAATTTATCTGGATAAGCCTGAATAGCCAAGAAACGCCCTATTAATTGCAGAAATTTTTCGCAGGTTCCACCGCTTCTTTCACGTTCATCGCCGCCGCTTTTCGCATATTTTCACAGTATTTTTCCCGGTCGTTCAAATCTTTGTAAGCCATTGCCCGAAAATAATAGAACTCGCCGCGACCCGGTTCAATCGAAATTGCCCGGTCAAAATCGGCCAAAGCCAACGTCGGCTGCGCCATTTTTCCATATTGAAATCCGCGCCGGAACAAACTTTGGGCAAAATTCGGATCCAATTTTATCGCTTTTGAATACGCCTCGATGGCCTCCGCGCTCCGGTTCAAATCTTCAAAACACGAGCCGAGGTTCTGAAAATATTGTGGTCGGTTCGGGTTTGCAGCAATCGCGGCCTCAAAATCAACAATCGCCTCGGCCTGCCGACCCATTTTTGCTTTTGCAAAACCACGGTGCACCAACAAAACATCCCTGTCTTTTGCCAGCCGCGACGGCGAGTCCAAAAGCCGTGTCGTGAATTCGAGCGCTTTTTGATAATTGCCTTTTTCGTTTTGCAAAACGGCATATTCGGCCTGCAAAAAATCGTAGTTTGGAGCGACGAGCATCGCTTTTTCAAACAATTTTTCGGCCTCGTCGCGCAGCCCAGCCTTGCGTTTCAGGATGCCATAATTTGTCAAAGCCAAACCGGATTTTGGATTTGTGGCCATCGCATTTTGATAATAATTGTCGTAGTTTTTGTAGTTTTTGGAATGAAAAAAGGCAAAAATGCCAAAATATGCGGCCAAAACTGCCACGCCAACATTTGATTTTTTGAAAAAATTTATCTCCGAAACCAGCAAACCGAACAGCAAAACCAGTCCGACCGACGGAAAATACATCCGATGATCGAGGTAATCGTAGCCGTACGAAACGAACTGCGGCGTGTAAAACATCGAAGGCAAAAGCGGTAACAAAACCAGCGCGACCGCAAAAAAAACGAGCCGCCGCGACGCCGGATTTTTACTCAAAAACTTTTTTGAAAAGAAAAACAGCCCCGCCAAAACTGCCAATCCGAGCCCCAAAAGCATCCAATCAAAACCTGCCATCACCGAAAATTTGAGGGGAAAAAACCACTTCGCCAATTCTTCGGGCAGCACCCGCGCATTTTTCAAAAAGGATTGAAAAGACAGATTTTGCCCCGCCGCGCCGATGCTCTGGTTTCGCATCGAAAAATAAATTGCCGCCGAAATCGCCCAACCCAAAATGGGTAAAACCAATTTGCCGACAGGCGGCCCGTCCGACCGAGTCATCCGGGCGGGTTTTTCAGTTTTCAAAAAATACAAAATCGCCCCGAAAACGGGCAGCAGCACCGCGTTTTCTTTTGAAAACAGCGCGGCGGCGAAAGCCAAAATATTCAGCCCTGCCCATGCTAACTTTTTGGTTTCCAATAATTTATGAAAAGAAATCAAAAAAGTCAAAGCCCAAGTTGCGAGCAACAAATCGCCACGCGCAGGAATCCAACAAACTGCGTGCGTGTTCAAAAAATTCAGTCCCCAAACCAAACTTGCCAAAAAAGCGACCGTTGCCCTGCTCGTCAAAATCCGTAAAAATTGGAAAACCAAAAAACAATTCAACAAGTGCAAAAGCAAATTATGGACGTGGTAGCCGCCCGGTTTTTGCCCAAAAAAATGGGCATCGAACCAAAACGAAAGCGATTGGAGCGGGCGGTACAACTCGATTTGCTTGTCTTTTAACCAAGCATCTGTCAGGAAAATATCGTGAAATGAAAAGGGTGCGGCGAGTGTTTTTGCCCCGTCCAAAATGATGACATCGTCATCGTGGTACGAAAAATCGAAGTTTGCAGTTTGAAAATAAACCAGCATCGGCAAACCCAAAACCAGCAGTAACTGACTGATTTTGAATGATTTACCATCGGAAGATTTGGTTTGGGAAATTTTTGCGGCACTTGTCGCGGCCTCGTTTTTGACTTTGAAATTTCTTTTTGACATTGATTTTTTTCGGTTTTCAAATTACCAATTTTTATGAATTGGCAAAAAGTGTTCCGAGTGCTTGGAGGTCGGAATTTATTCCGACCACGGCATGGTCGAAATAAATTTCGACCTCCATCAATATTTGTATTTTCCCTGCCATTTTTCGACAAGCGATTGTCGTGTTTTTTCCTCACTCGGATTGTTTCCAGGTTCGTAAAATGTCGTCCCAGAAATTTCGTCCGGCAAAAAATCGGCCTGCACAAAATTTCCCTCAAAATCATGGGCATATTGATAACCAGAACCATAGTTCAAATCTTTCATCAACTTGGTCGGCGCGTTTCGGAGGTGCAACGGGACGGGCAACGAACCCGTTTTTTGAACCAAGTCCAAAGCCTTGTTGATGGCCATGTAACTCGCGTTGCTTTTTGGCGACGTAGCGAGATAAACCGCACATTGTGAGAGGATTATGCGTGCTTCCGGCATCCCAATCATGCGAATCGCGTCCATCGTGGTCGTGGCCAAAAGTAGGGCGTTCGGGTTGGCCAAACCGATGTCTTCCGAAGCCAAAATGACCATTCGCCGGGCGATAAATTCGATGTCCTCGCCGCCGTCCAACATCCTCGCCAACCAATAAACTGCCGCGTTCGGATCGCTGCCGCGAAGACTTTTGATAAAAGCGGAAATGATGTCGTAATGTTGCTCGCCCGACTTGTCATAAAGTGAAATATTTTGCTGTATCAGATTGGTAACCAACGAGTTAGTGATAACAAACGGCTCGCCGGGGATGCGATAATTGGTGACCAATTCGAGGGCGTTCAGCAATTTTCGGGCATCGCCACCGGAGTACAAAAGCATGGCGTCGGTTTCCAAAAGTTCGATTTTTGCGTCCCGAAAACTTTCATCTTCGGCGAGCGCACGGTGCAGCAAACCGACCAATTCGTCGCGTTCCAAATGGTTCAAAACATAAACCTGACAGCGCGAAAGCAATGCCGGAATCACTTCAAAAGATGGGTTTTCCGTCGTCGCGCCAATCAAAGTCACGACGCCTTTTTCGACCGCTCCGAGCAGCGCATCCTGCTGGCTTTTTGAAAAACGGTGGATTTCGTCAATAAACAAAATCGCGCCGGGCTGGTGAAAAAGCGTCTTTTTCCCTGCCTCTTCGATGGCTTCGCGGATGTCTTTCACCCCAGAATTGATGGCAGAAAGTTGAAAAAACGGCTTTTTTAAAATGTTGGCAATCAATTGAGCGAGCGTCGTTTTGCCCACGCCCGGCGGCCCCCACAAAATGAACGAAGGTATTTTTCCTGCTTCGATGGCCTGCCGGAGTACGGCTTTTTCGCCGACCAAATGTTTTTGGCCAACATATTCTTCCAAGGTTTTGGGGCGCATCCGCTCGGCGAGTGGTGTCATTTTTTAAAAGCGATTAGATTTTAGGTCAAAATTAGAATTTGAAGTGATAATTTTCAATGAAAAAATTCAAGTCCAATTTCACGGTGCCCTTTGCCCGATTTTCCATAAACCATTCATTTTCAGTGGGGTTAAAAATAATTTCCACAAATTTCATACTTCACACTAACCAAAAATTGTTATTGTTGCAAATCGCAACTGCCAGCACTTTTGTATCATCAAAAAAGTAAAGTTGGTTTTGACGCAATTTTGAGATTTTGAATTTTCAAAGAATATTTTCTCAGTCTCCCCCCGTTCGGCTTATATCTATCATGAGATTATAATGAGTAAGTCGTGTAGCAAATGAGCCGCACGGCTTATTTTTTTGTGGTTACCCAACCTTTTTTGCCTGCCCGGCAGTCATTGATTTCAGAACTGGTTCAAAAATTTCGCGGTACTTTTAAATTTTCCGCGACTAAAAAATTAAACTTTCATCCATCACCATTCTGAAAAATGAAAAAGATTCTATTTCCAATTTTCGGCCTGATTTTGATATCGGGCATTTTCGCCGCCTGCCTCAAAGACAAATGCACCACCACAAAAACCTTCATCCGCCTCGACCCGGTCTATCTTTCGGTGGACGAAATCCGAAAATCGGTGGCGATTGAACCTGCCCGCGAACTCAAAAACCCAGGGAAAATCTACACTTTCCAGAATTATTTATTGATAAATGAACTCCGCGAGGGCATCCACATTTTTGATAATTCCAACCCGTCGAACCCTGCGCCGCTCGGTTTTATGAATATTTCTGGCAACGTGGACATGGCCGTTCGCGGCAATTTTTTGTACGCCGACCAGTACACCGACCTTTTGACTTTTGATATTTCGGACATTTTACAGCCAAAAATGACCTGCCGCGCCGAAAATGTCTTCCAATTGTACGGTTATGACCCGTACAAAGGCTACCTCGTTGAATACACGCCGACGACGGTGACCGAAACTTTGACCTGCGACGACGAAAGATTTAATAATGGCTGGTGGCAGGGCGGCGGCGGAATTTGGGTTTTGGAAGACAGTTTTGCCGATGCCTCTGGCGGCCCCAAAAATTCCAGCGGTGGCGGTGCACTTGCTGCCGCGACCGGGGTGAGCGGTTCGTACGCTCGCATCAGTTTTTACAACAATTTTATGTATGCCGTGGACAACTCACAATTGTATCCTTTCGACCTCGCTTCGCCGGATTGCCCGAAGAAAAACACGGCTGTTCCGCTCGGCTGGAACATCGAGACCATTTTTCCATGGAAAAATTATTTGTTCGTCGGTTCGCAGTCGGGCGTTTTTATTTTGGATGCGACCAACCCGAACGCCCCGGTTTATGTAAATGCTTTTTGGCATGCGACGGGCTGCGACCCGGTCGTTTGCGATGATAAATATGCGTACATCACGATTCACGACGGCACGAATTGCAACGGCAACAATTTTAATCAGTTGGAAATCGTCGGCATCGAACATTTGCCACAGACGGCACATTTAAAAACTTATCAAATGGTCAAACCTTTTGGCCTCGGACTGCGCGATAATTTGTTATTTGTCTGCGATGACGGTTTGAAAATTTACGACCGCACGGATATCAATAATTTAAAATTGCTTTCTCATAAAAAAGACATCAAGGCTTGGGACACGATCGCGCTTTCCGATGGCATTACTTTGGTGATTGGCGAGGGCGGTTTTTATCAATTTGACACTACCGACCCATCGAATCCGAAGGAATTGAGCAAGATTTTGGTGAAAAATTAAGTCATGAATGGAGGTCGAAATTTATTTCGACCATTTTTTATCCAAGTTTTGGTCGAAATAAATTTCGACCTCCATTTAAAATTTCAACATGAAAAATCTATTTTTTGCAACCGGTTTGCTGGCAATTTTCTTGTTTTCTTGCAAAAAAGAAACAGCCCAAACCACTTATAAATCCAGCGAAATTTGGGAATGCCACCAAAAATCGCAGTGGGATTCTATTAAAATCCACGATAAATTAATTGGAAAATGGTCATGGATTTATGTCGTAAAAGGTTGGGGTTCAGGCGAAAACGCGACCGACGGCAAAGGTTTGACCCTCGATTTTAAAACCAACGGCACGGTGGATGTTTTTCAAAACGGTGTTTTTCAGTCCACTTCGACTTGGAAAATGCACCCTTATTTGGGCAGCGGAGGCATCGAAACCGACCCAATTATTGAAAGAACGGACGGCGGCATCCTTTTTTGCGACGACGAATTGGTCTTTTCTGCAACACCTTACGATGGGAACGACAACTTTTTTGTCCGAAAAAAATAGAAACTCAAATTTTTGAAAATGAAAATTTCACTTCAAACCATCTTGTTTTTTGCGCTGCTGAATTTGTGTTTTTCCCAAAAAATGAAAGCGCAAATCCAGCCTGACCAAGATTGCACCGACAAAATTTACTTGAAAGACGGTAGCATTTTTGTCGGCAAAATTTCAAGTTATTCCGCTGACGGTCAAATAGTTATGCGCACTTCGAGCGGTTTGGATTTGCGAATTCCGAAGGCTGGCGTGAAAAAAATTGTCCAAAAATGCAAGGACAAAAAGTCGCGCGAGGCACGCGAATATTCATTTCAGGAGCGTGGTTTTTTCCAACATTCCCGGCTCGGAGCGATGCCCGGTTTGAGTTGGGCGGGGGAAAATCGGGTGGGTTATTTGGTGCAGCACGTCGCGGGTTTTCAGTTTTCGCGGTGGGCCGGGGCAGGGCTGGGAATCGGGGCGGATATTTTCGCGCCGGGCAGCGGCGATGTCGTGACGTATCCCGTTTTTGGGGAAATTCGTGGCTACTTTTTACCAAAAAACGTCACACCGTATTTTTCACTGGCGGGCGGCTGGGCATTTGTTGGGAAAAATTTTTCGGAAAATGATTTTTCGAATCGCGTCCCGACGGACTGGGATGGGGGCTGGATGGCGCAGGGAAAACTGGGTTACCGACTCGGAAATCATTTTACGTTGGATGCTGGCGTGCGTTTTCAACGAAAAAAAATGCACTGGACAAATCGTTGGCAGCCCGGTGAAACGGGCGTTGATAAAATTTTGAACCAGCGGCTTGACCTCAGTTTGGGCATTATTTTTTGAAAAAATTGTCGGAATCAGAATTTGCAAAATTTTAGAATTTTCACAATTTGACAGGTCAAACGCATTAAAATTTCAAAAACACGTAGGGTTGGCATTTTAGTAGAAAACAAGGTTAATCAAGCAGGGAAATGCCGTAGGCATGGCATTTTATCCGTGAATGTTGCTGCCAAAATGCCATGCCTACGGCATTTTTAATAAAACGCACTTCGATTTTCTACCTAAATGCCAACCCTACGGGTTTTTGAAATTTTAA